>JAZUAR010000070.1:0-41797 GCA_045638055.1 Candidatus Avispirillum sp.
GAGAGGCACAACTCCTTGGCCCACAGAACGACATGGCTACGATCCGCCTTCTGGCATACGCCGCATCCGGTACAGCCTACACGGCAATTGTATCTTTCCTTAGCCGCCGTATCCTTTGAAGCACAGCCAACCCAGTAATAAGCATCATAAGGCACAAGCTTTATAATGTGCTTGGGGCAAGCTGTCACACATTTTCCGCAACCGGTGCATCTCTTATAGTCAACCGTTGCTGTTCCCTTTTTAATGGAAATTGCATCAAAGGGACAAGCTTTCATACAGTTGCCAAGTCCTACACAAGCATAACGGCAGCCCTTATTACCGCCGCCAAGCTTCATCTCAGCAAGGCAATCAGCAGCGCCGTCATCGTATATGTACTTCTTACGGGTAGTTTCATTAGTGCCTGAGCACATTACCTGTGCACGCATACGAACAGTATTTCTGTCCTCATTTCCGAGGATCACGCCAACAGCCTGAGCAGTTGCCGCACCGCCAAGGGAGCAGGAGGCGGGAGATGCCTTGCCGTTTACAATTGCCATTGCAAGTGAAGCGCAATCGCCGTATCCGCAGGCACCGCAATTGTCTCCGGGGAGACAATCGAGGATCTTTTCCCTCTTCAGCTCATTATTAATCTTTCCTCCGCTATACTCTACGTTCTGTAAAATTGCCGCAACAAGGGCAATAATGCAGAGTATACCGCAAGCAATAACTATTCCGAATATCATAAAATCACCTCTCAGAAGCTGAGTCCGTAAAATCCGGAAAATGCCATTGCCGCAAGGGCGCAGGAAATAAGAAGAATGGGTATTCCTCTGAAGCTGTCTGCCATATCGGAATTCTCAAATCTCTTCTGTACGCTTGAAAATACAAGCATCACAAGAGTAAATCCGATACCTGCCGCAAGAAGGAAAAGAGTGGAAATACCAAATGAAAAGCTGTTTTCAATGCAAAGAAGAATTGAGCCGAGAACAACGCAGTTACTTGAAATAACAGGAAGAGTTGATTCAACAGCCGCATGAGCCTTGCCTGAAATCTTTGATGAGATAAGCTGAACAGCGCAGATCACACAGGTGATTATCACAACGCTGAGGAACGTGATAAAATGAGTGATCTTGAGGGGCGCAAGAACGAAATTATAGAGAGCAAGAACGATAGTGCCTGAAATAACGGTAACACAGGTTACAAGTCCTCCGTAAAGCGCCGCGCCCTGAGGCTTTTCAGTTGCGGTGAAGAAGGATTCAACACCGAAAAGTCTTGAAAGAAGAAGGTTATCGGCAAGAATAGCCGCAAGAACTATAAGTATAGCTTCCATATTAACCTCCTCAGACTATTTCATCTGCGGCAAGCTTTTCTCTTGCCGCTCTTTTATTCTTTTTAACTATATACTTGGCAACAGCCGCACCGATTCCTGCAAGGAAAAGAACGCCAACCGTTGTCTGGAGCACGGGGATGGGTGCATTCTTGAATACAACGATTCCGCCCTCACCGAACACGTCGGAAAAGAGCTTTCCAAGGCCAAGCATTTCTCTGAAAATAGCAGTACCAAGCATTACAAGGATCATCTGTGCGCTTGTGATAAGTGAATCAAAGATCGCACTACCCGCAGAATTCTCTGCCTTTGTGGATTCGAGGCGCACAAGAATAATACAGCTTACTGCAAGTATGGGAAGATATATTCCGAGCGAGTCAGCCGCCTTCGGGAAGATATACCATACGAGAAGCTCCACGAGCGAAGCGCAGAATGCAGTAATTGTAACGTAAAGAAGACTGCGAAGCTTCAGAGGGATGATCTTCTTGAACAGCGCTACGATAAGCTGAGCAAGAAGAAGAGTAACTGAAAAAGCAACAGCCATGGTAAGCGCTCTTGTTACAGTAGTGGTCACCACAAGAAGGGGGCATACTGTGAGCATCTTATAGGAGGAGAGCTCTGTTGAGCTTTTGAGTCTTGTTTTAATAAGCATCGTTATACCTCCTCTTCCCCTGCGGGTGTAGCTGCGTCACTGTCTGAGGGGCCTGTTGTTTCAGAAGTATCGGGGCCTGTTGTTTCCTCGGGAGAAGTATCCTCGGGACCTGTTGTTTCCTCAGGCGCCTCGGTTGTGTCCTCAACCTTTTCGGTGGTCTCCTCAGCTTCAGTTGTTTCCTCTGTCTTTTCAGTTGTTTCGGGAGCCTTTGTAGTTTCCTCAGCCTCAGTTGTCTCCTCGGCCTCGGTAGTTTCATCGGGCTCCTCGGTTTCTGTTTCATATACGGTGGTTTCGTCCTCACCGTCAATGTTCATACTGTCGTCCCCGTTACCCTGGTTTACGTTTGATCCGCCGCTGGGACCGCTGGGTCTGGGCTTGCCCGTAGTTTCCGCGGGATCGGTTTCGTCTGCAGGATCCTTTTTATCGTCATCTTCCTTCTTGATCTCCTCTTCAATCTCCTCCTCGGAAATTGTTTCATAGCCAAGCTCGTTTGCGATAGAGTCTGTGCTGAGAGTAAGACCGAGGATCTCAAGCACCGCATCGCCAAGAGCCTTTGAGGAGCTTGTAGCGCCGGAAATGAAATCATAATCAGCACCGGTATTACCGATGAGAAGGCCCTTGAACTGTGAAAGGAAGGTATCCTTGCCGATCTGAGAGCCAAGTCCCATAGATTCGTTATGATCAAGAACCTTGATCTTAGAGATCATATTATTGGAATTAAAGGCAACAACAAAGGAAATCTCGCCGCCAAAGCCCTCAGCTGTTCCCATAACGGCATAGCCTGCCATCTTATTCTTGAAGAAAACGGCATAAACGTCGTATCCCTCAAGGTTTGTAGCATAGCTTTCGATTCTGTCGCAATTATCAAATACGGAAAGAACGTTCTTCTCAAGAACACTATTTTCGTACTTATCAACAGCCGCAGCCACTCCCCAGCCGCTAAAGCAGATAATGAGGGCAAGAACTGTTGCGATAAATGCAAATACAAGAGAATTTCTCTTATTTTCAAGGGCTTCGTTTACTGACTGCGCGCCATCCTTTTCAGGTGCAGGCGCAAAATCATCGGGATTGAATTCGGGAGAATTGATCTCCTCCTCGCTCAGCCCCTTCTTAAATTCGGGCTCGTTTGAATTACTGTATCTTTTCATTCTTACCTCCGAATTTATAAGGCTTAGTCCAGGATTCGATCAGGGGTGTGAGGAGATTCATTATAAGAATCGCAAAAGCAGTTCCCTCGGGATATGCTCCGAAATATCTTATAAGCACGGTAATAAGACCGCATCCCACACCGAAAATGAGCTTACCGTTTCTTGTAACGGGAATTGTAGTAGTATCGTTGGCACAGAAAAGTGCTGCAAAGAGAAGGCTTCCGGATGCTACCTGATGGAACATAGCGTTAGCCTCACCTGTGATAGGTGCAAGTATTGAAATAACGAATACAGTACCCACAAAGGTTACAGGAATTCTCCATGAAACGATCTTTCTGAAGAACAGATAAATAAATCCCGCACCAAGCGCAATAGCAGAAACCTCGCCGATTGCACCGGGATAATCACCAAGAACAAGTCTGAAGAAATTAATTGCGGATGCCTCACCTGTCTTCATATCTACAAGAGGTGTTGCGCTTGAAACAAGATCACCCTTGTAAAGATATCTGACCATCTGATCGGGCCAGCAAAGCATAAGAAATACTCTTGCAGCAATGGCAGGGTTTACTATATTCTTGCCAAGACCGCCAAAGAACTGCTTTACAACAATGATAGCAAAGGCGCTACCAACCACAGGTACCCAGTAGGATACGCCCGCAGGAAGTGAAAGGCCGAGAATAAGACCTGTTACAACCGCAGACATATCGGCAATACGGACCTTTTTTCTCCAGAGAAGCTGGTAAACAGCCTCGGAGACTACTGCTGAAAGCACGGAAAGGAGAACGATATAAAGCGCTCTGATTCCAAAGAAATATATGCCGAACAAAAGAGCAGGCATAAGTGCGAGAATAACGTCGAGCATAATTCCCGTTACTGTATCCAGCTTTCTCATATGAGGAGAGGGAGATACACTGAGAAGCTCGGGCAAGGAGGACTTATCTGCTCTTTTTCTTGAAATGCTTACGGTTTCGTTATTATTCATGATTCCGCTGCTGCTCCTGAAGAGCGTTCCTCCTCTTTGTCAAAATTTCAGTTTTTGCGCGGCTCACTATCTGTGTGACGGGATTACCGCCGGGACAAACGTGAGTACAAGCGCCGCATTCGATACAGGCAGCAGCACCGAGGCTCTCTGCCTTATCGATCTTCGCGCGGTTAGTAAAGGCAACGATCTCAAGGGGCATAAGACCCATGGGACAAGCCTTTACGCATCGGCCGCATCTGATACACACGGGCTCCATCTTGGATTCGCGGTCAAAATAGTCGCTGAACACAAGAACTGCAGACGTTGTTTTTGATACGGGAGCTTCCTTATCCCACTGTGCCTGACCCATGAGAGGGCCGCCAAAGATGATCTTTTTAGGCTGCTTTACCACGCCGCCGCACTGCTCGATAATATATGAGGCGGAGGTACCGATGGGAACAGAAACGTTTTTGGGATTTGCAACACAGTCGCCGTCAACCGTAACGTTTCGTCTGATAAGGGGCATTCCCTTTGAGAATGCATTGTATACAGCCGCGCAGGTCTCTGCATTGAAAACAACGCAGCCCGCATCGATAGCTGTCTTTCCTTCAGGAATCTCTTCCTTTGTGAGAGCATATACAAGATGCTTTTCACTGCCTGAGGGATACTTGGAGGTTACCTTTTTGAGAGTTATAAGCTTCTCTCTTTCAAGGGCTGCCTGCAAAGTCTTGATTTCTTTTTTTCTATCCTTTTCAATAGCCATATACGCCTCTCTGACGCCTACAGCCATCATAAGGATCTTGATTCCGCCGATAATATCCTGAAGATTCTCAATAATCATTATGCCTGTAACAGTAACGAAGGGCTCGCCCTCACAGCAGTTGATGATCATTGTATCAACTCTTCCCCTTGCAGATGCAACCTTAGCATATGTGGGGAAAGCAGTACCGCCCATACCTGCGATTCCTGCATTTCTGATAACTGCAACGATCTCAGCAAAGGTTGCATCAGAAAGCTTCTTACCAAAGGGATGAACTGTATCTGCAAGAGTATTCAGCTTATCATTTTCTATTACTACATTGTAAGAAATACCGCCGTATGTAGTGGTTACCTCCTCGATCTTCTGTACAGTACCCGAAACACTTGAATGCACGGGACAGCCGAGACCTGCAGGAACCTCACCGATAAGCTGACCGACAAGAACGTGGTCGCCCGCTTTAACTACGGGACGGCACATTACACCGACGTGCTGTGAAAGAGGAATGGAAACCACGTCGGGATCCTTGATTCTCTCAATTGCACAGTCCTTTGTGTATTTATGGTCATCGGGGCGGATACCGCCCCTAAAGGTGTATGCCAATGTTATTCACCTCTTATAAATTATTTTAAGGGAGTCCAGTTACCGAATACTGTGAAGTTGATTACACCGGGCTCAATATTTTCGGGATGTCCGCAGATACGAAGACGAACAGCCTTAGCTCTCATCTGTGTGATGGGAAGATAGTCGATAAGCATATCAACTGTGTTTTCGGACTTATCAAGAACGCATACCCACTCATCGTCCATACCCATAGCCTCAACCTTGTACTGGAAGGGTCCGGGCATAATTCCCTTCTTAAAATCCATTCCAACGTCTCTCCACATGATTCTCATGGAGTAGATGTTAAGACCTTCCTCAGACATCTTTACTGTGAGTGTGGGATCGGGATCGTCTGCCGCAGGCTGCCACCATGTGAGCATGGAGTCATCGCAGGCGTAGATACCGTCACGGCCGGGAGCCATAGAGGACTCTACTGCAGGACCGATATTCTGTGTAAGAGGAATAAGTCCCGCATCGTTACCGAGGTGGGGATTTTCCTTATATCCGGGAACCCACTGAGGGATCTCAGTAGACTTCGTAGGGATAATATCGCCGTTTTCGTCAAAGCCGAGAGCGTCAAATCCGCATCTTCTCTCGAAGTTACCGCCAAAGCCTACAAGGCAGGTATAGAATACCCAGAGAGTGTTGTTGGGACCCTCTACGATGGAGCCGTGACCGGGAGCGCGAACAAGTCCGTGACGGTTGATAAGGAAGGGGCTTGTTTCCATATATGTCCAGGGACCCATGGGAGAATCGCTCTTATAAGCGCCCATAGCATATGTTACCCATTCAGTACCGGGGCCGGAGTAAACAAGATAGTATGTACCGTTTCTCTTGTGCATCCATGCACCCTCAACCCAAGAGTAGGAGCCGTCCTGATTCCAGTCGCCCATTCTCTCCCATACGTGGTTTTCTGTGTCCATATCGAACATAACCTTATGGTCTGTGAGAAGCTGTGTGGGGTTATCTGCATCAAGCTCAACGCCCTTGATACCGCCGCCGCAGCCGCTGTAAAGATAAAGTCTCTCATCGTCATCGGAGAAAAGCATAGGGTCGTCGCAAAGATACACAGTACCGTCGGGACGGAGGAAGTTTCCGAGATTTGTGAAGGGTCCGAGAGGATTATCTGCAACGTAAATAGGTGCGGAGCAAGCTGTGAGATAGAACTTACCCTTGTGCTTTACAACTGTGGGAGCATATCCGCAATCGTAGGGCTCCATATGAACGTGATTCCATGTTGTGAAGTCCTCAGTCCAGTAAACCATTCCGCAGGAGGGATAGAGATACCACTTTCCGTCCTCGTAGATTACTGTGGGGTCAGCTGTCTCTCTGAAGTCAGCTCTGTGCTGCCATGTGAAGTTAAAGCAGTTTCTGCCAAGAGGATAATCAGGCAGAGGAATAGGGTTACAATAGGTCTTTGATACGTCAATGTTCATCATAATTATTTCTCCTTAGGGCTCCAGTAGCCAAATATAGATATATTCATAACAGCGGGCTTGATCTTTTCGGGCCAGCCCACAATTTCAAGCTTTACTTCGTTTGCACGGAATGTTTCAAAGGTGCGGTAGTCGATTATCATATCCTCATTACTTTCGCTTCTGTCAACAACGCAGGTCCATTCCTCGCTCTCCTCAGTATCTCTGAGATAAAGCTTATACTTGATAGGTCCGGGCAAAGCGCCGTTCACAAGTGAAAGTCCAACGTCGCGCCAGATGATTCTGACAGCAGCGCAGTTCATTCCCCAATAAGAAAGAGGAATATTAAGTGTGGGATTTGCATCACCGTCCGCAGGCTCCCACCAGGACATAAGGTCCTCATCGGTTGCATAAAGAGCGCTTCTTCCGGGAGCTTCACTTGAAGCTGTCGCTCTTCTTCTGCCGGATACACAGATAAGTCCTGTATCGCCCTCGTTTACGGGATCTGCAACGGCACCGGGCGCCCACTGAGGAGTTTCCGTTACCTTCTTGCATACAAGATTTCCATTTTCATCAATATAAAGAGGATCGTATCCGATTCTTCTCTCCATTGCGTCGATATAGCAGATTGTTGTAGTATAGAACACCCAAAGAGTGTCATTCGGGCCCTCAACGATAGAGCCGTGACCGGGTCCGCGAACAACGCCGTCACGCTTTTCGATAAAGGGACTTGATTCCATATAAGTCCAGGGGCCAAGGGGAGAATCACTCTTATATGCGCCCATAGCATAAGAGGAAAACTCTGTTGCAGGTGCGCCGTATGTAAGATAGTAAACTCCGTTTTTCTTAAAGAGCCAGGGACCCTCCATTGCGCAGGAGCTGCCATCCTCGTTATACTCACCGCCGCGCTCCCAGATATGATCGGGATTAAAGCGGAACATAAGCTCAGGCTCTGAAAGAAGCTTTGTAGGCTCATCACAGTCAAGCTCAACGCCGAGGATCTCGGGCCAGCCTGTTGTGTAATAAAGATAGAATCTTCCGTCATCATCAGAGAACACCATGGGATCGTAGCAGCGTGTCAGCTCCTCACCCGAAGGAAGTGTGAATCTGCCGATAGACACGAAGGGACCGAGGGGATCGTCGGAAACGAAGAGATCGGAAAGGCTTGAGCAAAGATAATACTTTCCGTTATGCTTTGCCACAGTAGGCGCATATCCGCAATCATAAGGCTCCATATGCTTATGATTCCAGGTTACGAAATCCTCAGACCAATAAACCATTCCGCATGAGGAATAGAGATACCATATTCCGTTTTCATAAAGAACTGTGGGGTCTGCGGTTTCTCTCCATGTCTCTTCCCTGTCAAGACCGAATCTTCCGATAGGATAATCAGGCAGGGGGATAGGGTTACAATAAGTGTTTTGATACTTGTTCATAAACGCTCCGAATCACATAAATATACAAATTAATTGTACCACATCATAGCTCTTATGTAAATAGAAATCGCCTTTTTTAAAACAAAAAAGACAGGTAATTTTACCTGTCTTTTACTTAGTCATTAATGTCATTATAAAAGATGATTTCCTCGGGAAGACGGAGGTTGAGCTTATCCTTTGCAACGTCGATAACGTGGTCCTCATCGCCGATGCTTGCCTTCTCGTTTTCGAGATGCTCCTTCTCATCGATAAGGTCGTTTACCTCTGCCTGAAGCTCATCTCTCTGCTCCTTATAGGAGTTATACTGGAGCTGAAGCTGTACGATAGTAATCACCGCAAATACAGCAAAAGCAAATATAGCAATTCTGACAAAAACGCCGGTTTCATTCTTTTTCATATTCACGACGATCCTTTCATTTATTAATTCCAATGGTTATATCGGAAAAGAGTTCCCTCTTCATTCTTTCGGTTTTACTGATAGCAGCTTTTCGTTTTAAATAAGCTATTGACCTAATAAAAAGCCCTGTAATTATTGTAACAGTTTTTTTGAACGGAAGCAACAGAAAAGATAAAAAAAGCAAAATTTTATCTGCAATAAAATATAAAAATGGCTTGATCAATCTTCCGGGAAGCACCCTGTATACTAAAAAACCGCACAGCATACCGAGAGCTGTGAACCATCTGAATCTTCCGCTTGAAGCATAATATACGAAAATGCAGTATACTCCGCCACAAAATATACCGTATAGAACGTCAAATATATTTGCAAGCAGCACAGAAAGCCGTGCAAAAGACAACAGCCTTCTCACAAAGCGTATTGCATCATACAAGAGTCCGAGAAATAGCCCTATCAGTATCGAAAGGGATATCTCCCAAAGCTGATGAGATATAACAAGAAACTGCATATCAGCGCTTCTTCGGTTTCTTCTGATGAAGGGGCTTGCCGTAATAGGTAACTGCGCTGATAAGGCCGCGGATAGACACCTTGCCCGTATCCGAGCTGAAATAATCTATCTTTAATTCCTCGCCGTCTATACCTATAAATCCGTCAGGCAAGGTCAGCTCAACAGTATTTTCCGTAAACTCGCAGACATCTGCAACACCAGTTATCTCCAGGCGCTTTCGGGAATATAAAAAAACGTTCTGCTCTGTATTCTGATCCATATTTCACTCCACATTATAGTTTTACTCTACAATATGAACTGAAATGATCAAATATGTCAGCCGTTGATTATCTCGTACATAGAGGAAGCATCCGCCTTTGCAGTATGCTCCTTGATATCAACTACTCTGAAGCGAAGTGTCTTTTCACCGAAGGTGACCTCAACTACATCACCAACCTTGACGTCATAGGACGCCTTAACTACCTTGCCGTTGACAGAAACGTGATCGTTATCACAAGCATCGTTTGCAACGGTTCTTCTTTTAATAACTCTGGATACCTTTAAAAACTTATCAATTCTCATATCAATAATAAAGCCAAACAGCTCCGATTTTCATCGGAGCTGCCTGTTATGCAAAAATCAGTTAACCTTGTCCTTGAGCTTGGAGCCTGCGGAGAATGCAGGATACTTGCAAGCTGCGATCTTGATTTCAGCGCCTGTTGCAGGGTTACGGCCGATTCTCTCTGCTCTTTCCTTGATTTCGAATGTACCGAAACCGATGAGCTGTACCTTTTCGCCTGCTACGAGTGCATCCTCGATGGACTCGAGAACTGCTGCTACTGCTGCCTCTGCACCCTTCTTTGTAAGATCAGTCTTTGCTGCTACTGCCTCGATAAGCTGAGTCTTGTTCATTTTAATTATTTCCTTTCAGAATTTAATATAACTTTCGCCGCATCCGGGCTTATTTGCAATTATTATAACACTATTCCATCTATTTGGCAATAGTTTTTCCTATTTTTTGTTCTTAATTAGCAAAAGAACGAAACTTTCATCATTCCTTATTTTCAAAGGATTCAATAAAGCTGTCAGTATGTCCTGAGAGTATTGCCTCAAGATCAAGCTCTCTCATTTCAGCGGCAGCGCAAAGAGCGAAAAGTGCTTTTCCGATATCCTTATCGGTTGCGCCTTCGCCTGAAGCCAGCGCACGTGATATTGCGCTCCACGCCTCAGACTCATCCTTATAGCCATACTCGAATTTGGAAAGAGCCTTTCCCTGCACCTTCTGTGCGCGAAGGAGGGCGGGCATAAAGGGAGGCACTCTCTTCAGCACCTCTACAGGTGCCTCAAGCTTCTTTTCCTCTTTTTTGATGTTATCCCAATTTACGATAACCTCGTCGCTGTCCTTAACCACAGTATCAGCAAATACGTGGGGGTGACGGACTATCATCTTCTGAGTAATATCGTGAATAACGTCTGAGATCTCAAATCTTCCCTCCTCCTTTTCGATACGGGCATGGAAAACCACCTGGAACAGAAGGTCTCCAAGCTCCTCGCGAAGGAGAGCGGAATTATCCTTATCGATTGCCTCTATAACCTCATAGGTCTCCTCGATAAGGCACTTGCGCACGGATTTATGGGTCTGCTCCATATCCCAGGGGCAGCCGCCCTCGCTTCTGAGGGCATCCATAACGCTGACAAGAGAATCAAAATCGTGGGTCTTTTCTTTTAAAAGTTCTTCCTTAGTTTTCATTTTTGCCTCACTTTACAAGCTTGAGCTTATTAAGTATTCTGTAAATAGTTGCTCCCTTGGGAAGAAGCTTAACGTCATCTCCGGAAATACCTCTTACAAGGAAGATTACAACAGCATATACTGCCGCCGCAATAATGATAGCTCCGAATACTGCTATCTTGTCGGAGATAAAGGATGAAAGAAGTGTAAATGTGAAATATGCGCTGACAGCACAGGCGATACCGGAAAGAAGAGGCTTTCCGAAGAGGCCTGAGAGCTTAGGCATGATACCAACGTGCTTCTTTATGAAGTAAAGGTTAAGTGTTGTTACTGTAAGGTAGCAAAGGAATGTGGAGATAGGTGTGCTCTTCATTCCAATGTACTGAATAAGTACGAAGTTTGTGGCAACCTTCACCGCAGCGCCCGCAAGCATGGAAACAAGGGGCTTGCGCTCAAAGCCTGCCGCCTGCAAAATAGCATTTGTTACGGAAAGGATACAGATAAATGCTGTGGAGGGGGCAAGAAGAGTGAGGAGAGGGTATGCAAGCTCAACGGAGCTCTGCTTAAAGAGAAGTCCGAGGATGGGCTTTGAAAGGGCTGCAAGGCCGAGACCTGCAGGGATACCTACAAGCATTGCAACTCGCATTGATGACTCTGTTACGATTCTGCACTTCTCCGTATCGCCTCTCTTCTTAGCTGCAGTAAGGAGAGGTACGATAGAATAAGAAATAGGATAGATAAGAACGGGAGGCAGATTGAACATGGGAACTGCAAGAGACGTGTAGTTTCCGTAAAGCTCAGTTGCCGCGATCTGAGAAAGTCCTGTTGACTGAAGAAGTCTCTGAACGATAGCTGTATCGATAAGGTTTGTAAGGCTCATTACAGATGCGCTGATGGTGATAGGAAGCGCAATGAGAAGAAGCTTCTTTATAAGCTCTGAGTTCTTTGAAACCTCATCGTTTTCGCCAAGCTCCTCGATGAACTGATAGTCATACTGCTTTTCCTTGAAGAACATTTTAGCAATAACCATGCAGATCATACCTGCAAGAGCGCCGATTGTAAGACCCACGGTTGCATATGCCGCCTGAATATGGATACCGAGGCCCTGATTCTTTGCAAAAAGCGCAAAGGCAACGCCGATACCAAGCTTACAAGCAGCCTCAAGGAACTGGGAGATTGCAGTAGGTGTCATCTGCTGATAGCCCTGGAAATAACCTCTGAGAGCACTTGTGATGCAGATGAACAGAAGTGTGGGCGCAATTGCCATAATGGAATACTTTGTAGGCTCAGCACCGATTGCGGTGGACATAAGGTTTGAGCCAAAGAACATTATCATAGTCGAAACGATACCGATGACTACGAAAAGAAGCATGGCAATTCTATAGATCTTCTTGACCTGCTTGATCTGTCTGTTAGCACGGCTGTCGGAGATCATAATGGAGATCGCCGTGGGAAGACCTGCTGTTGACACCATATAAAGATAGGTATAGAAGGTATAGGCAGAGTTATAATAGCCCATTCCCTCGTCACCTATAATACGGTTCATGGGGATCTTGAACATAAGACCGATCACCTTAACAAGGAGGTTGGTGATAGTCAGAACAAGAACTCCCGAGAAAAAGAGCTTCGTTGAGTTTTTCTTCTTTGAGTTATTATCTAACATTATTAAGGATTCCTTTCTCAGCATTTAAGCCAACGGCAAAAATGTGGATTGAAACTTGATTTTTCTTACTCTGAAAATTCCAAAAGAAGAGAATTTTCGGGGATAAGGTCGTGTGTGAAATATTCTATCATTATTTTTTGGAGTCTTGTACGAAGACTGTATACAACGACTGCATCCTTTGCATCTCTCGGATAATTTTCTGAAAGATTCAAAAATTCCTTTCCCACGAGAAAGATCTCGTAAGGGATAAGAGAATTTATGCTGTAATCCTCATTTCCAACATAGGGGAAAATATTGGCTTCCTCGTTTTTTCGAACGTTATCCCAAAGGAGCATCGTATTTTCAACAGACGTTCCTCTGTGATAAAAGTCGCGAACGACTCTTCGCATAAGTCTGATCTCATTGGGTGCAAAGCTTACGTCACCAATTTCAAGTCCGTCAGCCACGCAGATAAACATACTTAACGTCTTAAAGGATTCAAGGCAGGAAAGTATCTCAGGATAAATTGCCTGAATACCCTCAAATATAAATATATCATTTTCCAAAGGAATATAGGGCAAATGATATCCGCGGTCTCTCTTTTTAAAATCATAAAACGGAAGGACTGTAGTTTCAAGAGCGGCAAGAGATGCGGCTGTTCTTTTGAAAAGCTCCGTATCTATTGCAGATGCACCCTCAAAATCAGTGATCCCCATGCTTTCCATAACGCTGTGGGGATAATAAAAATCATCAATAGAGATAATTTTTCCGTTCTTTCCAAGGTCTGCAAGACCCTTGATTAGAAGACATGCCGCAGTAGTTTTTCCGGAGCAGGTGGGACCTGCAAGGGTAACTGCCCTGCAACTGTTATCAGCGGCAATAAGCTTTGCCGCTGATTCAACTGTTATTCTGAAATTGTTTTCGCACTCATCAACGAATGACTTTGCGCTGTTTTGATTTTCAAATCTGTTAATATCTATGATCATACTCAAAAATGCTCACGGTAAAAGGCTTCGGAAGCCTCCATAAGAGCCGTGAACCTCTTTTCGGCGCTTCCCTTTTCCAGGTCGAGATATTCATAGGGATATTTTGTTTCGCAGATTCTTTGAATTTTCATATCCAAGGGATTGGGGGAAACCAGCTTTGTCATAGCTGATGCTCCCGCGCCAAAGACTGTGTGTACCTCTTCCATCATAAATATATTATAGAGACACTCATGTCCATTCATACAAAAACCTGCATTTTCAAGATTTGCCGCAGTATTTTTCTGTTTATAAAGGTAATAGGGAGAATATCCTGCGCTGAGGAGTGATGCCTGAGCAATATCAACGGCTCTTGTTGTATTTTCGTCCTGTGCACGGTAGACCTCAAGCGATTTCTTGATATCCGCCGCGCGCTTTACATAAAAGGTATGAACTGTGATATTTGTAGGTTCAAGACCGATTATCTTATTGACGGAATCGGAAAAGCTCTCGTAGTGCTCATCGGGAAGTCCTGCAATAAGGTCGACGTTAATATCCTTGATGCCGCTGCTCTTTGCGCTTTCATAAGCACGGAGAAAATCCGCGGAAGTATGCTTTCTGCCGATAGCTGAAAGGATAGAATCGTTCATAGTCTGGGCATTAACGCTGACTCTTGTAACGCCGTATTTTGCAAGAACTGCCATTTTCTCAGCTGTGATGGTATCGGGTCTTCCCGCTTCCACTGTAAACTCATCAAGAGAAGGTATATCCGTTTCCTCACTGATACAGGAAAGAAGGACCTCAAGCTGAAGAGCATCAAGGGTTGTGGGAGTGCCGCCGCCGATATAAACGGTAGCAACTCTGATACCGAGATTTCTTATGATCTTAAAGGTATTTCTGATATCCTCGCAAAGCCTTACAAGGTAATCGGGGATCATAGAAAGAAGCTTTGGAGAGGAAAAGGAAACGAAGGAGCAATAAGAGCATCTTGTGGGGCAAAAAGGAATTGCAATATATACACTGCACTCTCTTCTGCGCAAGGGAGAAACGAAGGGATGCTCTCGCTCCGCCGTTGTAACTGCAAGTCTTGCCTTTTCGGGAGAGCAAAGGAAATCCTCTGTGAGATGCATAAGCACTTCATCGGAGTTCTTTCCCTTATCAAACAGATCAAGGCACATCTTGGCAGGACGAACGCCTGTTATCATTCCCCAAGGGGGAGTTGTGCCGCAAAATTCGCGACCCGCCTTGAGCATAGCTCCGCCTGCACAAAGCTTTAAAAGCATCTCGGGGCTGACTCTGTCACCTGTACCTTCAGCGGGCACGTAACGGGCAAAGACCTCTTTTTCGCCTTCCTTTATATGGACCTTTCCGCACATCTCTCCGTTTTCCTCTGAAACGGACATACGGACGATAGGCTCACCGCCGCTGCCGTCCTCGGGAAACTTTGAGCCGGGAAAGAAAAGAAGAACAAGGGTCTCTGCATAGTATCGGCTGATATTGCCTTCTGTATATAAGGTCATATCTCCCTCGTGCCTCTGAGGACTCTTGAGTCCATTGAAATTGTTACGGGGCCGTCGTTTACAAGGGAAACCTTCATATCAGACTGAAATTTACCCTTGGCAACAGAAGGAACGATGCCTGAAATATAGCTGCAGAAAAACTCAAAAAGCTCATTTGCGCGATCGGGCTTTGCGCTTCTGATGAAATCGGGGCGATTTCCCTTCTTATAACCTGCGAGGAGAGTGAAGTTGGGAACGACCATAACGCTGCCGCCAATATCATTGACGGAAAGGTTCATCTTTTCTTCGCTATCCTCAAAAATACGCATTTTGGAAATTTTATCAGCAAGGAGTGTTGCATCCTTTTCATCGTCCTCCGCGCTTACGCCGAGAAGGATGAGAAGTCCCTTGCCGCACTGAGAATAGGGCTCTCCGTCTGCTACAACGGATGACTCAAGGATTCTCTGGAGTACTGCTATCATTTTAGTTAAATCCTCTTATAACATTGTTAACGTGGGCAACATTACGAAGTCGGGATACCACGGAATTAAAGTGTCCGATATCCTTACAGGTGAATTTAAGAGTAATTACCGTTGAATCGGGAGAATCCATTCTGGAATTGATCTGAAGAATAGAAACTCTCATATCCGCAAGAACTGCTGTGATGTTTGCGATAACTGTAATATCGTTGTCTGCAAAGATCTGTGTAACTGCCTCGTAGATGCCTGCATTGTTCTGCTTGACCTCGGTAAGGTCCCATTCTGCCTTTATCCAACGCTGGAAGAACTCCTCATTCTTCTTACCTGAAATAACGTTGGGACAGTCGTGCTTATGGATAGAAACACCGTAGCCCTTGGTAATGAAGCCGATAATAGGGTCGCCGGGGAGAGGATTACAGCACTTGGCAAACTTGAAGGCGCATCCTCTTTCACCGTCGATAATAACACCGCCGGACTTTCCGTTGGAGGGAGCGGCAACAGTTTTAACCTCCTGTGCCTCGATAACCTTAGGCGCCTCCTCCTCGGGCTTGACAACCTTCTCAACCTCATCACGAAGCTTGGGAAGGATCTTGGAAATAGGCATACCGCCGTATCCGACAGCATTGCAAAGGTCATCCGCCTCCTGCATACCGACGCGCTTTGCTACAGCGCCGATTATCTCGGTACGGACAGATTCAGTTGTATTCTTGGAAATTCTTGCTATCTCACGGTCGATATCGGCACGTCCGATAACGATGTTCTCTGCTCTCTTTTCCTTCTTGAACCACTGTCTGATCTTACTGCGGGCTTCACCTGTCTTAACGATCTTAAGCCAGTCTCGGCTGGGTCCCTTAGAGGAAGATGATGTAATGATCTCAACGATCTCACCGTTCTGAGGACAGCGGTCGATGGGAGCGATCATTCCGTTGATCTTTGCGCCTACCATCTTATTACCGATCTGGGAATGGATGGCATATGCAAAGTCAATAAGGGTAGATCCCTGAGGAAGCGCGATAACGTCTCCCTTAGGTGTGAACACGAATGTTTCGTCGTGGAAAATATCGATCTTAAGAGCCTGCATGAAGTCATCATTGCTGAGATTTTCTCCCTCAGACTCAATAAGTCTGGAGATCCATTCAAGCTTATTATCAATTTCTTCCTTGCTCTGGGCGCCTGACTTATACTTCCAGTGAGCCGCAATACCGTATTCAGCAATATGGTGCATCTCTCGGGTTCTGATCTGAACCTCAAAGGGAACGCCCGCTCTGCCGATAACGGTAGTATGGAGAGACTGGTACATATTAGGCTTAGGTGTGGAGATATAGTCCTTGAATCGACCGGGGATAGACTTAAACATCTCATGCACGATACCGAGAGCGGTATAGCACTCAAGCTCAGTCTCAACGATGATTCTCAAAGCATAGAAGTCATAAATCTCATCAAACTCCTTAGCCTGGTTATACATTTTACGGTAGATACTGTAAACTGTTTTAACTCGGCCCTCAAGAGTGAACTTGAGATTATACTTTTCAAGCTCCTCGGAAATGTTCTTACGGACTCTTTCGATAAAGTCTCTGTTCTGACCGTACTTTTCCTCGATATGGTTTGTTACCTCGGAATAGCCGATGGGGTCAAGATGAAGGAGCGCAAGGTTCTCAAGCTCCTGCTTGATACGCTGGATACCGAGACGGTGTGCAAGAGGCGCATAAACGTGCATAGTTTCAAGAGCTGTTGCTCTTCTCTTATGCTCTGCCTTTGCATCGAGGGTTCTCATATTATGGAGTCTGTCGCAAAGCTTAACGAAGATAACGCGGATATCCTTGGACATAGCAAGAAGCATACGGCGGATATTCTCCATCTGAGCCTCTTCCTTATCCTCGATATTCATATCAACAAGCTTTGTAAGACCGTCAACGAGCATAGCAACCTCGCTGCCGAAATACTCGGTGATCAAGCCAAGATTGGTCTTTTCAGAGCAGTCCTCAACAGTATCGTGAAGAAAGGCAGCACAAATGGAATCCGTATCGAGACCAAGGGCCGCAACTATCTCCGCAACTGAAATGGGATGCACGATATAGGGCTCTCCGCTTTTGCGGAACTGGCCCTCGTGCATATCGGATGCATAAAGAAATGCATTCTTAATTTTAGGAATATCAAATTTCTTGCCGCTGGCATTGAGCATGCCGAGAAGGCTCTTAATTTGTTCCAGTCTTATATCTGTTTCACTATAGTTCAACATATTATTACCGTTTTATTTAGAAAACAATGATGATTTAAGCTTTCTCAAAATATTGGACTTATCAAGATCTGCTTTATTCTTTACATATATATATTTGAATCTGTAAATCTCAGCATCGGAGTCGATCTCATCAACGCCGAGAATATTAAGCTCCTGGAATACACGGATTATGTATTTGACCTTGACGTATCTGTTAGGAACACCGTTCTGTGAAAGAAGCTTGCAGAGAGCTCTGATACTGAATGTATCGTGATCCATTCTAAGCTCCTTCTTCAGAAGGTTATAAATTGCGGCGAAATCGCTTCTCTGAGGAAGGATCGTTTCGATCTCGCCTGCAGAAATAGATGAGGGATCAAATACTCCGTCATTTATCTTTTTATAAAGCTCGCGCTCTGCAATTTCCTTATCGTGAAGCTCCTTGGTAAGGCGAATATCCTTTACGATGAACTGAAGGCTCTTCATATTCTGATATTCGTTGATATCAAGGTTGAACATTACGTCGATAACGTCATTCTCATATATATCAAGCTCGGCAGGACTGTATCTGAAATACATTGCAGTAATAACAAGATTGTCCTTTGCGAGAGTAAGCTTTGTATGCTTTCCGCCGCCGACGGAGGAAACGTGGCTGACTCTCATGCCGTATATAACGAAAACGGGAACAGGGTTTGAAACGCCGTAGGGCTCAAGTCCGTAAAGCTCGATTGCCTGCTGCATTGTAATATCAGAACAAACAAGCTCACATTCAGCCTCAAGAGATGCAACGGGCTGCTCTGAATCAAAGCATCCTCTTGCATAATCATTGATTCTCTGCTTAAACTCCTCAAGCATTCCGCGCTCGATGGAAAGACCTGCCGCAAGCTCGTGTCCGCCGTACTTCAGAAGAAGATCGGAGCAATGAGTGAGCGCATCAACAAGGTTCATACCCTTGATGCTTCTGCCGCTTCCCTTTCCTACGTCGGAATCCTCATTGGAGATCTCGCCGCTTCCGTCTCCAACGTCATCAAATGAAATGAGAATACAGGGGCGGGAATATTTTTCAGTGATCTTTGAAGCAACGATTCCGATAATACCGTGGTGCCAGGATTCATCTGCAAGAACGATAACGGGATCATGCTCAAAATCATGCTCCTCGTTGATCTTTGCAAATGCCTGCTCGATTATCTTATTTTCCTCTATCTGACGCTCCTTATTGATCTCGCAAAGATCCTCGGCAAGGCCTCTTGCACGGACAGGATCATTGCAAAGGAAGAGCTCAACTGCAAGAGATGCAGATCTGATTCTGCCTGCCGCATTGACTCTGGGAGCGATTGTATAGCCGATATAGCCTGATGTGATCTTATGCTTATGGGCTGTTTTGTTATCGCCCACGGAAGCATTAAGCAAGGCTTCAAGAGATACTCTGGGAGCATTCTCCACAGTATGAAGTCCCTTGGAAACGATAAGTCTGTTTTCGTCTCTGAGAGGCATAACGTCGGCAACAGTACCGATTGCAACAAGGTCGATATACTTATCGGCAACCCTTGTTACTGCCTCGATAGGTGAAAGATTGGGAGAATTGAGTATCTCCATTGCGCAAAGAAGCTTGAAAACAACGCCAACGCCTGCAAGCTCCTTAAAGGGATAGGGGCAATCCTGCTGCTTGGGGTTAACAACAGCATATGCGCGGGGCACGTCTGCATAGCACTCGTGGTGGTCTGTGATAATAAGCTCCATGCCGAGGCTGAGAATAAGCTCTGCCTCCTCGGTTGCTGTGATACCCGTATCAACGGTGATGATCATGGAGCAGCCCTCGGAGTGGAGCTTGCAGAGTGAATCGTGGGACATACCGTAGCCCTCGCCAAGACGGGAAGGAATATAGTATCCTACGTCCGCGCCGATAGACTCAAGGTACATATAGAGAATGGAAACAGAGGTAACTCCGTCTACGTCGTAGTCACCGTAAATAACTATTCTCTTTCCGGACTTGGCAACAGCAAGAATATGCTCTGCCGCCTTTTTCATGTCCTTCATAAGGAAGGGATCATGGAGCTGTTCTGTTTTCTTCTCAAGGAAGTCAACACAGCTGTAAGCATCGGTGCATCCGCGGTTCAGAAGAAGCTGAACCGTAGGGGCGCAAATTCCGAGCTCCTTTGAAAGTTTCTCGACCTGTGCACTCTTCTCTGTTTCGGAGTGAGAAGCCTTCACAAGCCATTTTCTCGGTTTTCTCAATGACATTATATATATATCCTTAAATAAAAAATAATCGAAATCAGTCAGTCCCTCATAAAACGGCAAAGGATCGCCTCAGCGACGCGGATACCGTCAACTGCAGCGCTGGTAATTCCTCCCGCATATCCCGCACCCTCGCCGCAGGGGTACACAAGGCTGTGTCCAAGGGCTACAAGGTTCTCGTCTCTGAGGATTCTGAGGGGGGCTGATGTACGAGTTTCAATACCTGTGAGAGGCACGTCGGCTCTGTCATATCCCTTGATCTTTCTGCCGAATACAGAAAGTCCCTCCTTGAGAAGAGATGATGCAAAATCGGGAAGAAGACGGTTGAAATCTGCCGCCTTTACGTTGGAATTCATATATGTAGGGACGATTTTTGAGCCAAATCCGCCCTCTTTTCCTTCCATAAGTCCGCCAATAGACTGGCAAGGAGCCGCATATGTTCTGCCGCCCGCCATGAATGCTGCTCTTTCAAGGCTTCTCTGGAATTCAATTGCCTTGACAGGATCGCCTGAAAAATCGGAAGGAAGAACGGAAACCGCAACAGCGGCATTTGCATTTCTGCCGTCTCTTGCGTGATAGCTCATTCCGTTAGTTACAACTCCGCCCTCCTCGGATGCCGCAGCAACGACCTCGCCGCCGGGACACATACAGAATGTGTAAACACCGCGCTCACCCGATCTGTGAGAAAGCTGATATTCTACATGACCAAGCACCTCAGAAAGCGCTTCGTCGCCAAACATTGCGCGGTCAAGCTCAACCTGTAAGTGCTCTGCGCGAACACCGATGGAAAAGGGCTTTGCCTCAACGGCATATCCTCCCTGCAAGAGATTCATATAAGTATCTCTTGAGGAGTGGCCGGGGGCAAGAACTACGGGACCGCAGGAGATCTTCTCGCCGTTTACCACAACGTAGCCGTCTCCCACGTAATCTGCCTTTGTATTATAAAGGATCTCGCCGCCGAGAGATATGATCTCATCTGCAGCACGGGAAACCACCTCTCTCAGCACGTCTGTGCCGATATGAGGCTTTGCGTTCCACAAAATATTTTCAGGGGCGCCAAGAGCGCAAAGCTTTTCAAGAACGAAGGAGATTCTGGGGTCTCCGATTCTTGTTACAAGCTTTCCGTCGGAAAATGTGCCTGCGCCGCCGGCTCCAAACTGAATATTGGTTTCAGTATCGAGCACACCTGTTTTATAAAAGTTATCTACTGCGCGAACTCTTGAATTAACGTCGCTTCCTCTTTCAAGAATAACGGGACGAAGGCCCATGGAAGCGAGGATAAGTCCGCAAAAAATGCCTGCAGGACCAAAGCCGATTATATAAGGTCTGCCCTCCATTTTTTCCGTACCGCAGTCAAACTCAAGCTTTTCGATGGGAGTTATTCTGATTCCGGGAACGCTCTTTACGTTATCGGAATCGGTTGTGGCTGTAACGGACAGGACAAAGGTTATATCATGCTTTTTTCTTGCATCAACAGACTTCTTATGAATATGAAGAGAATTCTTATCAAAAGAAATTCTGTTTTTTCTGAGAGTTTTCTCAGCAACAGCCAAAGCCTCTGCCTCGCCTGCGGTTATGGGTATTCTTATATTATCGACTATGATTCGGCTACTCATTTTATCTGTACCTGAACATCGTAGAATCCAAGCTCATAAGCTGTTCCCTCTTCCACGTTAACTGTGATGATAGCGGGAGGATTTACGGTGCCTGTGTTATCTCTATAGTTTGTGAAATCAACAGTTACTGTGATATCGTCGGCTGTGAGTCTGTTAACTGCACCGCGCTCGCCGATAATTGTTACTGCGATTGACTTATCTACGACCTCTACGTTGAGATCGCCCGAATTTACAATAAGGAATTTCTCAATAACAAAGGTCTTTTTAATAAAGTTGTTAAGCTTTATGGAAACGGTAGCCTCAGTGGGCTCGCCGTCTGCGGGAAATACGTTTTCGGGGAGAGTGATATCTACGTTAAGATCAGTATCTCCGCCGATCTTCTTTTCGTCAATAGTGGTTACGTCGATATACTCGATATTGACAAGAGCTGAGGGCTCGCCCTTTACTCTGATCTTTTCGGGTGTTACGGTAACCTTGGAATTTGTGTCATTATAGAAGCCGTACTTCGTTGCGACACGGAGAGGAACGTCCTTAAATCCGTATACGGGGATATTGACGGAAACGTTGCTTTTTGAAAGCTTGATATATCTGCTGTCCACGTTTTCGCCGTTCTGATTTTTAAGAACTATCGTTCCGTCAGTGGTTACGGACTGAGTTAAGTGCTGGTCGCCCATGTTGACCTCAACAACGCCCTTTGCAACCTCGTTGATAACAGATTCAGCACCTGTTACGGTTATAAGCTGTGTATCACAGGTAATTGTACCGAGGCCGTAATCGGCAGTTGAGATCTTATAGGATTTAAGAAGAGGCTCTACTGTGATATTGGCAGAAATTCTTCTGTCGATAAACATTGTGACCTCATCGATGGTCGCATCAACAAAGGTAAGACCTGAGGGAAGCTCATAGTAAAGATCGAGAGTATACATACCGCTCTTTTCGATCTCGGAAACGTCTACGGTAATAACTATATCCTCGGATTTATACTTTGAAATAACGCTCTTCTGTCCCTTTACGGTAACGTCGACAAGAGCATCGTATCCGCTGAACACAGAAAGGTTTCTTTCGTTTTCAAGAATGGTCGAGCCGACAACCTTAATGCCGATATCCTCAAAGACATCCTCGTTATCGGGGCTGTCGATCTCCATAACGTATATCCAGAAGATGAATGCGAGAAAAACGCAGACAAGCTTCGGGATTATATGATAGCGGCGAACAAAGCCGATAAACTTATTTTCACTTTTCATCAGCGTTATCCTCCGTTACTTTCTTTGTAGTGCCCTTTTTCTTTCTGGGCTTGATCACCTTGATAGGCTCTTTATCGGACTCCTGCACAAGAAGCTCAACAAGGCAAGCGCGGAGAGTGTCCTGGTCATAGCCGCGGCTGAGCTTTCCGTCTACTGCAACGGAAATAGTTCCCGTTTCCTCGGATACTACGATAACAACAGCATCGCTGTTCTCGCTGAGACCGAGAGCTGCTCTGTGGCGGGTGCCAAGATCGCGGTTGATATCATTCTGTGCGGAGAGAGGGAGAAGACATCCTGCAGCATAAAGTCTGCCGCCGGAAATAATTGCCGCACCGTCGTGAAGGGGCGCCTTATTGAAAAATATGTTTCTGATGAGGAATGAGTTTACCTGGGCATCAATAACACTGCCTGTGGAAATGATCTCGCCAAGCTTTGTGGAGCGCTCGCAAACGATGAGAGCGCCTGTCTTTGTAGAAGCCATCTCAGCAGCAGCCGCCGCAACCTCGCGGACAACGAGAGTAGATTCGCTCTTGCGGTCAACAATAGGCTTAAGTCCCTTGAGAGACGTGCCGCCCATCTTTTCCAGAGCAGAACGAAGCTCGGGCTGGAAAAGAATAACGAGAGCGATAACTCCCACCTGGAAGAAGTTCTCAAAAATGAACTGGAGGGAAAGCATTCCCGCAACCTCGGAAATAAGGAGGGCAACCAAAAGAAGAAGGATACCCGTTATAAGCTTTCCTGCGCGCTTGTTTCTGATAAACTTATAAACGAAATAGAAAAGGACGGATACGCAAAGAATATCTATAATATCCACCAATTCAATTGACTGAATTATATGAAACACACCGGTAAAGAAATCTGAAAACCAGCCTTTTTTAAACACAGTTTCACCTCATCGCAACGATTTATATGTAAAAATACTTATACGAGAATAATTATACCACAAAACAAACAGATTTTCAAACAAATATTAAAATAAATAAGAAAAATTTTATAAAAAAAGTTGAGAAAACATCAAATTACCCCTTTTCACGAAAGAAAAGGTGTGCTATAATAGATGCTATCTTATATTTGCAAGGAGGAGACCTGAATTATGCAAAATGGTAAAAGAATCAAGATCATATGCGGTCATTACGGCGCAGGAAAGACGAATGTCTCTGTAAACCTTGCAATGCTGTATAAAAAGCGCTATCCCGAGGCAAATGTTGCCCTTGCGGACGTGGATACGGTCAACCCTTACTTCCGTGCAGCAGATAATGCCACCGAGCTTGAGAAGTGCGGTATCCATCCCATAGTCCCCGAGTTTGCAAACACAAACGTGGATATCCCCAGCCTTCCCGCCGAGCTTTATTCCCTCTTTTCCAAGGACTCCGATACTGTCTCCTTTATTGACGTTGGCGGAGACGACGGTGCGGCGGCACTCGGTATGTACTCAGACCTGATTTCCGAATGCGGGTATGAGATGATATACGTTGTTTCAAAATACCGTCCCCTTATTGAGGACCCTGCAGCAGCGGCAGACCTTATGCATATCATCGAGGAGGTTTCCCACCTCAAGTGTACCGCAGTTGTAAACAACAGCTCTGTTGGCGCTGAAACCACAAAGGAAGACGTTCTCGCTTCTATCGACTATGCTCACAAGGTGAGCGAGGCATGCGGCCTCCCCCTTCTCTTCACCTCCTACTGCAAGGAGATAACAGGCGAGATCAAGGTTGAGGGCGAAAGACTCTTCCCCATTAAAAACGTTACAAAGCAGATATTCTGACTTAGTATAATAATCTTGTTCAAAAGGAGATACACAATGAACAAAGTTACATTTAAAACAGATTCATGTAAGGGCTGCGGACTGTGCGTAACAGCCTGCCCTAAAAAGATAATTGCCCTTGCAAAAGACACCCTTAACGCTAAAGGCTACCACCCTGCTGTTATCACAGAGCAGGAAAAGTGCATCGCTTGCGCTATGTGCGCTATGATGTGCCCCGATTGCGTTATCAAGGTTGAGAAAGACGCATGAAAGGAGAACAGTAAAAGTGTCAGATAAAGTACTTATGAAAGGTACCGAGGCTATTGCACAGGCAGCTATCAACTGCGGATGCAAGTACTACTTCGGTTACCCCATCACACCTCAGACAGAGCTTTCCGAATACATGGCAAAGAAGCTCCCCAAGGTTGGCGGCGTTTGCCTCCAGGCTGAGAGCGAGGTTGCGGCTATCAATATGACTCTCGGCGCAGCAGCTGCAGGAACAAGAGTTATCACATCCTCCTCCTCTCCCGGAATCTCCCTCAAGAGCGAGGGCATCAGCTACATGGCAGGATGCGATCTTCCCTGCGTTATCGTTAACGTACAGAGAGGCGGCCCCGGTCTCGGCGGTATCCAGCCCTCCCAGCAGGACTACTATCAGGCAACACGCGGCGTTGGTCACGGCGACCTCCGTCTTCTCGTTCTTGCCCCCTCCTCCGTTCAGGAAATGGCAACAATGACAGTTGAAGCATTTGACCTTGCAGATATTTACAGAATCCCTGCAATGATCCTTTGCGACGGCGCTCTCGGTCAGATGATGGAGCCTGTTGACTTCAACTCCATCCCCCGCCGCGAAACTCCCGAGAAGGATTGGGCAGCTTGCGGTCACAAGGGCGAGAGAAAGAAGAATATCGTAAACTCCCTTTACATCGATCCCCAGGTTCTTGAGGACGTTGTAGACGAGAGATATAAGAGATACGACATTATCGAGGAGAACGAAGCAAGATGCGAGGAGTATCTCACAGAGGATGCAGACATCATTCTCGTTTCCTTCGGTATCACAGCACGTATCTGTAAGACAGCTATCAAGGCTGCACGTGAGGAAGGCATCAAGGTTGGTCTTATCAGACCCATCACCCTCTGGCCCTTCCCCAAGAAGAATATTGCCGCTGCAGCTGAGAATGCAAAGGCGTTCCTTTCCGTTGAAATGTCTAAGGGACAGATGATCGACGACGTTCGTCTCGCAGTTAACGGCAAGGCTCCCGTACACTTCTACGGCAGAACCGGCGGTATGATCCCCACACCCGAAGCAGTTCTTGAAAACATCAAGAAGCTTGCTGGCGAAATTAACGCATAAGGAGGAAGCTGAAATGAAAACAGTATTTGACAGACCCCACGCTCTTTCAGATGTGCCTCTTCACTACTGCCCCGGCTGTACACACGGTATTATCCACCGTCTCGTTGCTGAGGTAATCGACGAGCTTGGAATTGAAGGACAGACAGTTGGTATTGCCAGCGTTGGATGCTCCGTATTTTCTTATAACTATTTTGAGTGCGACATGGTGCAGGCAGCACACGGCCGTGCTCCCGCAGTTGCTACAGGCGTAAAGAGAACTCACCGCGATAACTTCGTATTTACATACCAGGGCGACGGTGACCTTGCAGCTATCGGTACTGCTGAGACTGTTCACGCAGCAACAAGAGGCGAGAACATCACAATCATCTTCGTTAACAATGCAATCTACGGTATGACAGGCGGTCAGATGGCCCCCACAACTCTTCTCGGTCAGGTTACAACAACCTCTCCCTACGGAAGAGATAAGGCTCTCCAGGGTAACCCCATCAGAGTTTGCGAGATGCTCTCCACTCTTGACGGCGTTGCTCTCGCTTCCCGTGTTTCCGTTGATACTCCCAAGAATATCATCGCTGCAAAGAAGCAGATCAAGAAGGCATTTGAGTATCAGAGAGATAAGAAGGGCTTTACAATCGTTGAGGTTCTCTCCACCTGCCCCACAAACTGGGGTATGTCTCCTGAGAAGTCTCTTGACTGGCTCCGCGAGAATATGATGCCTCAGTACCCCCTCGGTACATACAAGGACATCGAAGCAAAGGAGGAAAAGTAATATGACAACATCTATTCTCTTCTCCGGCTTCGGCGGACAGGGTATCCTCTTCTCCGGTAAGGCTATGGCAAAGAGCGCAATGTACGAAGGCAAGCAGGTTTCCTGGCTTCCCTCCTACGGCCCCGAAATGAGAGGCGGCGCAGCAAACTGCTCCGTTATCATCTCCGATGAGGAGATCGGTGCACCCACAATCACATCTCCTGACGTTCTTGTTGCAATGAACCTTCCCTCCTACGATAAGTTCGAGCCTACTGTAAAGGCAGGCGGTCTTATGATCGTAGACTCCTCTCTTGTTGCAAAGAAGAGCGAGCGCGAGGACATCAAGGTTTGCTACATTCCCGCAACAGCAATCGCTTCTGAAAACGGAATCGAGGGTATGGCAAACGTTATCGTTCTCGGCCAGATCCTCAAGCTCACAGGAATGTTCGAGTATGACACATTCCTCTCCTATATCCTCAAGGGTATTCCCGAGACAAAGGCAGCTCTTATCGAAAAGAACAAGAAGGCCCTCAAGCTCGGCTACGAATTCTGATAAAAAAACGCAACGGCAATGCCGTTGCGTTTTTTATTATTTAAATTCTTCCAATTCCGAAAGGGGGATCTCTACTGTCTGATAATCACCGACCGCATGGGGCACGGAGTAGATAAAGCCAACAGAATCCTCAGTTATATAGAAATTAACTGAGCTTTCATCCTCAATACCCGAAATGAAGCTATCCTTTGTGCAGAGCATATCCTCAACGGAAAGGCCGTAACCTCCGTATTTTCGGTCTATCTCATCCTGTGCGTGCTTTGCAAAAACATCGTAAAGCTCATCACTGATATTATACATATCCTTGAAACATAATCTCTCTGCCTCAGAATTGAGATTTACAGAGAAGCACATATTTGTGGGATACGCCGCAGTTTTATAATTGTACGTTCCCGTGTAAACAACACTCAAAAGATCGTTTTCATTATAGGTTGTCTTTCCCTCAAGCTCTACAAGATATTCGGTATATTCCCCGTTATCTATTCTTGTCTGAATCTCATCGCCGAGTTCAGGCTCACTGGTCAGCTCATATTCCTCCAGGGGATAATAAACAAAGGAAAGCTGAGATTTAATATGGTTATTTATTGCGTTCGTTATCTTAACGGAATTTGCAGTTTTGACAGATGAAGTCTTGATGCAGACAATATTTTTCTCAGAAGCATCGATGAGATAATAAGGCTCAACTATAACGTCAATAATCGTAGCTCCTATATCTTCTGTATCCTCCACCTCGGTTGTTTCATCGGGGGCAAAAGTGGTTTCATCTAAAGTAGTAGTTTCTGCCGTATCGGTGGTATCGGGTACGATCTCGCTGTCACCGCCGCAGGAAACGAGCATAAGCATACTCAAAACAAGCAATAATGTGATAAGCTTTTTCATAAGCCCCTCCGCAAAATTAGTTTTTAATACAATAAAAATCACTCAGCTAACGAATAATATTTGCCATCAATTACTTTTTCCATACTTGGAAAAGGATTTTCTTCTATGAGTTCATCGTATTTTTCTTTCGTTATATACTCCATATTTCCATCGTAAATATAGCAAAACGAAGCTAAATCATTAATATAATCATAATCCGACCAAAATTTCTTAATAATAATAAGATTACCCTTGCCATCAAGCGTTCTGAATTCATAGTAATTATTTGCTGCTCCACCAGATCCTAGAGTGTAAATTACACCGTCATCTAAAATACAACATTTGTATCTGGACCAAAAGACATCCAGCAATCGAGCTTCACCGTCTACTATCGTAAATATAGCAAAAATTATATTACAATCACTACTTACCCAAAAAAGCTCCGGTGTACCGTCTAAATTGATATCATTGAGAACATAACCATAGGACGACAATGTAATATTATCACCATACGGTATCATTTCAGCAAACATACTACCGAAATAGCCTTGAATGTCTGCATTATAATATTTATCGTAGTCACCGTCCCCTACTTCATCCCATACGAGTCGAAAAATATCCGTTAGCCTATACTCTACGATATCTTTATAATCTTTAATAACTTCGATATATGCGTTAGGGATCGTTGTATCAGGAAGATTTTCATCTGTAGTTGTTATAGGCAATTCTTGCGTTACTGTTGTATCAATAGACGATGTATTATTTACAAATGTTGTTTCATCAGCTACAGTTGTATCTTCAGCTGTAAGTGTATCAACAACTTTAGTTGTCTCATCAGCAATTGTAGTAGTATCCACAGAAGTATCTACATCAAGTAAAGTTTCATATGTAGTGGTTTCATTCGTTGTTTCAGCTAAGCTTTCGACCATGTCTGTATCTTCGAAAGTTTCATTCAAATTAGAACTCTCAGCAGGTGCATTATTTGAATTACAGGAAACGAGCATAAGCATACTTAAAACAAGCAGTATTGTAATTAACCTTTTCATAAGCACCTCCGTAAGTATTTCTGTAATTTTAGAATAGCATAATATTTGACCTATGTAAAGAAAAAACTCTCCAAAAGGAGAGTTTTTCTTTGTTTTTTATTCAGCTTCGATTTCGGAAAGGAGCACTACTCTGCCGCCCTCTTCGCGGCTACGGAGTCCTGCAACTACCATCTTCATAAGCTCAACAGTTTCCTCGAAGGGGAAAGGCTCTTTTCCTGTACGAAGCCAATCAACAAACTTTACAAGCTGTGTCTTGAAGTCGTGATAAGAATCGAGAGAATTGAGGTATACGCTTCCCGCGCTTCCGATAAGGAGAAGTCCGGCTCCTGCCATTCCGATACCCTGAGGAATATCGATACGGCATCCGTTTTCGTGGACGATATGAACGTGGGTGCGCTCAAATGTACCTGTATTCTGCACTGAAACGAATCCGGGCCCGAGGATGGGATACATCTGCTCGAGAGCATGGATTCCGTACGTTTCCCACTTCTTTGCCATGGGAGAGCAGATATACATCATCTTACCAAGCTCATATGTTGAGCGGTGATAAGGCACGTATTCTTTTGCAAAGCGAAGGCTTGAGCTTGTTATAAACTGCTTGCCCTCTTTTCTCCACTTAACAAAGGTCTTGAGATCCTCCTCCTTGTTTACGAGGGGCTTATCGATAAACATGGGAAGTCCTGCATCAAGGAAGGGCTTGCAGCGCTCGATATGCTCATCACCAACGTCAGTTGCGCAGATAACTGCATCTACCTGACCGAGCATTTCAAGGGGATCATCTACTACGTTAGGAATGTTTGAAGCCTTCGCCATATGTTCTGCCATCTCGCGGGTTGCATAGCCTGTACAGCAGATATGAGTGATCTTAGCACCGGGAATACCGAAGGTTTCGGGAGGCTGCTTAGAAAGATACTGGGGGATTACGGGAAAGGGACAATCCTTCATATAATCCCAGTTATATCCGTTAAAGATAGCGCTCCAGGAATAGGGGTGACCGTTACCCTCAGTCATACCGAGGATACCGATTCTTATTTCTTTATCACCAAGAGGAAAATTTGACATAATATTCTCCAATCTTATTTGGGACGTGAAAGCACCTTCATGATTTCGGGTATATTCACGTCTGCAAATGTTGTCTTAAGTATGCTGACAGTTTCCTCGCTGAGAGGATGGGCATCGAAGCATCGGATATTTGCACGAACCTGCTCTGCGTTATCAGAGCCAAGAACAAGGCTTGTAACTCCGGGATAATCTCGCAGAAAAGCAATTGCAAGTTCAACAATGCTCATTCCCTCTTTTTCGGAAATCTCACGGATCTTTTTGATTCCGGGGAGTGCATGACGAATGAGGATCTCATCAGTTATCTTTTCAGGGTCAAGGAAGAAAAGTCCCTGCAAAAATACGCTTCTTACAAAAGTAGTATATCCTCTGTCTGCAAGCTTTTCAATGTAACCGCCGTTAATAAGACGCTGATCGAAAATGCTCATAGGCACCTGAGTTGAGGTATACTCCTCATAGGTAAGCATCTTATCGATCTCCTTTGCATCGTATACGGATGCACCGACCATATCGCAATATCCTCTTTTAACGAGGCTACCCATGATCTTTGCAGTTTCATCGCCGTATCTGAAAAGGCTGACTCCGTTATGGAGCATGATATTCTCAACCTTTTTAAGCCCAAGAGCTTCAAGGGAGGTCTCAACGCTTTCAATAATATGCTTTTCAAGAAGGGATACGTCCGCCTCGGGAAAAGGAGGAACCTTTGTTGAAATAAAGGGTATGTTTTCGGGATTCTCTTTAAAGTAGCGACCGATTATATCCTCGGAGTCCCCGTATGCGCGGGCAGTATCAACACTTGTAACACCGCCGTCAAGGGCTGCCTTGATCATTTCAAAGCTCTGCTCTTCGGGAGGCTTGCCAACATCATTGGCAATACCGTAGTGAAGTCCGAACTGAACAGTTCCAAGGGACATTTTAGATATGCTCTTACCTGCAACTGTTGTGTTTTTCATTATTTTATATCCTTCCCGCTGATCTTATCGGAAATGTTAAGATAATAATCCCAAAGACCGACAACGTCAGCACCAACGGAAATGAATGTATAGCCCATATCAACCAGCTCGTCGAAATTGCCTGTACCGCCAACGGTACCTGCCCACTTTCCGTGACGGCGGGCGCACTCTGCAACCTTTTTCTTGGTTTCGAGAACCTCGGGGTCATCGCAGATATAAGGCTTTCCGATACCCTGGCTGAAGTCTGCGGGACCGAAGAAGATCATATCGATACCGGGGAGAGCGCATATTTCCTCGAGCTCTGCGAGAGGCTCGGGATCCTCGATCTGCACGATAACGAATCTTTCCTCGTTTGCAGTTTTGATATACTCCTGCTCATCAACGAGACAATACATACCGTCAGCATTTCCGCCGTCGATAGGTCTTCTGCCAACGGGATGGAACTTAGTATAGTAAACGATCTGCTTTGCCTCCTCAAGGCTCATAAGGTGAGGCACCATAATGCCTGCGCAGTCAGCCTCAAGAGGACGGATAAGATCGTTATAGCCGCCCTTTGCAACTCTGCAAAGAACGTCAACGTCAAAGTTTTTTGCAGCGCGAACGGAGTTTTCAATGAAAGCATAGTCATTGGGAATATGCTCCATATCTACCCAGATACAGTCAAATCCGCACATTGCGGCGATCTCTGCGTTTCTCAGATCTGAAAGATTTATCTTTGTGCAGGTTGCAACCTTGCCTTCTCTCATTTTTCTGAGAACTCTGCTGTTTCTCATATGGAATTCCATATAGCTACCTCTTTTTTATCTTGCGGTGTAACCACCGTCAATATTAAGGGACATACCTGTTATATAGGAAGATGCATCGGAAGCGAAGAATACGAGCGCTCCCTGAATATCATTCTCATCAGCCATTCTGCCGAGATAGTTCATCTTTGCGTATCTTTCAAGGAAGCCCTCAGGCTGATTATTGAAAAGACCGCCAAGGTTAAGACAGTTAACGCGAACTCCTGCCTTACCGTATCTGCCTGCCATAAAGCGGGTGAGGTTTATCATACCGCCCTTATGGAAGAAATAATCGGGAGCATCAATTGCATCCATCCAAGGCTCAGCCTCATAAAGATAGGGGTTTGTTCCGCAAAGACCCATGTATGAGCCGATATTGATGATGCTTCCGCCACCGTTCTGCTCCATGTGGTTACCGAAGGCTCTTGTAATTGCGAAAAGTCCTGTTGCATTTACCGCCATTGACTTTGCAAAATCTTCAACGGGACCCTCGTAATCGTGCATGGGACGGAGAACGGAATTGTTTACAAGAATATCAAGCTTTCCGTCGCGCTCGATCATTCGACTGAGAAGAGCCTTGATGCTTTCCTCGCTTTCCTGATCGTAGCTGTCGGCATAGACCTTATCATAGCCCATCTCGTTAAGCTTATCGGTAAACTCCTTGCACTTTTCAAGGCCGCGGGATGCACAGCAAACGGTAGCGCCTGCATCAGCAAGAGCGATGACCATCTGCTTTCCATAGTAGCCTGAGCCGCCTGTTACGAGAGCAACCTTACCGTCAAGACGGAATCTGTCAATAATATTAGCTTTTTTCATAAGTCCTCCTCAGAAAAGCGCCTTGATGGCATCGGTGATGATCGCGCCTGCTTCTCTTGTAAATATTGATGTGCCAACCTCATATCCGCCCTCGTCATAAGCCTCGGGGGTGAAGATATAGCCGGGGAGCGCACCGTTTGTGACCTCAAATACGAAGGTCTTTTCAGCGGGGGATGCCGCCTTAAGTTCAAGACCGAACTCAACGAAGATCTCGCCCTGCATACCGCAGATCATAGTATCGCCGAGCTTAAGTGTCATAACCTCACAAGGAAGCTCCTCATCGGAGATCTTGCCTGTCTTTGCAAAAAGATCGGAATAGTAGAACTCGTTTTCACGACCGAACATATCAAGCTCAGCATTTCTCTTTGCGATATAATCGTCATCGGGCATTTCAGCAAAGCGCTTTCTTGCAGCGATCATATCTGCCTCTGCCTTTTCAAGGGGAGGATACGTTCTGATGGGAAGCTCTACCTCTGCATTCTTGAATACGATATCAATATCATCGGTAAATTCCATCTTATTGATGGTATGGTAGATCTCAACACCGAGAGTTGTGCCGACACGTGCAGCCTCCTCGAAGTCCTGACCTACTCTGTGATAACGGGAGGACTGATTTCCGCTTGTTCCCTGAGCAAACATAAATACTGCATCGGGGAAAGCGAAGTTAAGATATCTGCGGATATATGCGGGATAATCCGCTGTTACCCACAGACTCTCCGCATGGAGGAACGTAGGATGGAGAGCATAGTTGAGAAGGATTCCTCGGATCTTATCATCCATATCCTTAACGCAGATAACGTTAACGGAGTCATCCTGAACACCGTTCTTCACTCTGCGGTTTCCGCCAACACCCTGCTCTTTTCCGCAATGACCCACACCTGTTGCGATCTTTGCTTCAAAGGTGTTTTCGCGAGCCTCCTTAATACAGTCTTCAACTGCGGGAAGAAGGAATGCGATGTAGTCGGGATTGTTATCCAGACCCTCGGCAAGCTCGGAAGCAAGAGGCGTTGAGGACCAGGGGCCGGAATGAGTATGTGTTGTTGTGAACATTATATTTCCGCCCATCTTCTCGCGGATTGCCTTGCAATATTTCTTGCCGAAATAAAGAAGGTCAAAGGTGAGCATTGTAATGCTCTCGCTGCCGTTATCAAGATGTAGGGCTACACAATAAAGAGGGTCGTGAACACCGATATTGGGACGGGGACAATGGGGATAGCCCGCCATTTCAACGCCCTTTACCGGTGATATATCTCTGATGGCAATTCCTGCCTTAAGCATAAAAATACACCTTCTTTAAGTTAATTAGGCCTTATAGACCTGAATAATATCAAAATTAGAATCAAGCACTGCAATATCTGCGCGCTTACCGATTTCAAGGCTTCCTCTGTCGGAAAGTCCCATAAGGCGAGCGGCATTTGTTGAAGTGAACTTAACTGCATCTGTAAGTGAAAAGCCGTAATTCACAAAGTTTCTGAAAACCTTGTTCATTGTAAGCTTTGAGCCGGTCAGCTCGCCGTCTACAATGTTAACGTCGGTATCGTCATTACTGCCGGTACAAGCATCGGTAATACCAACAAGGTTATCGATGCCAACAGTCTTTGCAGCAAGTCTTACCATTTCGGGGCGAACGTGAATTCCCTTTTCATCACAGATTATCTCATAAGTAATACCGTCGCAAAGAAGACATGCTGCATTGAAATCAACCTCAATGGTTCCGTCCCATCTTGTGGGAGAAATTGAAGCGCCTGTAGCATCAAAAAGATGAGTCACGTTCTTCACTCCGCCGTCAACCGCTTTCTCTACCTCTTCATAAGATGCAACACTGTGACCGATAGCAGGAACTATTCCCTTTTCCTTGAGTACCTTCAGAAGCTCATCAGTGCCTGCAACCTCGGGCGCAAAGCTTACGTGGACAACAGTATCGTCCTCAAAAAGCTTCATATAATCGGCAGGATCTGCAAAAACCTCGCCCTCCTGCACCATTGAGCCGTATTTCGGATTAAGATAAGGGCCCTCAAGGTGAACACCGATAATATTGGGGCAAACCTCCATAGCCATTCTTATATCAGCTATTGCCTTAACTGTATCCTCTATTGTCATATCGCGGTAAAGGGTCTCGCACATGCTGGTAGTACCATGAAAAAGATGATGGTTTGCAACCGCAACAGGATGCTCATAGCACCAATATTCTCCGCCTGCGTGGCAATGAATATCGATAAATCCGGGAACGATAAGTGCGCCATTATAATCAATGCACTCACCGATCTCAGGAGCGTTTGCTCTTTCTCCGCAGTAAGCTATAATACCTTTTTCAACCGCCACGGCGCCGTCGGTGATAACTCTGTCACCGACAACGACCGTACCGTAAATCGTATAATTCATAAATTAATAACCCATCAGTTCGTCGCATCCGAAGGGCTTTGCGATCTCCTCGGAAACGTATACGTCGCAGTCCATAAGCTGGAGGATAGAGGAAGGAACAAGGGGTGTTACCTCTCCGTAAAGAACGAGACGGGAGATCATTCTCTGCCATGCGGAATATGTGCCCATGGTTGTGATGGAATGCATCTCAAAGCGGTTCTTGGAGTTCTTTACGTCAACGGGTCCGATAGTAAACGCCTTGGGAGGAACGTTTGCAATATCACCGGAGCAGCCGAAGCAGCCGTGGAGAGAGTTCTGCATAATTGTCATAGGATGGAGAGTTACGATTCTCGCCTCCATCTCAAGATATTCCTCAATGGGAGGACAGCCGAACTCAGGTGTGCAGGGGTCGATAAATGCAATATGGCCTGCCCAGCCGGGACCGGAATAACAGATATCCGCACCGCCGTCGCCAACCTCTGCGATAAGCTTGGAATAGTATTTTGCATTCTCGTTTGTGGGATAATGCATCTGCTCGATGGGAGGACGGAGATCCTTACGGATAGAGCCGTAGAAATACTTCATATTGGAATGAGCAAAGCCCGCCTTGTAATCGAGGGGAGCAATGTTGCCATCCTGGTCTGCCCACTCGTCCATCATAAATACGTGGAGATTACGGCAGTTAACGTTCATTCTGTTGATGGTTTCCGCTACCTGCATATAGTCAACGGGACAGGGGTTGGGGAGGATCATTACGCACTTCTTATCAAGAAGGTCACTCTCAACGATTCTGGCTATCATATCGCCAAGCCAGATACCGCCAACAGCGGGAGTTACGTGAATACGGAAATTGGGATTAGGATGCTTTTCCATATCCTCGCGCTTTATATTTCTGCATTTTTCAAGAACTTCCTTATTTCTGTAAGGAACGTAATCAGCAGGATCAAATTTAAACATAATCTTATCTCCCTTCTATTAATAACCAACAAGCTCTTCGCAGCCGAAAGGAGCAGCAATAGCTTCGGTAACGTATACGTCAGTATCCATAAGCTGAAGAATGGATGAGGGTACCAGGGGTGTTACCTCTCCGTAAAGGATAAGACGGGATGTCATTCTGATCCATGAGGAATATGTTCCCATAGTAGTCAGATCGTGCATTTCAAGGCGGTTCTTTGAATTCTTAACGTCGCGGGGACCGATTGTAAAGGCCTTGGGAGGAACTGCGGCAATATCGCCTGACCAGCCAAAGCAGCCGTGGAGAGAGTTCTGCATAACGGTCATGGGGTTGAGTGTTACGATTCTCGCGCCCATATTAAGGTATTCCTCGATGGGAGGACAGCCGAACTCAGGTGTGCAGGGGTCGATAAATGCGATGTGTCCTGTCCAGCCGGGACCGGAATAGCAGATATCAGCGCCGCCGTTACCGCACTCCTCGATCATATCGGAGTAGCAGTTAACGTTTTCGTTTGTGGGATAATGAACCTGGCTGAGAGGCGGTCTCAGATCTTCTCTTATCGCCATATAGAAATAGGTCATATTGCTGTGAGCAAAGCCTGCCTTATAATCAAGGGGCGCGATATTTCCGTCTGCATCTGCCCACTCGTCCATCATAAAGATATGAAGGTTACGACAGTTGATATTCAGCTTATTGATGTTCTCTGCAACTGCCAAGTAGATCGTGGGACAGGGATTGGGAAGGATCATAACGCACTTCTCGTTGAGAATGTCAGAACGCATGATTCTTGTTACCATATCGCCGACCCAGATTCCCTCGCAGGAAGGAACTATTTTGATACGGAAATTGGGATTAGGATGCTTTTCCATATCCTCGCGCTTAATGTTTCTGCACTTTTCAAGAATTTCCTTATTCTTATAAGGAACGAAAGGTGCGGGATCGAACTGGAACATAATTTATCTCCTTATGTTTTAATATTCATCACTGGGTGTCAGGATCTTCTTTACTGCCGCTGAGGTAATTTTACCCGAAGAGGCAAGGATCGCAGCTCCGAGAGAGCCGGTTTCCGCAATAGAGAGGATCTCAACGTTTGTTTTACTGATTCGGGAAAGGATCTTACACCAGATCTCGCTTTTTGCGCCGCCGCCAAATACCTTGAGGCACTCAGCTCCGCCAAGCTCCGTAACGGCATTTGCAATGTCCTCAGAAACGCCCTCATAAAGAGCGTATACGATATCCGAGGAAGTTGTTGAGAGGGTTATTCCCGAAATAACACCGCCGACGGAAAGGTCTGACTTGAACTTAACTCCGTTTGCACCGGGCTCGCTGAGCAGAGCAAGCTTATCCATTTCCTTGTAGGAAATGCCGCCGTAAAGAGTTCTTGTAAGCCAGCGGAGAGCCGCTCCCGTAGTCATAAGAGCAACCTCGGAAATATAGCTTTCATCGTCAAAGCGGAAAAGTGTATTAGTACTGTTTTCTTTATATTCAAAGGCCTTACCGAGCCTTGAGATCGCAGTTGCAGTACCAAAGGAAACTGTGCAGACGCCATCAGCAATACCTGCACCGATAGCCGCAAGCTTCTGGTCCTGACCGCCCATATATACGTGGCAGTCACCTGTAATACCTACCTCTTTTGCAACCTCGGGAAGGAGAGGTCCGATATCGGCTCCCATGGGGAGAACGTCGGGCAGAAGGGATTTATCGATTCGTGCAAAGCTGACAAGCTCATCGTGCCAGCATTTCTCGTGTATATCGTAAAGCATGGTGCCGCCTGCTATCGTATAGTCCGTTACAGCCTTGCCGCACAGCTTTAAATTCAGATAATCAAGGGGGAAAAGGATCTTATAGGTCTTCTCGATAACCTCGGGGCAGTTATCCGAAAACCAACGGATCTTCGACAAAGAATAGTCGCACAGACAGGGCTTGCCTGTGATATTGAACACCCTTTCGTCGCCAAAAAGCTCCCGAAGCTCATCGCATTCCTTTTCAGCTCTCATATCAAGCCAGCTGATGGCGTTATAAAGAGTGTTTCCCTCGGTGTCCACGGGAACGAAGGAGATACCCTGAGTGCTGACGGAAATACCCTCGATTTCAGAAACACCGCTTTCAGAAACAACGTGCTTCATACCTTCGAGAACAAGGCGCCACCAATCGTTTGCATCCTGCTCAACAAAGGTGCCCTTGAAAATAAGCTCGTACTCCTTATTAAACTCGCAAACTACGTTTCCATCGATGTCAAAAAGAACGGTTTTTGCGCCCGTTGTACCGAGATCTATACCAATATACATACACTTACCCCATTCTTGTATTTAAACCTATTATAAATAGAAAAGCGCTGTTTGTCAATGAAAATTGCAACAAACAACGCTTATTTTTGTAACTTTTTTGTGCATTTTTACCGAGTTATCACAGGTCGTGATTTCAGGTAAAATGCAGGGTCCTCTCTCTTCTCACAGAGGGCATAGACAGTATCTGCGAAATCTGCAAGGTCTGCCTGTTTTCTTGCATTTTCCGAAAGAAGCTTCTTTTCGGAATGGTTGGTTATGATGGGGAATTCGCTGTCCTTTCTGATAGAAGCAAGGTACTCTCTTCCCTTCTCATTTGCAGCAAGAAGCCTTGTGAAAAGGACGTCGCTTTTCAGCTCATCAGGGGTAACTGAGGTCAGAGCAAACAGCGCCGCGCGACGAAGGCGGGCATTGGTATACTGCTTTGTTTTTATCTTTTCAAGCCACTTTTCGGCACTTCCCTCGCTGAATGCGGTGTTATAAAGGCGCTCAAAGACGCCTCCTGTGCATTCTGCACAGTCCTTGCCTGCAGCTCTCAGAGTTCTGAAATGATCATATTCAAGGCGGAAAAGCTCGGCAGGGTCAAGCATATCGCTGCCCTCAATTCCAACCGATCTTTTTCTGATAGATGATGCGCTTTCCGCGCTGATGCGCTTTATTGCAACAGTATCTATTTTGGCTCTTCTGCAATATTCCGCACCGAGAATATCATTTGGCGAGCCAAGAAGAGATTCGGGAAGGTCGGGTGCAAGCTCTCTTAAAATATCCGCTCTCATTGCGGCAGATCTGCCCACCGTCATTTTCTTTTCGTATTCCTCGCTGTTAAGGACCTCGCCGGATCTTTTGAGGGCTTCAATATCGCCGCATTCGCTGCCAAAGCAAAGTACGTCAGCTCCCACAGCCTCTGCAATTCTCACGCCGTTTTTTGCAAAATATTCGGCGCTTGAGGCACTGTAAGGAAAAGGAAGCTCAAGAACAAGGTCTGCTCCCGCACCGAGTGCTGCCTCTGCTCTTTTATATTTATTATAAACGGCGCTCTCGCCTCTCTGAACGAAATTACCGCTCATTATCGCTATAAGAATATCTCCGTGCTCCCTCGCCTTTTGGAAAACGTATCTGTGTCCGTCGTGCAGAGGATTCAATTCACATATAACTGCTGAAATTCTTTTCATTTTAAAAATATTCCCTAAAAACTATTGTATTTGGAAAAAAATTGATATATAATCATATTTGTGTGTTTATAGTGTTTTTATTGTAACCTATTAAGCACCGATTGTCAAATAATTAATTTTTTCTTTTGAAAGGAATATGATAAAAATGAAGGTTCTTGTTGTAAACGCAGGTAGCTCTTCCCTTAAGTATCAGCTTTTCGACACATCCACAGAGGCAGTTCTCGCTAAGGGTCTTTGCGAGAGAATCGGTCTTGACGGCGCTATCGAGCACAAGCTCGCAAACGGCGATAAGATCAAGAAGGAGATCGCAATGCCCGACCACGCAGTGGCTACAAGCATCGTTATCGATTACCTCACAGATAAGGAATTCGGCTGCATCGCTGATATGTCCGAGATCGAGGCTGTTGGTCACAGAGTAGTACACGGCGGTACATACTTCTCCGAGTCCGTACTCGTAACTGACGACGTTATCGCAAAGCTCGAAAATTGCGTTGACCTCGCTCCCCTCCACACACCTCCTCACCTTATGGGTATCGCAGGCTGCACAAAGGCTATGCCCGGCGTTCCCCAGGTTCTCGTATTCGACACAGCTTTCCATCAGTCCATGGCTCCTCAGGCATACACATACGCTCTTCCCTATGAGATGTGCCAGGAGTACTCCATCCGCCGCTTCGGTGCTCACGGTACAAGCCACCGCTTCGTAGCAGCTGAGATGTGCAAGATCCTCGGTAAGACTGAGGGCACAAAGATCGTAACATGCCACATCGGTAACGGTTCCTCCATCACTGCTGTTAAGGACGGCAAGTGCGTTGATACATCCATGGGTATGACTCCCCTTGCAGGTATCATGATGGGTACACGCTGCGGTGATATCGACCCCGCTGTTGTTACTTACGTTATGAAGAAGACAGGCATGACTCCTGACGAAATGAGCGACTTCATGAACAAGAAGTGCGGCTTTGCAGGTCTCTCCGGTATTTCCCCCGACAGCCGCGATATCGAGGCTGCTATCCTTGAGGGCAACGAGAGAGCTTACCTCACAGCTACAACTCTCGCATACCAGATCAAGAAGTATATCGGCTCCTATGCAGCTGCAATGAACGGCCTTGATGCAGTTGTATTCACAGCAGGTATGGGTGAGAACAACGTTGAGCTTCGTGAGAGAGTTTGCGCAGATATGGAATTCTACGGCATCAAGCTCGACAAGGAGGCTAACGCTAAGGGTCACCACCAGTCTGACATCCTTGAGCTTTCCACTCCCGATTCCAAGTGCAAGGTTTACCTTATCCCCACAAACGAGGAGCTTATGATCGCTCGCGATACAGAGGCACTTGTTTCTGCACTTTAATTAAAAAACAAATAAGGGCATCCTCAGGGGTGCCCTTTGTTAAATGAGGTAAATATGAAAAAACAGTTCCCCAGAACAGAGGTCGGCGGCATTTCCCTTTCAAGAATGATCATCGGAACAAACTGGGTTGCAGGCTACAGCCACCGCACCCCCTCTGCCGACAATATGATCAAAAACAGATACAGACAGCCCGAGTCTATGATTCCTATGTTCGAGACGTTCCTTGAGCATGGAATAGATACAGTTATGGCACCCTACGATCAGGCTCCCCATATCTACGAGGCTGTTAAGCTTACAGAGGAAAAGACAGGAAAGCCCATGATAATGGTAGATACTCCCGTTATCAACGTTGAGGACTCCGCTGAGGGTCGCCGCGAGGCTGAAAAGGCGATCAAGCAGAGCGCTGAGCGCGGTGCTAAGCTTTGCCTTATCCACCACTACTCTGCAGAGCAGCTTGTATGCAAGCAAAGAAGAAGCATCGACAGAATCGATGACTATACAAAAATGATCCGCGATGCAGGTATGATCCCCGGACTATCTGCTCATATGCCCGAGCTCGTTATCTACTCCGACGAGAACGGCTACGACGTGGAGACCTATATTCAGATCTACAACTGCATGGGATTCCTTATGCAGGTTGAGGTGGAGGCGGTAAACTCCATTATCAGAGGCGCAAAGAAGCCTGTTATGACAATCAAGTCTATGGCCGCAGGAAGAACCACTCCCTTTGTCGGTCTTAACTTCAACTGGGCAACCATCCGTGACTGCGATATGGTAACCGTTGGCTGCTTCTCCGAGGAGGAAGCACGGGAGGATATCGAGATATCCTTTGCCGCCCTCGAGCGCCGCGCACCCGACATTGCAGGCCGTTCAAGCCCCGCAAAGAACCAGGCGGTTCTTAAAAAGTGATTTACGCAAAGGACTTTTTTGTAAAAAAGTCCTCTGCACTCCCAAAAAACTTCAAAAAAAGAATGGCTAAG
>JAZUAR010000071.1:0-9022 GCA_045638055.1 Candidatus Avispirillum sp.
TCACCGGAGCCGTCAACGTCTCCAGCAAGGAGCTGATAAGCATCAGGTGTGATCTTTCCTGCAATGATTCTCTTGAGAATATTGGAGTCAAGTGAATTGATCTCTCCGTTATTGTCAAGGTCTCCTGCAATTACGTCGGGAGTTTCACTGTAGTCGGGATCCGCCTCGCCACATACTGTACATGTACCTTCAGTAAACTTATGACCCTCAGACTTGATTACTGTAACCTCTGCGAAGTCGCAGTTCTTACATACTGTGCCCTCGTAGCCATCCGCGATACATGTAGCCTCTACTCTCTCAACTACAAGGTTGTGGCCCTTTGCCTCTGTAGGAGTTACAACCACGTTACCGTTATCGTCTGTGGGAAGAGTTTCGTATCCGCAGTAGCGGCACTGATCCATAAGCTGGCCGTCATCGTAGCATGTTGCTGTATTGATTGTGAAGAAGGTATGCTCTTTAGCCTCAAGTCTCTCGTCACATACTGTGCAGAAGATCTCGTGAGCCTTAGCGGAGAACTGATTATATCTGTAATACTTTGCATCGTTGTGGAAAGCAGTTGTTGTAACTGTCTTCTTGTTGCCGCAAAGTGTGCACTCGTAAACCTCAGAGCCGTCTGCTGTACATGTAGCAGCATTACCGGAGATCTTCTTGTAGCAATCGCCAACGGAGTGCTTTGTGGGGATAACTTCGTCATACTGAGCGCCGCAATCAACACAAGTGTAAACTGTAGAGCCTGCTGTGATACAGCCTGCCTCCTCAGCTACTACGCCGCCGTCCCAGTTGTGCTCGCACATACCCTCAGCTACTGCTGCCTCAACAGCATTACCGAGATCGCGACGAACCTGAGCCATGATATCGTACTCATTCATATTGGAAGCAAAAGCGCTTCTGTCGAAGCCGGGGAGAGAGAGGTAACGAACTACGTTGGTGGAAACGCGGGATACTACTTCCTTAGCCTCTGCCTCACCGAGGTAATCCTCGAGCATTGCGAGCATCTGATAGTCCTCAACGCCGTCACGCATGATCTCAACACGGAGAGTTCCTACGTAATCCTTAACGAAGCGGGCACCCTTTGCCATATCCTTACCGTAGAAGAGAACGCCGTTACCGTAAATGGAATGACCTGTGGGATAGTTATGCTTATTTGTATTCCATTCAAACATTGTGTTTGCGCCTGTATCTGTATAGTCTACAAACTTGCCGTTCTCATCATCATACTCGTTCCAGTTGTTTGTACCGTAGTAGAGATAGCCTGTGCAGTCGTTCTGATAAAGCTGCCAGAAGAGCATCTTTGTCTGGAGACCTGTGGACTCGATAAGATGGTTTGCATATGTGTAGGTCTTGTTCCAGCCTGCGCAGTAAGCCCAGAGCTCGGAGTTTGCTACTGTGCCGTTCTGCTCAGCAAGCTTCTGTGCGGAAGCAAAACGATCAGAGAACTCACCGTAGATATTGTTCCAGTTGTAGTAATCGTGACCTACGAAGAAGTCAACACCATTTGTGCCGTTGATATTACCCCAAGCATAGAGACCGGAGATGGAGCAGGAGAGCTCACGGAGAGCCTGAGTATCAGTTCCGTTATAGCCTGCTGCTGTAAGCTCGGACTGGGGAGTGAATGCATAGAACTGAGGACACCAGATGGAAACGCCGCCGCCATCGATCATGCCCTGGATAGCATCCTTAAGCTGATAATCCTGATAGTTTGAAAGATGCTGGCTTACAGACATTTCGGGATAGGGATGGTTCTCGTGGAAGGGAACAACGCTCTTTGCATCTACCCAGTTGCTTTCGAGAATGGGGTATGTTGCAGTAAGATCGCCTACAGCATATGTGTAGTGATTTGTCCACTTTCTCCAAACCTCACCTACAGGCTCGTCACCTGTATAGAAATAGAACTTATCCTTAACGTCATCCCAAATCTTGGAGTCGGAGAGTGCGGAATATGCATCTGCATATGTATGATAGTTAACTGTAGAGTTTGCATCACCGTAGGTTGCGCCGGGCTGACCTGCGATGCTCTGTGCTGTTACTCTGATAGCGTTAACTCTGGGGTTTGTTACGTAGGGGTTATTCTCGTTAAGTGTGCCGGGGATATCCATACCGAGAAGGCGGTTATCAAGGAGATAATCGTAGAACGCCTGATAGCTTCCGCCGAATCTTCTGTCATCGGAAACGATAAAGCTTGTCTTGAGAGCAGATTCCTCTGCAAGCTCGAAGTCCCAAACGTAGCAATATACGGTAGCAGTCTTAACAACTTCCTTTGCGGAGTTTGTGATGTTAAGCTGTGCGGAATACCAACCGGAGGGGGTATCCTTGGTGCTTCTGATCTTGATAAAGAACGCCTGGCTCTTGCCTGCGTTCAGCTGATAGCTTGCGCCAACCTGATTGAAGGGCACAACGGGGTCGGGTGTTTCACCTTCGCGGATGATGGAGTTCTCTGCTGTCATTCCGAGAACCTGTCCCTTATTGAGCTTGGATGTTGTTACGTACATCTCGTAGTAAAGCTCAGCGGAGATCTCGTTACCATTTCCGTCGGTGAAAGAAGTAACGTTTGCGCTCATTCTGGACTTTGTAGAATCAGAATAGAGAACGAACTGAATGTTCTCAACCTCATTCTTAGCCATATAAGCGGAGTAGGTGTCCATACCGGACGGTGTTGTGTCGCTGGTGAATACCTTCTTGAAGGAATGCTCAAACCAAAGGTTGATGCTTGCATCCTCATTGGGGGCTGTCTGCTTCACGTAGCTGTCAGCAGGGTCATCGCTGGGAGTATTTGCGGAAAATACGCCAACGCACACTGCGCACAGAAGCATTACTGCAACCAGTGACATCACAAGTGTTTTTAATAACTTTTTCACAAAAAGCTACCTCCTAATTTATTTTTATTCATATTATAATAACACATTTACACAAAAAAGTCAACGAAATCCCCATGCCACCCTTCACTATCAGCTATTTGCACAAAGGATAAATCGTTTTTATGTGCAGAAAAGAAATCCCCAAAAAAACAGTATTCTTTCTCCACCCATTATCTCCTTTCTTTAACTTCAAATTCGGGTTTATGGGGGAGATTGAATTGAGCGACACACGATTCACGCGTCATCCTGAGCGGAGCAAATATCATAGTATGATATTTGCGAAGTCGAACCCGACCACAGGGAGGGCGCCCCTGTGGGGCGGGATCTACGATATTTGATAGGAGCTATCGATAATTTTAAGTAGATCCTGCCTTCGGCACCATCCTAAGGGATGGTTCGACTTCGTAAAACACCGCACTGTGGTGTTTTACTTCGCTCAGGATGACGTATCAAGTGAACTCACCCATAAACCCAAATTTATCGTTTAAGGCAGCAAAAAAGGCTGTGTCATCGCACAGCCTTTAATCTTTTAAGCTTCAACAAAGCTTTTCTTGAGAAGGGCGGAATCTATAGAGTTTATATCGCCATCGCCGTTCATATCACAGACGAAATACTCGTCTGTGTATGCCTCGGCAGACATATTTCCGACAATTATTCTTTTCAGATAATTGGAATCTATCGGGGAGATCGATCCATCCATATTTACGTCTCCGACCGTCGCATCCGAAACGAAAACATCAAAGGTTGCACTGCAATCCTCATAGGTTACCGTTATCGTCTGAATACCTTTTTTCAGTGCATTGTAGCTTGATATAGTGTAGTCTGTACATTCCGCACTTGTTCCGTCATTATAAACCTTATCTACCTCCAAACCCGTAGCATCAAAAGTCTGTCTTAGGCCGTAATATATCTTATCCGGCAGTTTTTCTACAGATATACCCGTCATTCCGATAACCTTTACTTTGAAAGAATACTCAACACCACTTTCCGAAGTTACCGTAACCATTGTTTCTCCTGCTTTCTCTCCTTTTATTAGTCCTTTTTTCTCTGAAACAATGCTATAATTCTCAAAGGAATAAGTAAACCATCCTCGTCCGTTATCAGGATAAACTTCATACTCTGGTCTGAAAGACTCGCCAACCATCAAAGTTATAGTATCTTCTGCGTTCTTAAGCGCAAAACCTTCTATCAAAGCATTATTACTGTACACAACATTATATCTGGACGCAATTGAGCTCGCATTAATTTCAGAATAGAAAATCTTTGACAGCATACTCTTAGTTCCGTCATAATAGATTGTTCCAATACATGCACCGCTGTTATTATATCCGAATGCGTATGTTTCAATATCCATAATTCCTTTATGAATGTATAGACTCTCAATATCAACTTTTTTGAATGTAAATGCTTTGTCCCTTATTCCAACAACGGGCATACCGTCTATGGTTTCAGGTATCACTACAGTATCACCAAAACCAAGCAATGCGCTAATGTAAATCTCGGAATTTTCAGTGATCGTATAGGCAATTCCATTCTCGGTAATATCTTCAACCACCAATCCGTATTCGTTTGCTATAACCTCACGATCATGTGAATTCTTTGTACTGCAATTTGCGATCAAACTCGTTTCATCTAGACAATAAGCAAGCGATGCCTCTTCTCCTTCGATGGTAAGATTTTTGATCATTGCTTCATTTTCAATGAATCCAAAGAAGTATCCCTTCTTTTTCAATTTGATAGAATATCCATTACCGTCAAAAACTCCTGTAAAAGCTGCATTCCAATAATAACTGATATTATTTACGACCGAAGGATACCCTTCACCTCCATACCGATAAAAGTATGAATTAGAATATCCGTTTCTATCTGAAATTATATCAAAGGCATGATCACACATATTGTGGCGCCCTGCTTCTCCATCAATATCCTTGTATATAGGAACTAATCTGTTTAAAAAGTATTCATCATTCTCTCTTGCCTGTCGAAAAGAACTTGTATTGTAATCAGTAGTACAAGAATTAACATACAGATCATACGAGGTCTCAATATCGTTCGTAAGCTTGTAATAATATTTGGTATACCACAAGGAGGGATCCGTGCGCATAGCACCACGCAGCTCTATAATATCTTTTTCCGTACTGATAAGATAAGGGTCGTCCTCTGTTCCGCTGCCACCGCTGTATGGAGTATCTTCTGCTGCTGTAACAAAAGAATAAGAGTTTAAAATGCCAAAAACAATCAACGCAACCAACAAATACGATACAATTCTTTTCATAAGTTCACCTCCAATGTTATCTCTAGTTTATTCTATAGTTAGTATATAACATTTTATGGAAATTGTAAAGCAAAATATGTAAGATATTACCAAAAAAAGTCAGCCTCGTTATCGAGGCTGACAAAAAACATTATTTGTTTTTTTCCACAAGAATAGCATATAACTGTGAATATGAAGTACTCATCTCAAAGTCTGTAATAATAACAGAGCGATAGTACTCTATTACAATTTTGACCTTTTTAGTACTATTATTGTTTATTACGTGACGACAAGCCGAAGTACAGGGATATGTATCTCTAAATTGATACATATCAGCAACCTCGCCCACTCGATACGGCACCTCATAGTCATAGGTAGCGATAGGACTGCCGTTTGAATCAAGCTCAACAAATTTTATATGATGAGACATCCTACTCTGCTTTTCTTCATATCCCCCTCCAGAGGTATTGATTACACTGTTGGATGTTACCATGTCAGTAACCAATGCCGCCGTTAAAACATCACCCTTTCTACATTCAATTTCATCGTTATCCAAGGAAATCGTTACAATATGAGGTGTACCCTCCGCATTTGAAGAATCATCAACCACACAATATACATCTTCAATCACAAGAACTTTTGCATCAGCATCATATTTTACAAAGGGGTCCGCAAGTTCATCGGTTATATATTCGACAGGCATATTAGATCCAGTATTTATAATGGTTATTCCGTTAATTTTTTCACCATCAAGCTCAATGTTCTGAAAATAAGGATACTTATTTTCCAAAGTTCTGTTACTAAGAAAACGATGATTCCCTATGGAAGAACTCGCATCTGAAAAGCTTCCCCAAATATCGTTATCATAGCTTTTTACAGGAATATTTGGGCACACCTCATTTCCGGTGTATACTGTATTCTCACCAAGTGATTCCATATCAATCTCGGAAAGCTCTGAAAGCAAAAATCCAGAATGAACAATCCCATCAGTCTTATATGAATTATAGGAAAAGGGTGAACTGTTCGGGAAGGAAAATTTGTTGTTTCTCAAATAAACTCTAGACCTGTGGTGTCCGTCAGTTTTGGTAGCTGTTCCAGAATTATAATATGTCTCTATAATTGCTGCCATTACTCATATAAAGCAATTCCTCAGTATAATCAATGGCACGCTGAATTTCTTTGGAAGCATTTCTGTTCGTTTTGAAATCTTCAATATTGTCACTGTAATCATAATCGTTTACAGCTCCAAACTGCAGGACATTAACAGGCTTGCCCTCGTTCATAAATCTTGCTACGAGAGTATAGTTTTCGGTGTCTCCAATGGCAACAATATCCATTTTGTTTGCAACAGCGTCTCCTTTGGATTCAATGGTGTATCTTGCACCACCGCCGTCGCCTTTTTCATGATATCCGAGAGTTTCGCATATGACCCCGTTACTAAGGGAGCTACATTGCTGCATAGCATTCACGTTGTCAAAAGTAAGAACAATTTTACTCATAAAATAAATATTTCTCTGTTTTCTGTTTTTTAATATGTGGCCACATATCATCTGTATTTTAACAATACCGTTTTATTTTTTCTCCCCATTAATATCTTTTTTTGAAAATTTTCTTTAGTACAAAGTTAAATACTTCCTGCTTTGCATTTTCAAAAACCTCTTTACTTTCGTCGAAAAATATGTTATTCTGTGTTGGCAGGATTTTTAAGCGGTTCTGTGAAGCCGCAAGATCTGCATACCACCGTCTTGCCGCGTGCAAGGCTTTTTTTATTAAAAATGAGGTAAACTATGGATTATAAGGCTCTTCTTATGGACGAGGCTCAGCTCAGACGCAGTCTTGCCCGAATCACTCACGAGATCATAGAGAAGAATCGCGGATGCGAGAATATTATGCTCATCGGCGTTAAGCGCCGCGGCATCCATCTTGCAAATATCCTTGCGGACAACATTAAAAAGTTTGAGGGCATCGACGTTCCCGTTGGCTACGTTGATATCTCACTTTACCGCGACGACCTGACGGAGATCCCCACAGGTGCCCGTACTGCCGACTGCCAGTTCCCCGAGAGCGTTATTGACAAGACTGTTATCATCGTTGACGACGTTATCTACACGGGAAGAACCACACGCGCCGCAATCGAAGCGGTTTTCGCAGAGGGTCGCCCCCGCGCAATTCAGCTTGCAGTTCTTATTGACCGCGGACACCGTGAGCTTCCCATCAAGCCCGACTACGTCGGAAAGAACGTTCCCACCTCCCACGATGAGATCATCTCCGTTTGCGTTGAGGAGCTGGACGGCTTTTTCAGAGTTGTGCTTGAGGACAAGCAGAAATAATTCAGTACAAGTTTAATTGTAAATATAATTTTGGAGGAAGATACAGTTTATGAAACTTATCTACAACATCACGGATAAGCCCAAATTCGGTCAGATGATCGTTTTCGCTATCCAGCAGCTTCTCGCTATTATGGCGGCAACTCTCGTTGTTCCCATCATCATCGGCAACGGCATGAGCCCTGCGGCGGCACTTTTTGGCGCCGGTATCGGTACAATCGTATACATCCTTTTCACAAAGGCTAAGAGCCCCGTATTCCTCGGCTCCTCCTTTGCATTCCTCGGCTCAATGGCAGCAGCCTTCGCAGGTGGCGTTTCCATGTCTCTCGGCTATCTCGGCCTTATCATCGGTGCCGTTTCTGCAGGTCTCGTTTACGTTATCATCGCCATTATCGTAAGATTCGCAGGCGTTAAGTGGATCTCTACTCTTATGCCCGCAGTTGTAATCGGACCTACAGTTGCTATCATCGGGCTTTCCCTTGCAGGCAACGCTATCGGCGATCTTACAAGCCCTGAGGTTAAGGGCGGCTCTACCTACATCGCTCTTCTTTGCGGTCTTGTTACTCTTGCAGTTACAATGCTTGCTTCCACCTTCGGTAAGAAGATGGTAAAGCTCATCCCCTTCATTATCGGTATTGCTTCCGGCTACGCTGTAGCAGCTATCTTCACAGTTATCGGTCTTGCAACAGGCAACGACAGCCTCAGAATCATCGATTTCTCCTACTTCTCCAATCTCCTTGTTGACGGCAAGGTTGCTCTTTCCACATTCTTCGCAGTTCCCAAGTTCACATTCCTTACAGCAGCTAAGGGCTTCGACGAGCTCAGCGTATCCTATATTGCAAAGATTGTTGTTGCATACGTTCCCGTTGCGTTCGTTGTATTTGCAGAGCACATCGCTGACCACAAGAACATCTCCTCCACCATCGGCACAGACCTTCCCGAGACTCCCGGTCGCCACAGAACTCTTCTCGGTGACGGTGTCGGCTCTATGGCAGGCGCACTCTTCGGCGGATGCCCCAACACAACATACGGCGAGTCTGTTGCCTGCGTTGCTATCACAGGAAATGCTTCCGTTGTAACTATCATCACAGCAGCAATCGGAGCTATCATCATTTCCTTCCTCTCTCCCTTCGTTGCGATCGTTGATTCCATTCCTCCCTGCGTAATGGGCGGCGTTTGCATGGCTCTCTACGGCTTCATCGCAGTTAGCGGTCTCAAGATGATCCAGAAGGTTAACCTTGAGGAAAACCGCAACCTCTTCGTTGTTTCCGTTATCCTCATCGCAGGTATCGGCGGACTTACAGTTAACTTCGGCGCAGTTACTATCACAAACATCGCCTGCGCTCTCATCCTCGGCATTCTCGTAAACCTGATGCTCGGAAGAAAGCAGAAGGAAGAAAAGTAATATGAAAATAAATCCACCCTTTCGGGTGGATTTATTTTTTTAATCTCAGTGACGAATTGGAGTTTAGCGGATAAACAAAATTGGTGTTTCGTAGGGGCCGATGCCCTTCATCGGCCCGTTGCAGACGCAACGATTTGCAGTAAATATCGTTGCGGTTCGCGTGCAGATGGGCGGGCCGATG
>JAZUAR010000072.1:0-25769 GCA_045638055.1 Candidatus Avispirillum sp.
TGCTCTCCCAATGCTCTTGGCGGCAACGATACTACCGCTGACACCACAACCCCTCAGGTTACAAGCCCCGACGGCTTTGACGACGTTACAGCTCCCCCCGAGGATACTACAAAAAAGCCCGAGGAAACGACCGAGGCTGACACCGAGGAGACAACAGAGGCTCCCGACGACGGCATCACAACCGCAGACGAGGCAGTTGCCGCCGGTCGCGCATGGCTCGGCGAGTCCGACCCCGACACAGGATACAAGTATGCCTTCTCTTACGACGGTATGATGACTGAGGGCGGCATTGAATATTTCAAAATCCGCGTTTCCTGGTATATCGAGGAGCAGGAAAGATATTCCCTCTGCGGCTATCTTCTCGTTTCTCCCGACGGCAAGGTTTCCAAGTATTCCTGGTAAAAAATATATTTAAAGGACTATATAATGGCAAAGAAAAAAGAAACTCAGCAGTATGATGATCAGTCCATAGAAAAGCTGGAGGGCGCCGACCGAGTCAGAAAAAGACCCGGCGTTATCTTCGGCTCCGACGGCATCGAGGGCTGCGAGCACTCATTTTTTGAAATTCTTTCTAACTCCGTTGACGAGGCCCGTGAGGGTTACGGTAACGTTATCACCGTAACCGCCTACAAGGACCACTCCATCGAGGTTGACGACCGCGGACGCGGCGTACCCATGGGCTACAACGAAAAATACAAATGCTACAACTGGGAGCTTATCTACTGTGACCTTTACGCAGGCGGTAAGTACAACAACAACCAGGGCGGCGGCGCATACGAGTTTTCTCTCGGACTTAACGGTCTCGGCGCCTGTGCAACACAGTATTCCTCCGAGTTTTTCGAGGTTCATTCCTTCAACGGAGAAACTGAGTCCCACATGGCATTCAAAAAGGGATACCCCGTAGGCGAGCTTGAGGTGCGCCCTCTTGAGAAAAAGGAGCGCAGAACAGGTACCGTTACCTACTGGCGCCCCGACCTCGATGTTTTCACATCCATTTCCATCCCCAAGGAATTTTTCTGCGAGGTGCTTGAAAAGCAGGCGGTAGTAAACGCAGGTCTCAAGTTTGTTCTCAAGTTTGAAAATGCGGACGGCTCATTCTTCGAGCAGGAATTCCTTTATCCCAACGGCATTTCCGACTACGTTGCCCGCCTTGCGGGAGACACCGCAATCACTCAGCCTGTTCTCTGGAAAATGGGCGAAACTATCGGTCGCGACCGCGAGGACAAGCCCGAATACAAGCTTATTGCAGACGTTTCATTCTGTATTTCAAACACAGTAAACGTTATCGAATACTACCACAACTCAAGCTTTCTTGAGCACGGCGGCTCTCCCGAGCGCGCTGTTAAGAACGCATTCGTCTATTCCGTAGACAAGCAGCTGAAGGCGAAGGGCAAATACAACAAGAACGAGTCAAAGATCACCTTTGCGGACATTGAGGACTGCCTCGTTCTCGTTACAAACTCCTTCTCCACTCAGACATCCTACGAAAACCAGACGAAGAAGTCTATCACAAACACCTTCATCGCTCAGGCAATGACTGACTTTATGAAGGAGCAGCTTGAGATCTATTTTGCGGAAAACCCCGTTGATACGGACAAGTTCATCTCTCAGGTTCTTGTAAATAAGCGCAGCCGCGAAACTGCGGAAACAACCCGACTCAACATCAAAAAGAAGCTGACAGCCTCCACCGACGTTGCAAGCCGAGTTGAAAAGTTCGTTCCCTGCCGCTCAAAGGACCCCGAAAAGCGCGAGCTCTACATCGTAGAGGGTGACTCTGCGATGACATCCTGTAAGCTGGGACGAGACGCGGAATTCCAGGCGATCATCCCCGTTCGAGGCAAGACCCTCAACTGTCAGAAGAGCACCTACGAAAAGATATTCAAGAGTGATATTATCGTAGACCTTCTCCGAGTTATCGGATGCGGCGTTGAGATCAAGGCAAAGGTTAAGGGCGATTTCCTGCCCTTTGATATCAATTCTCTGCGCTGGTCAAAGATCATTATCTGTACCGATGCAGACGAGGACGGCTTCCAGATCAGAACACTGCTTTTGACTCTCTTTAACCGCCTCCTCCCCACCCTTATCAAGGAAGGCAGAGTCTATATCGCAGAATCTCCCCTCTTTGAGATAACTGCAAAGGGCGAGACCTATTTTGCATATAACGAGCAGGAAAAGGTTGAGATCCTTGAAAAGCTTGGAAGCACAAAATACGTGCTCCAGCGCTCCAAGGGACTTGGCGAAAACGAGCCCGAAATGATGTGGAAAACAACAATGAACCCCGCATCAAGAAGACTCATCCGAGTGACAGCCGCAGATGCCGCAGAAACCGAGCGCATCTTCGACGTTCTCCTCGGAGACAACCTCCCCGAGCGAAAGGAATTCATCTCCCGCTTCGCCGCACAGTACGCCGAGAAGGCTGATGTGTAAAAAGGGTTATGGGACTTTTTTGTAAAAAAGTCGCCCAAAAAACTTCAAAAAAGAAAGGGTATGGGTTTTACCTATAGCCATTTTGTTTTTCTATATTATTTAATTCCAAATTTAAGTTTATCGAGAAGGGATGTTACTTCTTTGAAGAAAAGCCCGTTAGGGCTTTAAAGGAATCATTGAAGAGAGATAAGACTCTCTTCAATGATCCCTTTTATAAAGTTTTTTGCGCAGCTTTTTTTCAAAAAAGCGAGCGTCCCTTTACGTATCCATAAAATTCTGAGCTTTGTTCATTTCGTAATAGCGGCCGCCAAGGGAGATGAGCTCCTCGTGAGTGCCGCGCTCTATGATCTCGCCGTCACGGAGAACGAGGATCATATCCGCATCGCGGATAGTGGAAAGTCTATGGGCAATTGCGATTATGGTCTGATTGCCTGTCAGTCCCTTGATAGCCTTCTGGATCTGCTTTTCCGTCTGCACGTCAACGGAGGCGGTAGCCTCATCCAGCACGATGATGGGGGATTTGCGAAGGATTGCTCTCGCAATGGCGATGCGCTGCTTTTGTCCGCCTGAGAGACGGAGTCCTCTCTCGCCAACCTTTGTTTCGTACTTTTCGGGCATTGCCAGAATATCCTCGTGGATATTGGCGGCCTTGGCCGCAGCCTCGATCTCCTCTCTTGTGGCATCAGGCTTTGCGTAGCCGATGTTTTCTGCAATCGTTCCGTTAAAGAGGAATGTATCCTGAAGAACGGGGGAGATATTGCGGCGCAGGCTTTCAAGGGTTGCGCCCTTGATATCCTTGCCGTCTATAAGTATGCGACCCTCAACGGGATCGTAAAATCTTGAAATAAGCTGAGTTGCCGTGGTTTTTCCCGCGCCCGTTGCACCTACAAAGGCAACCATCATACCGGGCTCACAGGAGAATGAAATATTTTTGAGAACAGGCACCTTGTTGCTGTAATGGAAGCTCACGTTCTCAAATGTTACAGCACCGCTGACCTCACCAATATCCTCGGCGCCCTCTGCATCCTCAACGGCGGCAGGTGTTTCCAGAATCAATGTCACACGCTCAGCTCCCGCCAATGACTGCTGAAGATTCTCCAAAAGATTTGCAAGGCCGGAAACAGGGGCATAGAACAAGGAAAGATAAAGCACGAACGCCACGATATCCTCCACGGAAAGCTGACCCTTAAAGGCGAGAAATCCGCCGAAGAACACTACGAGGATCGTTCCCGCAGAGGAAAGAAACTCTACGCTGGGATGAAAGATAGCACTTGCACGAAGGGCTCTCAGCATTGCTTTTACCTGATCGAAGTTCTTTTGGCGCACCCTCTCGCTTTCGTATTTTTCCTGACCGAAGGACTGAATCTCGTGGAGTCCCGAAAGGCTGTCCTGCAGCTGCGCGTTCAGCTCGCCCATGCTTTTCTGTGAGGCCTTGAAGAAGGGGCGCACTACCTTTGCGAAAATCACGCCCGAAAGCAGGATAAGGGGGATGGGGCAGCAGGTTATGAGAGCAAGCTTCCAGTTGATAGTCAGAAGAATGACAAGAACACCCACAAAGGTCACGGCATTTGTGATCATTTCGGGGATCATATGGGCGTACAAAAGCTCAAAGTCGCGGGTGTCGTTGATAACGCGGCTCATGAGGTCGCCTGTCTGCTTATCGTGGAAAAATCCAAGGTCAAGGCTCTGCAGCTTATCGTAGAGTCTGCTTCTGAGGTCTCCCACAAGATGCCACGCGGCCTTGTGAGTGAGATAATTGCTCATAAATCTGAACACGATACGAAGCAGATACAGGGCAAGAAGCCAGAATGCAAGCATCATAATAAGGCTCAACCCGTCATTATCCGTGCCCTTTTCCACGATGCCTGTCATAGACGACAGTATCTTCGGGGCTATAAGGTTGATTACAGTTAACAGCAGTGTGGACAAAATGGCGATCACGTACAGTCCCTTGTAGCGCGCCGCCTCCTTTGTAAGCTTCCACAGCATTTTCATAAGGGTATCTCCCTTCTGTTTCGACAAATAAAGTTAAATAGATTCAGGGTTATACAAGTCCGATGACAGCACCCATGGTGCCACGCACTCCGCCTGTCGCTCTGTGGGAGTGGTAAAGCCAAGGCTTGCAGTTGGTGCACTCATCAAGGACGTCTATCTCAGAAACTCCCGCCTCACGCATCAGCTCCTCGCTGATGCCTGCAACGTTTGCATACAGGTGGCCCTCCCGCTCTGTGATATGGCGGTCTGCAAACTCTCTGCCCTGCAGGGAGGCAACGGCATCTCGCATATCCTCGCCTACCTGATAGCAGCAGGAGCCGATGGAGGGGCCGATTGCCGCAACCACCTTCTCAGCACCCATATCAAAAAGCATTTTGGCACATTTGGGGGCAATACCCGCCGCCGCACCGCGCCAGCCTGCATGGACTGCTCCAACAACGTGTGAGCCGTCTGCTCTCGTGCCCTTCAGGAGGATGGGAGCGCAGTCTGCCACGCGCACGATAAGGGTGACGCCCTTGTGCTCCGTTACAAATCCGTCGCAGGGGTAGGGCACGTCGCGGGTGATTCCCTCTCCCACGTTTTCGGGGGTTACTACTCTTATATCCGCGGAGTGAATCTGAGGTGTGCCCACAACGTTGTCAGAAAGCCACGCATAGGAGCAAAGCAGGCGGATGTTTTCACGCACCACCTCGTCGGAATCTCCGCGGTAAAATCCCGTATTCATGGTTCTTGTGTGAGATGCGCGGCTGACACCGCCTGCCCTTGTTGAAAAAGCATGACCCACACCCTCTCCGTAAAGAAGAGTGCTTCGCCACACGGGATAGTCGTTTACGAACATAGTTTTTCTCCATTAAGAAAGAGTACTACGCAGAAACTTTTTTGAGAAAAAGTTTCCGCACCTTCAAAAAACTTCAAAAAGATTTTATCTTATTAAAGTTTTCGTCCACCTTTTTCAAAAGGTGGCGGGTTGTTAGGGCAGCGCCCTGACTCGACCTTCGCAAAGGTCGAAACTTCTTTTGCCGCACAGCGGGGGCGTGGGGGTGCATCCCCCACATTACAAAATCTTCACTAAAAAAGACAGGCTGTCGCTTTATGCAACAGCCCTCTTTTGTTATGTACAAATTACTTAATGATCTCGCCGTAGCAAAGGCCGAATGCGCAAGCTGCGTTAGCCTCGTCTGTATCGATGTGCATTGCACCTGCGAAGTTGGGGTTAACACGAACTACAACGTCGCCGAATACAGTTGTTCTGTCGTTAGACTCGATCTTTACGGAAACGATCTCCTTATCAGCTACGCCTGCAGCAGCAGCCTCATCGGGTGTGAAGTGGATGTGGCGCTTTGCAACGATAACGCCCTCGGAAATCTCAACCTCACCGCAGGGTCCTACGATCTTGCAGGGAGCGCTGCCTGCAACGTCGCCGCTCTCACGAACGGGAGCTGCAACGCCGAGAGTTCTCGCGTCTGTAAAGGAAACCTCAACCTGTGTTGCGGGACGAGCAGGTCCGAGGATGATAACGTTTGCGATGGACTTCTTGGGGCCTACGAGAGTTACTCTCTCCTCGCAAGCAAACTGACCGGGCTGGGAAAGGTCCTTCTTATGTGTAAGTGTTGCGCCTGCACCGAAAAGTGTTTCGATATCAGCTGCAGAAAGATGCACGTGACGTGCGCTTGTTTCAACAAGAACTTTGTTCATTGGTTTATACTTCCTTTCAGTTTCTTTATGTATTAATTATAACACCGCTTTATATCAAAATCAACTGTTTTTATTTTTTATTTCAACAGCAGTATTGCGACTAAAAGTATATATTTTTACATATTCTGCTCAGCCTTTTTAGTACGCTCTCTGTATGCTGTGGGAGAGCAGCCCTTTCTCTTTGAGAAAAAGGCGGAGAATGCGAGAACGTCAGAATATCCTACCGACGCCGCTATCTGGGATATATTCATATCGCTTGACCTGAGAAGCATCTTTGCCTGCTCCATGCAAAAGCGGTTCAGATATTCCTTGGGGGACATTCCGAATTCCTCGAAGAAAACTCGGTAAAGATAGGACTGGCTGATATTCAAATGGTCTGCAAGGGCGCCGATGGAGGGACGAAGATGGTAGTTTGACTCGATATATTCTCTTGCGGACATGGCATATACCGTTGCCTTTCCGCCGCCTTTTTGCACCGTGTGATGCTTTAAAATATTGAGATAAATGAGCAATCCCTCGACAGGGCTTATGGAAAAATCCTTACTCCGCTTTACCGCTCTGAACTGCTCCTCGATAACGTCGGTAAAATCATAGGAAAATATCTTCGTTTTCTGGTCTGCATTATAATGCTTCAAAAAGAACTCGGGATTGTCCGTTTCAATGATAAACCACAGGTATTTCCACGGGTCCTCGGTGGAGGAATGATATTCAACAGTTTCCCCCGGCAGAAAGAAAAAGCCCTGTCCCGCAGACACGGGATTATCGAGATAAAATCCCTTTCCCGCAACACAGTAGTGTATAACGAAAACGTTCCTCTTTATTGGGCCGCTACGGGTTGATGATATGTCCTCGGCACAGCCCATGGTAAGGACCGATATCCTCGGCATTTTTCCCGATGTATATAATTCATAAATCATACGCAACTCTCCTTTTACAGTTATGATTTTAACATATAAGCGAATGATTTTTCAATAGTAAATATAAATAATGTATGTTATAATTAATGTGTATCAGTAAAATTGTATATTTTCAGAAAGGAATTTGACCTATGAAAAGAATTCTTTCTTTTGCACTTTGTGCTTTGATGCTGATTTCCACCCTTTGCGGCGTTTGCTCAGCAGCTCAGTACAACCCCGAAGTTCTCGACGAAGACAACTTTTCTCTCACACAGAGCTTCAAGATCGACGAGACATTCTCTCTTGGTGACGTTAACAACGATAGCGAGCTTAACGCTCTTGACTCATTTGCAGTCAAGTCTGCTATTGTAGGTAACGAGCTCAAAGGCTTCAACAGCCAGGCAGGAGATATTGACGGAAACGGAAGCATCACTCCCCAGGACGTCTTCAATCTCAAATGCTGCTTCACAGGCATCAAGAGCCCCGAGTCCTTTGAAAACGGCAAGCAGCTTTACAACCTCACAATCGGCGGCGTTTCCATCGCGGATTTCGCTCTCGTTATTCCCGAGGATGCTTCCTACGATTCCAACCTCTATTTTGCAACCGAGCTTCTTTATGAGTACGTAAAGAAGGCTACAGGCACTGCTCTCCCCATCGAGAGAGGCACTGCTTCCGGTGAGCACGGAATCTATATCTATCAGATCGCAGACGACACCGAGCTTGGCGAAGAGCTTGGCCACGAGGGCTACAAGTACTACGTTGAGAACGGCAACCTCTACATCTACGGTACTCACAGAGGATGCATGTACGCAGCATACGAGATCATCGAGAACTATCTCGGCATCTCCTTTGCCTCCAAGGACTATACCTTTGTTTACAAGCAGAGATGCGTTGACATCTCCGAGGGTACAGACGTAACCTTCGTTCCCTCCTACAGATTCAGACACACAAAGTCTACATTCCCCGGCGGCAACCGTGAGATAGGTTACCTTGCACGCAAGCTTAACGGTTCTCAGTCTTACAACTACAAGAACGAAACCAGAAGCCTTGAATACTACGGCGATTTCGTTGGCCCCGTATTCAACAACATCCACTCCTACTCCTACTACTGGGCAATGGGTACAGGTACAATGCCTGAGGATGACGGCACAATGACTCTTGAGGAAAGATACTTCGCAAAGTATAATTCCGGTGAGCTTCACGACGAAACAAAGTGGGAGCCCTGCGCAACCGATAAGAGCAAGTACGCTACTCTCTTCTCCGGCTTTGTTGATACAATCAGAATGATCGAGGCACGCGGCTATCCCATCAAGTATCAGGACAATACAAACTGCTACTCCTTCTCTGCAAACGATAATTCCAACTGGTGTCAGTGCCGTAACTGTACAAAGGAGATCAGAGCAAAGACAGGTACAGGTCTCTACCTCGAGCTCGCAAATAAGGCAGCAAGAGACATCCAGGAATATTATCCCGGTCTTGACGTTCTTACATGGATCTACACAAGAGAAATGCCCATTGACGTTGTTCCCGACGATCATCTCGTTATCGTGCTTGCAGGCTTCAACTGCGCAAACCACCACCTCGGCAGCGACGACTGCGAGGACAACCTCTCCTTCTTCGGCTTCCCCAACTCCGATTTCGAGGACAGAATCGATCAGTGGGATACCCTCTGCGATCAGAGCGGCGCTGAGATCTGGCTCTGGTACTACCCCGAGTCTCACTACTTCTGGTTCGTTGACATCCCCAACTTCTACACCATCTTCCACGATATCAAGTGGCTCAACGAGCACGGCATCACCGGCTTCTTCTACGAAGGAAGCGGCGGTCGCGGCTACCTCTTCGAGAACGTAAAGGCTTATCTTGCTTCTCTCGTTATGTTCAACCCCGATATGACTCTCGAGGAGTATGATGAAAAGCTCAAGTCCTACCTCTATGAGTGCTACGGACGCGGCTGGGAAAACATCTACACTCTCATCCAGATGTATGAGGAAGCAGGTAACGCTGTCGGCTTTGAGGGCGGCAACCAGGATTCCTCCTACTGCTACATCGGTAACTATGACCGTGCATACGATTTCGTTTCCGTTGTTTACCTCAATGAGAACTACGAGACAATGAGAAACCTCCTCCTCGCAGCTATTGAGGAAAACGATACAGAGGCTACAACAAACTCTCACTACACAACATCAAAGCTCAATAACCTCTTCTATGCATTCGAGATCCTCGGTCTCGGCGCAACATACGTTGACTGCTACGTTAACGGTACAGATGAGCAGAGAGCTGAGTACAAGAATCGTGCAGATGCATTCCTTGAGTACTACCTCAACTCAGGAATGACTGTAAGCTCTTACCCTGAGTATCACGCTGCAGTTCCCGAGCAGTTCGACCTCGAAGCAGGTAACCCCGCATACTTCTTCTTCCCCGGCGGATCAAGAAGACTCGTAGTTACCAATTTGCTCGGCGATGACCCCACATAAGACTAAATAAAAATCCCTGCAAGGGATCAAAAGGGTTCACTAAAGTTATCTTTAGTGAACCCTTTTTTTGAAGCTTTTTAAAGCGCCGTATATTCCGATCATCTGTACCTTCGCACCAAAAGCGACCGTCCCCCATAAACACTGATATGATCAAATACATTGCCGTTAAAGCATTTCTCTATAATTTGCTCAGTTTGGGGCTAAAATCTTAATTTAGTTTGTATGCAAATACCATTGAATTTCGACAAATAAAAGAGTAAAATAATATGAGCAAAAGAAAGGAGAGGCTGTTATGATAAACAAAAAATATATAGCTGTTCTTTGTATTCTTCTGGCTGTATCGGCAGTCTTTTCCTGCTACCCTTACGTCAGAAATACAGAAGTCGTTCAAGGCATTCTTTCGGGACTTGATTTTCTGAAAAACGAAGAAGCGCCCGCCCCCGAAGAGGACGATAAAGATAAAGAGGAAACTACCTCAGCCGAGGAAACAACTGTCCCCGAAACCACAATTCCCGAGACAACTGTTCCCGAAACTACCGTTCCCGAAACAACTCTTCCTCCGGAGACGACCGCGCCTCCCGTAACTGAGCCTCCTGTCACAGAGCCTCCCGTTACGACTGCTCCTCCCGCAACAACAGAGCCCCCGAAGGATTATATCCCTCCTCAGCCCGTGCCCGCAGGCGAGTTTGACAACTCCCTTTTCATCGGTGACTCCCGCACACTGGGACTTCTTTACTACGGCGGCATCGGCAATGCAGACGTTTTCGCAACACACGGAATGACCGCATCCCGCGCTCTTTCCGAGTCTATCAGCGTAAAGAGCACCTCCTACGAGATCAAGCTTGAGCCTCTGCTCGCACAGAAAAAGTACGAGCGCGTGTATATCATGCTCGGAATCAACGAGATCGGCGGCACTCTCGAGGGAATCAAGAGAACCTATACAAACCTCTATAACAAGGTCCGCGCCGCTCAGCCCGAGGCACAGATCTACGTTTGCGCAAATCTTCTCATCTCCCACGAGAGAAGCGAGAGAGACAGCATATACAACAACACCCGACTCGGCGCGATCAACGACTTTGTCAAGACCCTCGCTGACGGAAACCTCGTTAAATATATCGACGTTAACGAGATCTTCAGCGACTCACACGGCGCCTTCGGTGCAGCATATACCACCGACGACTTCCATCCCATGCCCAAGTACTACAAGCAGTGGGCACAGTGGCTTGGAACAGTATCATAAACAAAAAAACTGTTGCTTTATGCAACAGTTTTTTTGTTTATGATACAGGTAAGAAGTAATAGGTTATAGGTAATGAAGAAATCCGCCCGCAGGCGGATTTCAACAATAATTATTCATTATTCACTTCGATATAATCGCAGGGGTCTTGCGCCTTGCCGTCGATATACAGCTCAAAATGAAGATGGCTGTCCTCGCAAAGCTCAAGGAGGGCCGTGTCTCCCACCGTTGCGATTATCTGCCCCGGCTCAAGCTTTGCTCCTACCTCGATGCCGTCGGGAATATCGTCGCAAAGGTTCTTATAAACGGAAACAGCCCCGCCGGGATGCTCCACGGAAATGCTCATTCCCATCATAGGGTCATCCCATATCTCCTTGACAGTGCCTCTTGCAACGGCGGCAACGTCGCTTCCGATATCGCAGGCGATATCAATTCCGCAATGGGTGCGGTAGTCCTCCATTGTGAGTGAAAAAACGGGAGTTTCAAGGCTGCAGCCCTTCATAAGCTCACCCTGCACGGGAGAAATAAAATCGGGGATAACCGCTGCCTCCTCCTTTTCGGTGGTTTCGGCCTTATCCGTTTCCTTCTCTTCTGTTTCGGGAGCCTTCGTTTCCTCGTCCTTCAAAAAAACGTCCTCCGTTTCGATGGTGGGAATATCGTCCTTTTCCTCCTCTGGAGCCTCCTGCATTACGTTTTCAGTCTTGTCCGTATCATCGCCCGCAAGCTCTTCGATCTTTTTTGAGCTTTTGGCAAGGGAGACGGAGATGGCAATAATGACTGAAACCATCATCAGGATAACGATAAGTGTTACATACAAGTCCTGTCTTGACTGCTTTTTTCTTTTTGGCGCATTATTCATGATATATGTTTCCTTTCTCTTTCGGACTTGTTGTTATTTTTACCACACCCGCCCTTTTTTATACAGTTTATATAATTGCATCCTGCCCTTTTTAGAGGAAAAAATATTGACAGAAGCTCCAAAGAGGTTTATAATTATTTTATATTATTGAAAGAAACAAAAAACCATGGACAAAAAAGTTCTTTTACGGTAGCATTTTTCACTTTTACCACAGGGTAGAAGCTTTTTGTGCTGCAAGCTATATTTGACCGAATAACGATCAATTTCACGCAGCAAGGGCTGCGTGTTTTTTGTTTTGACCATCGCAAGTAAAGGAGGGACTATGGAAAAGATCAGAGTTTCACTGTCGGGAGAATACGATGTTATTATAGGCGGCGCAGTTCTTTCGGACGCAGAAAAATATATAGAAGAGGCCCTCGGCGGCCGTCCCCGACTTGCTGTCATCACCGATGATCGGGTCAATTCTCTCCACGGAGCGGCACTTGAGAGTGCTTTAGGCGATTTTGATACGGTAAAATTCGTTTTCAAAAACGGAGAGGCCTCCAAAAACATCAGAGTTTACGGAGAAATTCTCGAATTTCTCGCTGAAAATAATATTACAAGATCGGATGCCATCGTTGCATTCGGCGGCGGAGTTGTCGGTGACATAGCAGGCTTTGCCGCATCCACATTCCTCAGGGGAATCAGATTCGTGCAGATTCCCACCACTCTTCTCGCAATGGTAGATTCCTCCGTTGGCGGCAAGACTGCCATCGACCTTGGTGCAGGCAAGAATCTTTGCGGCACCTTCTGGCAGCCGAGCCTCGTTATTTGCGACACTTCTCTTCTCGAAACTCTTGACAGTGATGTCTTCTCCGACGGAATGGCAGAGGTTATAAAATACGGTGTTATCAAGGATAGGGAGCTTTTTGACACCCTCCTGAAAACAAACGTGAAGGAAGACCCCGAGGCAGTTATTGCCCGCTGCATTTCAATAAAACGGGATATAGTTACAGAGGACGAGCGAGATACAGGCGTGCGCGCCCTTCTCAATTTCGGACACACCGCCGCCCACGGTATTGAAAAGCTTTCGGATTATAAAATAAGCCACGGCAGAGCCGTAGGAATCGGCATGGTCATTGCCGCAAGGGGCGCTGCCTCCCTCGGTCTTTGCGAGGACAGTGTAGCAGACCATATTATCACAGCATTAAAGCTCTACGGACTTACCGAAACCTGCCCCTTTTCTGCAGAGGACCTTGCAGCCCTCTCCCTTTCCGACAAAAAAAGAGCGGGCGATATGATAACCCTCGTTCTTCCCGAAAGGATGGGCAGCTGTATTCTTAAAAAAATACCTGTCTGTGAGCTTTGCTCCTTTTATGAAAAGGGACTTAAAAAGGATAAATATGAAAATAACCGTTAACGGCAAGGGGCTTCACGGAAGCATTCCTGCCATAGCTTCAAAATCAATGGCTCACCGCCTGCTTATCTGCGCCGCTCTATCCCGAGACCCATCGCAGATAAGATGCGAAACTCTTTCCGATGATATTTCCGCGACGGCAAGCTGTCTTCGCGCTCTTGGGTGTGAGCTTACATATACCGGCGGAATATTTTATGCAAGTCCCGCCAATCCTCCCGAAAGAGCCACCGTGGATTGTAAGGAATCAGGCTCGACCCTTCGGTTTCTTTTGCCTGTCATCACGGCTCTCGGCGTGAATTGCCGCCTTGATATGTGCGGCCGCCTTCCCGCCCGTCCCCTTTCTCCCCTTTACGGAGAGCTTTGCCGCCACGGCGCAAAAATATCCCCCGAGGGTTCAAATCCCCTTCTCGTTTCCGGCAAGCTGAGGGGCGGCACCTATAATCTTCGGGCAGACGTTTCCTCTCAGTTCATATCGGGACTTCTCTTTGCCCTCCCTCTTAGCGAGGAGGACTCAAAAATCGTTCTCACAGGCAAAAGAGAGTCCGCATCATATATCGAAATGACCCTTGCTGCCCTGCGGGCATACGGAATCAAGATAACTGCCACCTCCGACGGCTATACCGTCCCCGCAAAGCAGAAATATCGCTCCCCCGGCGCTCTCACCGTTGAGGGCGACTGGTCAAACGGAGCATTCTGGCTCTCCTGCGCCGCTCTCGGCGCACCTCTCAGCGTTACGGGGCTTGACCCCGAAAGCCTGCAGGGTGACCGCAGAGTGGTTGAAGCCCTCTTTGAAATCACAAAGGAGGGGAGCCGCGCCATGATAGACGCTCAGGACATCCCCGACCTTGTTCCCGTTTTAGCCGTAGTTGCGGCAGCGCAGAAAAAGACCACCGTTTTCTACAACGCACAGAGGCTCAGACTCAAGGAAAGCGACAGAATCGAATCAACAGCCGCCCTCCTTCGCGCAATCGGTGCGAGTGTTACAGAAACCGAGGACGGTCTGAGAATCAAAGGAAACCCCGAATCACTTCACTCAGCTAAAGTGTACTCGGCAAACGACCACAGAATCGCAATGGCGGCAGCCGTTGCCTCCGTTGTCTGCGGCAACGTGGAAATTGACGGGGCTGATGCTGTTAATAAATCATATCCCGCATTTTTTGAGGATTTCCGCCGCCTCGGCGGAAGCGTGATAATGTAACGATTGCATCGTTCAATTCTTCTTTTTAAAGTTCTTTTGCTTCTTTTCTTTCAAGAAAAGAAGAGAAAGGAAATCTATGTCAAGTACGTACGGTAAGAAATTAAAGATTACTATATTCGGCGAGTCTCATGCTCCCGCTGTGGGTGTTCTTATGGAGGGACTCCCCTCCGGCTTTGAGATCGATATGGATAGGCTCAATGCTTTTATGGCTCGCAGAGCTCCCGGAAAGGACCCCACCTCAACTGCAAGACGGGAGGCTGATATTCCCGAGTTTGTTTCGGGCCTTGAGGGCAACTCCACCTGCGGCGCTCCCATAACTGCTCTCATCAAAAATACTGACGTCAAAAGCGGCGACTACGAAAATCTCCGCGACTGTCCCCGCCCCGGCCATGCAGACTACACCGCAAGCGTAAAATCCGGCGACAGCCACGACACGGCGGGTGGCGGCCACTTTTCAGGCAGAATGACGGCTCCTCTCTGTGTTGCGGGAGGCATTGCCATCCAGATGCTTGAAAAAATGGGCATCGCTATCGGCGCACACATCGTTCAGATAGGCAAGGAAAAGGGAACGCACTACGGCTGCTCAAATATCCCGAGGGATGCCCTTATAAATCTCGAAACCTTCCCTGTCCGCACCCCCGACGAGGAGGAGCGCTTTCGCCGCGAGATAATGGAGGCAAAGAATGACGGCGATTCCGTCGGCGGCGTTGTTGAATGCGCGGTCCTCGGTCTTCCCGCAGGACTCGGTGAGCCTATGTTTGAGGGAATGGAAAACCGTATCGCTCAGATAGTTTTCGGAATCCCCGCAGTTAAGGCCATCGAATTTGGCAGAGGAATGGACTCCGCCTCCATCAGAGGAAGCGAAAACAACGACCCCTTCACCGTAAAGGACGGAAAGGTCGTTACCGAAACCAACAACGCAGGGGGAATTCTCGGCGGCATCACAAACGGAATGCCCATCGTGTTCCGCACCGCAATCAAGCCCACTCCCTCCATTGCAAAGGAGCAAAACAGCGTTTCCCTCTCGGAAATGAAGGACAAAAAGCTGATAATCAACGGTCGCCACGACCCTTGCATCGTTCCCCGCGCCGTTCCCGTTATGGAAGCGGCGGCAGCACTTGCAATACTCGATGCAATTTTATGTAAATAAAGGTAAATCCAATGGATCTCAACGAACTCAGACTTGAAATTGACGAAATAGACAGACAGATGGTTGCGCTTTTCGAAAAGCGAATGGAAATATCTGTCAAGGTAGCGCAGTATAAGCTTGAAAAGGAACTCCCTGTGCTGGACTCCGCCCGCGAAAAGGAAAAGCTGGAAAGCATCTCCGATACAGCAGGCGAGGACATGAAGGACTATGCTACCGAGCTCTACAAGGCGATCCTTGAATTGAGCCGCAAAAAGCAAACGGAATATATAGACAGCCACAGCTCTCAGAAATAAGGTGCAGGTCAGTGCACCACTCAGATTTTTAAGGATAAATTATGAAATACGGACTACTCGGCGAGCATCTCTCCCACAGCTATTCGCCCCTCATTCACTCAATGCTTGGAGATTATGAATACTGCCTTTTTGAAAAATCCCCCGACGAGGTTGAGGATTTTTTGAAGCATGGCGATTTTCAGGCGATAAACGTGACTATCCCCTATAAAAGGGCGGTCATTCCCTATCTTTCGGAGCTTTCCGAAAGAGCAGAAAGGACAGGCAGCGTAAACGTCATCCTTCGCCGCCCCGACGGCTCTCTTTATGGAGATAACACCGATTATTTCGGCTTTGCCTCCCTTTTGAGAAAATCAAAAATATTCGTCAAGGGCAAAAAGGTTCTCGTTCTCGGAAGCGGAGGCGCATCAATGACGGTGCAGGCCGTTCTTTCCGATATGGGAGCAGACAGCATCGTTGTGATCTCCCGCACGGGGGAGAATAATTACGAGAACATCTCCCGCCACGAGGACTGCGACGTTATCGTGAATACTACTCCCGTCGGAATGTATCCGAATAACGGTGAAAGCCCCGTTGATCTTTCCCTTTTCAAGCGCCTTTCGGGAGTTATCGACCTTATCTACAATCCCTGCAAGACAGCTCTCGTTCTTGATGCAGAGGAAAGAGGCATTCCCGCAATCGGCGGTCTTTATATGCTGGTGGCTCAGGCTGTTGGCGCATACGAGGTGTTTTTCTCCTGCAAGGCAGACTACAAGACTGCCGAAAGAATAGAAAAGCGCGTTGCGGCAATGATGAAAAACGTTGTTTTCATCGGTATGCCCGGCTGCGGAAAGACCACCACCGCCCGACGCCTTGCCGCGCTTACGGGAAGAGAATTTATCGACATTGATGCCGAGATCGTGAAGCTTTGCCAAAAGCCCATTCCCGAGATCTTTGCCGAGGAGGGCGAGGAGGCCTTCCGCCGCATTGAAAGTCAGGTAACTGCAGAGGTATGCAAAAAAAGCGGATGCGTTATCTCCTGCGGAGGCGGCGTTGTTACCCGCCCCGAAAACCGCAGACTTATCCGCCAGAATTCCACAGTTGTTTTCCTTTTCAGAAATATCAATACCCTTGCAACAAGAGGACGCCCCCTTTCCGAAACAAACGAGGCAGAAAAGCTTTGGGAAACACGCAGCCCTATGTACAAGGCATGGTCTGACCTGAAGCTTATGAACAACGGCGTCAACAACACCGCCATCGCCATTGCAAAGGCATTGCATCTTCAGCAAAGAAAGGTTGAAAAAAATGAAGCTTCTGATAATCAACGGACCGAATCTTAACCTTCTCGGACTCCGCGAGCCTGATATTTACGGCTCTCAGAATTACAGCGCTCTTTGCGATTTTATCGGACAGGTGTGCTGTGAGGAAGGAATTGAATATAAAATATTCCAGTCCAACCACGAGGGCGCCATCGTTGACGAGATACAGGCAGCATACGGCGCCTTTGACGGAATCGTCATCAACCCCGCAGCCTATACTCATACCTCCGTTGCGATTCTTGATGCACTCAAGGCTGTCGGTATCCCCACGGCAGAGGTCCATCTTTCCGATATCAACGCCCGCGAGGAATTCCGACGCCACTCCTACGTTTCCCTTGCTGCAAAAAAGACTGTCTGCGGCAAAGGATTTGAAGGATATCGGGAGGCTATCCTGTTTTTGAAGGATCATCTCAGCTGAATATAAAGCACGAAGCCCTGCAAAAGAAAAGCATTCTTTGCAGGGCTTCTGTTTTTTCGCTTAAATTCAGCTACTAACACAATATAATGTATTTTATACTTGCAAAATCGGCACAAATAGTGTATAATTACTCTATATTACTATGTTAAGGGGGCTATTTATGACCGTATCGGATTACATAATAGATTTTCTCCTTGCAAAGGGAGTTGAGACAGTTTTCGCCTACCCCGGCGCAAACGTTCTCCGTCTTTATGCAAGGCTTTGTCAAAGCCCCATCAGACTTGTGCTTACCCGCCACGAGCAGGGCGCGGTCCACGCTGCGGCAGGCTATGCAAAGGCTACGGGAAAGGTTGGCGTATGTATTGCAACCTCAGGCCCCGGTGCCGCAAATCTTATAACGGGAATCGCAGATGCCAATCTTGATTCCTCCCCTCTCCTTGTTATCACAGGTCAGGTGCCTTCAAAGTATATCGGCAGAGATGCTTTTCAGGAGGCGGATATTCTCGGCATCACCATCCCTGTAACAAAGCATAATTACCTTGTTACCGATGCCCAGGAGGTCCCCCGCGACCTTGAAGAGGCATGGCGAGTTGCAGACAGCGCCCGTCAGGGTCCTGTTCTCGTTGATATAACAAGCGATCTTTTTGATAAAAATCTCGAAGAGGAGTCCTTCTCATTCGAGTGTCTCCTTCCGAGAAAGAGAGAAAACCATTATCCCCTTGATACAGCTGTTCCAAAGCTGAAGGAGGTTATTCTTTCATCATTCCGTCCTCTTGTTCTTGCAGGCGGCGGCGTAGTTTCCTCGGGAGCATCACAGCTTCTTCGCTCCTTCTGCGAAAAAAGCGGTATTCCCTGTGTTTGCACTATGATGGGCAAGGGCCTTGCAGGAGGCGAATTTAAAAATCTCCTCGGCATGGCAGGTCTCCACGGAAACGTCTGCGCCAATACTGTTCTTGAGCAGTGCGACCTTCTTATTGCTATCGGCTGCCGTTTCTCGGACAGAACTGTTGGTGACTTCGAGGCGTTTTCAAGAAGCCGCACCATCGTTCATTGCGATATTGACCCTGCAGAGCTCAACAAGAACCTTAAGGTCTATCTTCCCGTCTGCGCTGACAGCTCGGATTTCCTTTCTGTTCTTTCCGATATCGCAGACGAGCTTGACAGCTTCCACACCGACCGCTATTCCGGATGGTATGAAAAGATACCTCCCGTTGTCAGCTCTGATGCAGACAGCGTATATAAGGCGGTCTGCAGATACGAAAACGAAAACCCCGGAAGCTGTATCGTTACAGATGTTGGTACTGTCCAGACAGAGGCAGCAAGACTTATCACCGTAAACGATGAGCGTGCATTCGTCACCTCAGGCGGTCTCGGTGCCATGGGCTTCGGTCTGCCCGGCGCTATCGGCGCATCCTTCGGACTTTACGATAAAAACAAGGCTATCTCAGAAAGCGCCCGTATAATCCTCATCGCAGGAGACGGCGGCTTCCAGATGACCTTGCAGGAATTGGGAATCCTTTCGGAATGCCCCATTCCCGTTAAGATAATTATAATGAACAACCGTACCCTCGGTATGGTTGATAATATGGAGATCGGAAAGGGCGGTAAATATCTCCTCGGAGATACTCCCGACTTCTCTCTCCTCGCAAAAGCATATAACGTCCCTTCTCAGCGCATTCCCCTTTCTGAGGATACTGCTAATCTTGTTTTGAGCTTCCTTTCCTCAGGCGAAAGCGGACTTTTCGAAATTATTTACTGATCGGAGGTAACACCTAATATGAAATGCCCTTCCTGCGGATCCGAAGATATCAAGGTAGTTGATTCCCGCCCCGTTGATGAAAACAATTCTATCAGACGCCGCCGCGAATGCCTCACCTGCCATAACAGATTCACAACATACGAGGTTATTGATGCATTCCAGCCCGTTGTTATCAAAAAGGACGGAACAAAGGAGCTCTTTGACAAGAACAAGCTTCTTTCCGGACTTCTCCGCGCTTGTCAGAAGCGCCCCGTAAACGCAGAATCTCTTGCAAACGAGATCGAGGCTGAGATCAACAACTCCCTCAGACGCGAGATCACTTCAAGCGAGATAGGTGAGATCTCCATGGAAAAGCTCCGCGAGCGCGATGCTGTTGCATATGTTCGCTTTGCCTCCGTTTACCGTGAATTCAAGGACGTTGAAACCTTTATGAAGGAGCTTGAGATTCTCAAGCGCGACGAATAATAAGTGAAGGCTATCGTACTGAGACCCCTTGCGGTATTCACTATCGTATTTTTCGTTTTATCATGTATTCTTTTCACCGCAGACACGGCTGTGAGGCTATGGTCTGCGGTGATTTTTATTTTTCTGTTTGCGGTCTGCACCTTGCTTCGCTTTCTTGTTCCCGCTTTTCGCAAAAGAAGCATGAAAAGTGCGGCAATGATCGCTCTTTGCTTTTTCCTTGCAGGCGCCGCCCTTGCGGCAGTCACGTCCCATTATAATACGGACGTGCGCCTTGGTCGGTTTAAGGCCCTTGAAAACAAATATACGGAATTTGAAGGTGTAGTTACAGACGTTCATTATGATATGGGCAGCTATGCTGTTTATTCAGTTGATATCAGCAATGCAAACGGGCTTACAGACTTTTCCTGTGTTGTTACGGGACAGGGCGGAATCAGCCGCAGCTCGGTTATCAAGGGAACGGCTACGTTTTATCCCCTGGAAAGGGACGAGACCTTTGATGAGCGCCGCTATTATCTTTCCCGCGGTACAGTAATATCTGCCGAGGCTGATTCTGTTGAAATTACGGGAAAGGCGGGATTTTCTCTTTTGGACAGCTCAAAGGACCTGAACGAAGACCTTTCATCCGTTTTCTACGGTCTTCTCGGCGAGGATGCAGGCGGCTTTGCCGCCGCGCTTATGCTTGGCAACAAGGAAAATCTCAAGAAAACCGTGAGCCGTGATTTTGAGCGCCTTGGTCTTTCCCATATTCTCGCAATATCGGGAATGCACTTAACGATCATCTGCGCCTTCGTTTCAACTATTCTTTACCCTCTCGGAAAGAGCTTTGGCAGGGTAGGATGCATTATCACCGTCATTTTCTATATGATAATAACGGGGTTTTCAGCCTCAGTTACCCGCTCGGGTATTATGCTGCTCTTTCTTATTTTATCCGCATTTCTGAGGCGGGGCAACGACAGCTTCACAAGCCTCGGCATTGCAGCTTTTCTTATATCCGTTATCGACCCCTTTGCTTGTGCCGACATCGGACTTCAGCTTTCCTTCTCGGCAGTTTTTGCAATTCTCCTTTATATAACGAAAAGAAAAGCTCCGAAAAATGAGTATGAGGACAAAAAGGCGCCGAAAAATCCTGCAATAAAGCTCCTTCGCCCTCTTTTTGAGGGTGCTTCGCTCACTGTGGTTATCGTTCTTTTTATGCTGCCCTTGGAGTGGCTCTATTTTGGAGAAATTTCCGTTATCTCTCCCATAGCATCCCCCTTGTTTTCACTTTTTTCAACTGTTCTTTTGTGGGCGCTGCCCTTGCTTTTGCTTCTCAGCCCCGCTTCCACAATGGCCGCAATCCTTGCCTATCCCATAAAACTGCTCATCAGCTTCATTTTCACTCTTGCTGGCAAGCTCTCAGGGCTGCGAAACGTCACAGTCTCTCTCAATTACCCCTTTACTCTCCTTTTTTCTATTTTGATTTTCCTTTGTGTTATTGCATTTTGCGTATCAGAAAAGAAAAAGCGCCTTGTCCTTGGAGCGGTTACCCTTCTTTTGCTGTTATCCTTCGGTCTTTGCTGCTTTTCTTATAAGCTGCCCGATTATGACCGCGTCAGAATATCAATGATTGAGCAAAAGAAAAGCGAGGGTCTTCTCATTTCATCAGACAACAAGGTCATGGTAATTGACGTAGGCAACGGATACTCACCTGTTTTCAAAAGCGTGCTGTCAAGGCTATCCTCGGTGCAGGCAACGGAAATAGAGGTCCTGATGCTGACCCATCTGCACACCTCTCATCCCTCAACCCTTACATCCTTGTTCTCGTCGCAGACAGTTCGCACAGTTGTGTTGCCGAGGGAGGAATCCCAAGAGTATTATAATATAATCGAGCTTTGTGAAAGCCACGGTATCGACTACATTCCTTACACCTGCGGAGATACCCTGAATTTTGAGGACTGTATAATTCAAACAGATAAAATCAAATATATAAAGCGCTCAAGGCAGCCTATCGTTCGCCTTGACATTACTGCCTTTGGCGAAAAATTCACGTACCTCGGCGCTTCCTACGTAGAAAGCTTTGAGGAAGATGATCTGGCAGAAAGCGCTTACGTATGGTTTGGTGATCACGGTCCCCTCTACAAGGAAACCTTTGAGCCGGGCGTCGCCGACTCCTGCGAAATATTCGCATCGGATGAGGCGAGAAACTATATTTCCGAAAAAATCACTCCATCCGAGAGTCTTTATGCCATTCTCGATTAAATTTATTTGTATTTCTATTGTATTCGCGCATGATTTATAGTAAAATACCTTATATTATTTTTGACGTATATTCAAAGAAAGGACCAAAAAATGGAACCTATACTTGAGCTTCTTTCCAAAAACAGCCTTTATTCCACAAAGGATATGGCGGCTATGCTTGATATGACGGAGGATGAGATCGAGGAAAAGATCGCTTCCTACAAGGAGGAGGGCATCCTTCTCGGAAGTCAGGCAATTATTGATTACGATAAAACTGAAGTTAACCATATCACAGCCTTCATTGAGCTTAAGGTAAATCCTCAGCCCAACCGCGGATTCGACAAGATCGCAGAAAATATCTACCGCTATCCCGAGGTTATGAGCCTTTATCTTATGTCCTCCTCCGGATACGACCTTCTCGTTACTGTTGAGGGCTCAACAATGAAGGAGATCGCATATTTCGTAGCAAGAAAGCTTGCTCCCATCGAGGGCGTTATCTCCACCTCCACCCACTTTGTTCTTAAAAAATATAAGTCCAAGGGTATTATTCACAGATCTGCTCAGGTCGATGAAAGAGAGAACTGCAACTGATGTTTGACTGCAAGAATGCCCTTTCCCAAAAAGCACGCGATCTGAAGCCCTCGGGCATCAGAAAATTCTTTGACCTCCTTTCGGGACGCGAGGGAGTTATTTCTCTCACCGTAGGTCAGCCCGACTTTGCAACCCCCTGGCACATCCGCGATGCAGGCATCGACAGCATTGCAGACGGACATACCTTCTATACGTCAAACCGCGGCACCCCCGAGCTCAGACAGGAGATCGCAAGCTATATGAGCCGCCGCTTTGATCTTTCCTACAATGCAGAAACAGATATCCTCGTAACAGTCGGCGCAAGCGAGGCGATCGATCTTGCTATCCGCGCACTCTGCGACGTGGACGATGAGGTCATCATCCCCGTCCCCTCCTTCGTTTGCTATTCTCCCCTTGTTGAGATGGCAGGAGCAAAGGCTGTGTTTGTTGAAACTATGCCCGAGGACGGCTTTAAATTGACGCCTGAGCGCCTCAGCGCCGCAATAACAGACAGAACAAAGCTGATAGTCCTCCCCTATCCCTCCAATCCTACGGGCGCTATCCTCGAAAAGGAGGAGCTTATCGCCCTTTGTGAGGTTATCAAAAAGACTAACGCCATTGTTCTCTCCGATGAGATATATGCCGAGCTTACTTACTCCAAAAAGCATACCTCAATTGCGACTATCCCCGAAATGAAGGAAAGAACTATAGTAATAAACGGCTTTTCCAAGGCATATGCCATGACAGGATGGCGCCTCGGATTTTCCTGCGCGCCCCGCGATATTACTGAGGCTATGTTCAAGATACATCAGTATGCCATTATGTGCGCCCCCACCGTCAGCCAGTATGCGGCAACGGAGGCTCTGAAAAACGGTGACGACGATATTGAGATGATGAAGGCTGAATATGACCGCCGCCGTAAGTACCTGACAAAGGCCCTTAGCGATATAGGCCTTCCCTGCCAGAGCCCCGAGGGAGCTTTCTACGTCTTTATGAAGCTTTCCGATTACGGTCTCTCAAGCGAGGTGTTCTGCGAACGACTTCTTGAAGAGCATAACGTAGCTATCGTCCCCGGCACCGCCTTCGGCGACTGCGGCGAGGGCTACGCCCGCCTTTCCTACGCCTACTCCCTTGAGCACCTCAAGGAAGCAGTCAAGCGAATGGATAGGTTTGTTAAAACGCTTTGAGAGTATTCCAGCTTTCTTTTGAAAAAAGTTGGACAAAGAAACCAAACAGACAAAAGCCCTTAAAGCGCCGCATGGCATTAAGCGCTGCAGCTTTGTCCTGTGAGGTTCAGCGAACTGATTGCATAAGGTTATTTAAAAATGCAGAGAACTTTTTATAAAAAAGTTCTCTGCATTTTTCTTAATTATTCAACAAAAAAGGACACCTTACGGTGTCCTTTTGTTTATTACTGAATATTAATTACTCAGCAGCTGCTTCTTCTGCAATATCAACGAGCTTGATGAGAGCCATCTCAGCTGCGTCACCACGGCGGGGTCCGAGCTTATAGATCTGTGTGTAACCACCGTTGATGTTAGCGTACTTAGGTGCTACCTGGTCGAAGAGCTTCTTAACAGCATCTTCCTTTGTGATATATGCGAGAGCTGCACGGCGAGAAGCAAGAGTGTTCTTCTTGCCGAGAGTAATCATCTTTTCAGCCATGGCACGTACTTCCTTAGCTCTTGTGAGAGTTGTCTCGATGGAGCCATTCTCAATGAGGTAAGTAACCATACCGCGGAGCATAGCGTTTCTATGTGCGGTCTTTCTGCCAAGCTTTCTGGTTCCGGGCATTGTGTTGTCCTCCTTTTCGCAATACTTTTTCTATTGGATCACAGGATCCATTAAAGTCTTACTCGTCTTCCTTCTTCAGCTCGAGGCCGAGAGAATGAAGCTTTGCGATAACTTCTTCAAGCGACTTCTTACCGAGGTTTCTGACTCTGATCATCTCTTCCTCGGTACGGTTTACAAGGTCTTCAACCGTATCGATGCCCGCGCGCTTCAAGCAGTTGAAGCTACGAACGGACATGTCAAGCTCCTCAATGGTCATCTCAAGTACCTTCTCTTTTACAGTCGCAACGCTTTCAACCATGATTTCAGCGTTCTTCGCCTCGTCCGAGAGATCTACGAACAAGTTGAGATGTTCGTTGAGTATCTTGGCGCCATATGAAATCGCTTCCTTTGCTGAGCTTGTGCCGTCTGTAAGAACCTCGATTGTAAGCTTATCGAAGTCTGTGATGTTGCCGACACGTGTGTTCTCAACATTGTAGTTTACATTGTACACGGGAGTGTAGATCGAATCGGTGAAAATTGTACCGATAGGTGCGGACATACCCTGATTTTCATCAGCGTAGATCTCCTTGTTTCTCTGCTGAGAAACGTAGCCGCGGCCCTTTGCAAAATTAAGCTCCATGTGGAAGCGCACGTTCTCACCGAGAGTCGCGATTACGTGATCAGGGTTGAGAATCTCGATATCAGCATCCTGGTTGATGTCACCTGCGGTAACAACTCCGGGACCTGTTACGTCGATAACAGTGCTCTTTGTGTGTACGGAGTGGAGTTTTGCGGTAATGCCTTTTACATTAAGAACGATTTCTGTAACGTCTTCCTTCACACCGTCGATGGTGGAGATCTCGTGGAGAACGCCGTCGATCTTAATGGAAGTTACTGCATACCCGGGCAGTGAGCTGATAAGCACACGGCGCAGGGAGTTTCCGAGAGTAATGCCGTAGCCTCTCTCAAGAGGCTCGACTACGAATGTGGCCTTTTCGCCGCCTTCGCTCACGTCCAATGTAACAATATTGGGCTTTTCTATTTCGATCATTGTAACAACCTCCTAATTTTAATTATGTTTCCTTAGCCTTTGGCCTTTGGAATTTACATCTTGCTACTTGCAGTTTTACACGGAGCTGCCTTGACTCCGACGGCAATAACCGACCGCAAACAAGACGCATAGGCAGGTTATTACCTTATTACTTGGAGTAGAACTCTACGATGAGCTGCTCGTTGAAGTCGAAATCAACGTCATCTCTTGCGGGGATAGCGATAACCTTAGCGCTTGCAGCCTCAACGTTGAGCTCGAGCCACTTGGGAGCATTGATGTTAGCCATGTTCTCCATGAGGCCCTTGATCTTCTCGGAAGAACGGCTCTTATCCTTGAGTGCTACTACATCACCTGTCTTGAGGATGATGGAGGGGATGTCTGCCTTCTTACCGTTGAGGGTGAAGTGTGCGTGACGAACGAGCTGTCTAGCTTCCTTACGGCTGCTAGCGAGACCCATTCTGTATACTACGTTATCGAAACGACGCTCGAGAAGAGAGAGAAGGTTCTCACCTGTGATGCCTTCCTTCTTATCAGCTGCTACATAGTACTTCTTGAACTGCTTCTCCTGAACACCGTAGTAACGGCGTGCAGTCTGCTTCTC
>JAZUAR010000073.1:0-12939 GCA_045638055.1 Candidatus Avispirillum sp.
GTCATACCGCGCTTAACTGCTTCTTCAAGAGCAGCACCAAGCTTACGGTTACCTCTTGCAAATACTGCCTCAAGACGGGAAACCTTTGCATCGTGCTAGTTACACTTGATCTTTCTGTCAGTAAGGGAGGAAAGGAGGAGCTTCTGCTTTGCTTCAAGCTCCTCTGCTGTATTCTGTCTTTCCCACTGGAAGGGTGTGAAGGGCTTGGGGATAAAGCACGCAACGCTGAGAGTAGCCTGAGGCTGTCTCTTTCTGTTTGCGCCGGGAGTTTTATAATACTCCTCGATTACGGTCTTTGCAAGGTGAGCGATGCCTACCACGTCCTCATCATTTTCATAAGGAAGACCGTTCATGAAATAAAGCTTAACCTGATTTTTGCCTGCGGCAAAGGCAACGCCTGCAGCACGGCAGATATCAGCTTCAGTTACATTCTTATTAATAACGTCACGGAGGCGCTGGCTTCCTGCCTCGGGAGCAAAGGTCAAAGTGCTTGAGCGCACAGTGGAAATTTTCTGCATGAGCTCCTTTGTGAAGCTGTCTGCACGAAGGGAGGGCAAGGAAAGATTGATTCTTTCATCATCTGTCCACTCAAGAAGCTTATCTGTGAAGGTATTTACCTTTGAATAGTCGGAAATAGAAAGGCAGCACATGGAAATTTCGTCATATCCTGAATTATCGGCGATCATTCTTGCCTGAGCTGTAAGTGTTTCGGGGCTCTTTTCTCTTACGGGGCGAGTTACAAAGCCTGCCTGACAGAAGCGGCATCCTCTGATACATCCGCGGAACACCTCGATGGTGATTCTGTCGTGTACTGTTTCGATTACGGGAAGAACGGGGTTTGTAGGAACGAAGGCCTTATCCACGTCCTTGACGATTCTCTTGCGAACTGTTTTGGGAACGTCCTCAAACTTAGGAGTAATCGCGCTGATGGTTCCGTCCTCGTTATAGGTTACGTCGTAAAGGGAGGGCACGTAGAATCCTTCGATACAAGCTGCTCTGCGGAGGAAGTCCTTTTTATTATAGGTTCCCGATTTCTTCATCTCAATATAGAGAGCCGCAAGCTCGGGGAGAGCCTCCTCACCTTCGCCAATGGAGAATATATCTACAAAGTCCGCCATAGGCTCGGGGTTATATGCGCAGGGGCCACCTGCAAGGATTACAGGAAATTCCTCGCCGCGGTCTTCACTTCTCATGGGAATGCCTGCAAGATTCAGCATATTGAGCGCTGTTGTATAGCAAAGCTCATACTGGAGAGTAAATGCAACGATATCGAAATCTCTTACGTTATCGCCTGATTCATGGGCAAAAAGAGGAACACCGTGTGCTCTCATCTCAGCTTCCATATCTGTCCAGGGAGCAAAAACTCTCTCACACCAAACGTTTTCCATCTCGTTGAGAACGCCGGTTAAAATTCTCATACCGAGATTTGACATACCGATCTCATACGTATCGGGGGAGCAGAAGGCTACGCGAAGGTCTACCTTTTCCTTATCCTTATAAATGCTTCCGGGCTCGCCGCCTGTATAGCGGCCGGGCTTCTGTACCTTTGTTATAAAGCTTTTAATATCTTCTCTCATTATGTTAGTAAGGGCGGAGTTTTTTCTCCGCCCTTCCTTTCGATTATCTTACTATAAGTTTTGTTGTGATAACAACGGGGATGAGCCAGAAGAGCTGGCAAAGAACTGTATATGCGCTGAACATACTTGTTGCGAAGATACCGGACATAAGAACTACTGCCACGATAACCGCATTAAGTATTGCAGAAATTACGCCGATGGCAAAGCCTGCCTTCTGTGCAGAGAGGATCTTATCGCACTTTGCAACAGTATGAAGAAGGGCCTTGGTATTGCCTCTTGAAACGATGCCGCCCTCAGCGTGCTGAGAATACTTTGTGATTTCCTCTGTATTCTTATACTTGATAACTCGCATTGCGTAGTTATTCTGGGGAAGCTGACCGAGGATCATTTCCTCATCAATATTGGGGTCAAATGTCTTGACACAAACGCACATTCCGCTGCCTGTGAGCTGCTTGAGAACGTACTCAAAGTCAGGATCGAGAACGTAATTTACTATCATCTTAGCAACAAGCTTTCGCTGATAGATCATATACATTACGGAGCAGTCTGCGGGGATCTCGGAATTTTCAAAAATAATGTCATCGGGAATGAGGATTCCGTGCTTTGCAAGAGCCTGAGATCTGCCGAACATGATGCTTCTTCCGTTTACCTCGGCCTCGATGTATCCGGCTCCCGTTTCAAGGATGCGGACGTTTTCGGAATGGCCGGTTTCCATTGTAGCAACCTCAAAAACGTCTGCAAGAGGTCCGCCTGTTGCGGAGAACACGCTTGCCGCATAATAAAGAACCTTATCGATACGGCTGTTATTAAAGAGTCTTACGTTTCTTACCTTTACGGAATAGGAGGGGAATACGTTAACGTCGTCAAAGGAAATTACGCCGACACCGGAATACTCTTCAACGCTTCCCTCACCGATGATGGTGCTGTCGCTCTCATATGCCTTGCGGTTTGCACGGTAGAAGGGATAGCAGCCGACAAGAACCATAGAAGCAGGAACCGCCGCGCTGAGGACGGAGAAGCCTACGTTAAGGGGCTGAGGCTCCTTAACAACAAAGGCGTATACTGCAACCACGATCGCAAGAACTACGGAAATCACACAAGCAAGTCCGATAACGGAGCGGCTTACTGTTCCCTTTGTCTTTGTTCTCCAGAAATAGCCGTCTACAAAGTCGGTCTTCTGGATCTTGATAATATCACCCTCGTCTGCAGCCTGAGATTCCATACCTGCAACAGCCTCACTCTCGAGAACGGAATCTCTCTGGGAAAGACGGCGCATTACGTACTTAGGCTTCTTGGAGGAAATAATGTTAAAGCTGAAGATCTCTCTTCTTACTGTGAGGTACTCGTTTACTGCAGCGAAGAAAAGACAGAACGCTGCGGCAAAGTTAAACATTCTGGGCTGAACGTCGGGAGTTGTCATGATAGCCATGGCAACAGAGTTCACAATTGCCGCAACCGTCATAAGCGCGGGCAGGCAATCAACTGTATGCTTCATGCTGACAGCATCCTTGATGCCCTTAAGAACGTTCTTTCCGACAAGAGCAACAAGAAGAAGGAATATCTGGAGGTCCACCATTATGTGAACGATAGGATATACCGCAGGATCAAAGGCGCCTGAATAGGAGCCGCCGATAAGAGTCACGTTCTCAAACACGAACAGAACGGCTGTGAGAACAAACGCGATTATCATCTTCCAGAAAGAAATTCTCTTGCGCTTGATATACATATCAGCAATGTCGCTGTTCTGAGCAATATCCGTATATTCATCAGCGCCGAAGCGGTTTGTTCTGTCAACCCACTCCTCCTGGTCTGCAACGTAATCATCAGTCATCTGAGTTGCAGCCTCTTCGCCCATGGTCTTTGCAAGCTCCTCTTCCATTCCGAGAGCAACCATAAGACTGATATCAGACTCGTCAAGCTCATCAACGGGAGCGCCGCCTGTTACTTCGTTAACGAGGTTTTCAAAATCCTTTTCCTCGCTGTATTCGCCCTCGTATACTTCTTCCTCATAATACTCTTCCTCGGGGTATTCCTCGATAGGGTCATTATCAAAGAAGTCATCATCGGGGATAACGTCCTCGTAATACATACCCTCCTCGGGAATGACGGGTGCCTCGGAATAAGTAGCGCCGTAGGAGCCTGCAGGAGCAAAATCATTGAAGCTCATAGACTCGTCTGCCACCTCTGCATATTCGGCATACTCTGCCTCATCTGCAGGAGCATACTCCTCGTAAGCCTCCTCGGGATACTCTGCGAACAAAGACTCGTCGGGAAGATATTCCAGAGGAGCATCCTCATCTGTATCAAAGGAACCGTATTCCACAGGCTCCTCCTTTACAGCCTCGCTCTTTTCGAAGAAGCTCTCCGCCGCCTCGTCAAGAGAAAAAGACTTATCGTCTGCAGAGGACTCTACCTCTGCGTAGATCTCATCATATACAGAAGCAAAATCCGCATCCTCGAATACGGGCTCCTCAAACACAGGCTTCTCAATTACAGGCTCGGGCTTTTTCTCCACGGGAGCCGCCTTTACCTGAGGCTTTTCTCTGTTTGCAATGAAATCTTTGTATGTAGCGCTTTTCTTTTCACCGACAGAGCTGTCAGCATTCGCCTTAGGCTTCTGGAGCCTTGTCAGCAGATCCTGCGCTGTAGGTGATTTCTTATTAGCGTTATTATCGCTCATACCTTTATCCAATCCTTTCTTTTATCTGCACCCTGAGCGGCGCAAACCATATCCGAAAGCCAAGGGATTTTCGCCCTCGGATATTTTATATATCGGCTCTTTTAAAAAAGCCTTATTTGCTTTCTCTTTGCATTCTTGCCGCATGGCAGAGCACTACCGATGCCGCAGTTGAAACGTTGAGAGAGTTCACCTTTCCGTACATGGGAATAGAAACGATAAAATCACTTTTCTCCTTTATCGCCTTTCCTACGCCGAAGCCCTCGCTTCCGAAAATGATCGCGGCAGGTGTGTTAAAATCAGTTTCGTAGTAAGCTGTGCCGCCTGCTTCCGCCGCAAATATCCAGAGGCCCTTTTTCTTGAGCTCGTCTATCGTTGCGGAAATATTTGTGACCTTTGCAATGGCCATATGCTCAAGAGCACCTGCAGATGCCTTGGAAACAGTTGCTGTGATACCAACGTTGCGGCGCTTGGGGATAATAATTCCGTGTGCACCGGAGCACTCCGCGCAACGGATGAGCGCACCCATGTTGTGAGGGTCCTCAATACCGTCTGCAATTACGATAAGAGGAGTTTCTCCGCGCTCTGCGGCAATGGCAAGAATACCGTCAACATCGGTGTATTCCTTTTCAGCCGCCATGGCAACAACGCCCTGATGGTTTGTTCCCTGAGAAAGAGAATCAAGCTTCTCCTGAGTTACCTCAACTACGGGAATCTTCTGAGCAATAGCCTCAGCCACGATCACCGTAAGAGAGCCCTCGCGAACTCCGCTCTTGACGAAGATCTTGTCAATGCTTCTGCCGGATTTGAGAAGCTCACGGACTGAGTTTCTGCCGACTACTACACCCTCGGACAAAGCCTCTGCCTCGCCGCGGCGAAAATCATTTCTGCGGTTATCGTTGCGTCCGCCCTTGCCCGCACCGTTGTCACGGGAACGGTATTTCTTGTTCTTGTTCTGTGTGCCGTCCATCAGGTCCGATCCTTTCTGTTTTGCAAATGCTACTACTTATGCAATTATACTTATGTATTATAACACACTTTTTGAGCTTTGTACATATATTTTTATAAAAAAACTGCCCTTACCAAATGTAAAAATATGTGTTTTATTATACATATTGTATTTATCCATACATTACCCTTCAATAAGTAGTAGTTTCACGAATCCGATCAAATTCGAGTTTATCGGGGAGTAATGCAAAGGACTTATTTTGCAAAAAGTCCTTTGCAAAATAAAACAAAAAGAAAAGGTGTGCCGAGGCACACCTTTTCTCTTCGTAATATATATGCTAATGCAGATAGATTACTGTTCCTTCTTTGCAGCAAAGCACTCGCTGCAGTATACGGGTCTGTCACTTGTGGGCTGGAAAGGAATCTTAGCTTCTCCACCGCACTGAGCGCAAGTAGCTGTGAACATTTCTCTCTGAGCTCTTGTTGCGTTCTTTCTTGCGTCGCGGCAAGCCTTACATCTCTGGGGCTCGTTCTGGAAGCCCTTCTCTGCGTAGAATTCCTGTTCACCTGCTGTGAAAACAAACTCCTGGCCGCAATCCTTGCATACTAATGTCTTGTCCTGGTACATCTTTTACCTCGCTTAAAATGGTAGAATAAAATAGATTTCGCCCTAAACGGATTCAAACCGTTACCTTTGTAAACAACGTTCTTATTAAACTATCGGGGCATATATATGAAGGCAAGCCTTTCATACTGTGTTATTTGTCTTTTTCAATCTGCGCGCTGATTTTCTTAGCCTTTGCTCTTATACGGTAGACTGCATTATAAACAGACTTGACGTCTGTATCCAGAGTTTCTGCCGTATCAATAGCGCTTCGTCCTGAAAAAAACTCCTTCAGCACCTGCTTCTCATAAGAAGAAAGAGATGATTCAAGCATTTTCAAAACCTCCTCGGGAGACGTATCTCCAAAGGAAATTATAGGCATTTTAGTCTGCTGCTTCGTTGCCTTTGCTGCTCTTTCTCTTCTCCTTCTGTCTGCCGCGTTAGCACGTCCTACAGAGATAAGCGCGTTTCTCACGCATATCTTTGCATACAAACCAAAGGTGATTTTGTCCTTCGATAAATCAAAGGAAAGCGCCGCTTTCAGCAGAGCTCGCTCAGCCTCCTCCGAAAGGTCCACAAGGCTTCCGACTCCGCTCTGGGCAAATCTTTTAGCCATTTCAGAGGTCAGAGGCTTATACCTTTGCTTGAGCTTTTCAAAGTCCTCATCTCTTCCGGATTTAACTCCGTTTATAATCGCCAAAAGATCCTGATCCAACACTTAATACCTGCTGATTGAAATTCCTGTATGTAAATACATTTATTTACAAACTATGTTAACATTATATCACCGTTATGTCTTTTGTCAATAGTTATTTGGTATTTTTTCACTCATTAATTAAATTATATTCGTGTTTTTCGTCATTATTCACAATTGTTCTGCATATTTTGCTACACAATAGTCAATCGTCTTTGACCTTTTATGATTTTATTATAATTTTGTTATGTTAATTTCAAAAAAGAACGGAAGAGCCTGAGCCCTTCCGTTTTTTCAGTCTTCAAAAAGATAATTAACGTCACCGGAAAGAAGCGCAACAACTCCTCGGAACACCACTTCAGGGCGCTCAGAATAGTTATTAAGCATTCTTCTCAGCTGATACTCGCTGTCTGCGCGGACAGTCAGGTCCATAACGACACCGTTATGATCCTTGATGGAGCAATTAACGAGGAAGCCGTCGCCGTCAGGTCTGTAGCTATGATCAACGTAAGCACCCTGTCTTTCAAAGGAAAGATGACGGAGAGCGCTTCTGTAGCTCTTCTCTCTGACAGACACCATAAGGCTGTCTGAAAGAACGCGGGCAACGTGTCTTCCCGTATCTGTTACCTCATAGAGCACCGTGCTTGTAGGTTCGAAATCCGCATCATCGTCCTCAGACTCCGCAACATCGACGCCTTCTGCCTTTTCGTTCTTGTCCGCGATGATCTCGCGGATATGTCCTGCATCCACCAATGCAAAAAAGCACTGAGCAAAATCAAAGAAATTAACAATGCCGTCCTGCATCATGATCGATCCGATGCTTGGATAATCCAGAGGATAGCCTATTTTATCCAGCAGATACAGTATAAATATTTTAATTTCATCTTCTTTTTTAAGTTGAGATGCCATACTAATTCTTCCGTTTCTGTTTGATTTGGGCTTCCTGCAGAACTCTTATCACATAAATATTTCGATTAAAAGCGGGAGGCAATGCCTCCCGCTCAGAATTTACAGATAATTAGGATCAGTCGCCTTCAGCCTCGTCCTCATTAAGCTCATTCTGGATGGACTCTTTATATGCCATGTAGCTCTTCATCTTTGTGCGCTTGAAATCACGGCCCCAGTAAGATGACTTGATGCCGGAAATCTCACCGCTTGCAAGATATGCATCCTGCTGGAATACAACAGGGATTACAGGCATATCGTCAAGAAGCATCTTCTCTGCATCGTGGAGAGCCTTGAGCTCATCTGCGCTCTTATCTGCCTCATATGCAGTGTCGATAAGCTTAGAATACTCTTCGCTTGCGTAGCCTGTGATATGATTGATTTTCTCAGTCTTATCGGAAAGAGGATCAAGAAGAATACCGTTACCGGAATATTCTGTTGCGAAAGGAGCAAGAGCAGCGAAAGCATTGGGAGAAAGAACGTTGTAATCTACAAGCATTACATCGAAATCACCTGCAGCAAATGCTGTTGCATAAAGATCCTCGCGAACTACAGCCTGGTTAGCCTCTGTGTTCTCCATCTTCTTAGAGCCGAGCTCCTTAACCTTAACTGTGAAGCCGAGAGTCTTCCATGCCTCTGCAACTGCCTTAGCAACTGTTACATCAACCTCGTTATCACGAACGGAGAGAGTGAAGGAGCCGCTTGTTACGCCTGCCTTCTTGAGGAGAGCCTTAGCCTCATCAACGTTTGCGCCTGTTTCGATAAGCTTGCCGCCAACCTCACGGAAGTCGCCCTTGCCGTCAGCATCATCGATGCCGTAAGGAACAAAGCCTGTTGCAGCCTTTGCAAATACTACTGCCTCTGCGATCGCCTCACGGTCGAGAGCGAGGGAGAGAGCCTGTCTTACTTCCTTCTTAGCGAAGAGCTTGTTCTGTGTATTGAAGTAGAGAGATGTTGTGATAGCGGAATCACGAACCTCTGCCTGACCCTTATACTCAGCACGAGCTGCCATAGCGATCTCGCCGATGTAGAAGATATTGCCGGCCTGGAACTTTTCAAGCTGCTTTGCGCTGTCGCCGTAGTTATAAAGAACGATAATTCTGTAGGGGATTACGTACTTATCGAGAGCCTGGCTGGACTCTGTATCACGATAGTAGTAAGCAGAGCGCTCGAGAGTGAGCTGCTTGCCGAAGTCGATTTTTCTGGGGTCGAAGGGACCGTTTGTTACCATGGAAGATGCACGCTTCGCCCAGTCCTTATTGCTGCTTACGCTATCCTCTCTGAGAGGAACGAGAGCAACAGATGCGCAAGTCTTGAAGAACTCATCAAGATTTACGTCCTTTGCAAACTCTACCTGAAGAACGTATGTATCGATAGCATATACGCCAAGGTCGTCTACACTTGCATCGCCCATCTTAACCTCACGAGCATTCTTGAGGTCATAGAGCATAGATGCTGCCTCACACTTGAATGTGGGCTCCATGATACGCTTCCACGCATATACGAAATCGTTTGCCTGAACGGTACGACCATCACTCCACTTTGTTTCGCGGAGAGAGATCTCGAGCTTATATGTATCGCCCTCAAACTCAGGCTCAAGGTACTTATAGCTCTTCATCATTGCCTTCTGCCAATCGCCGTTCTCATCGAGAGTTGTGAGACCCTCAAACATGAGAGAAAGGAACTTTGCAGTAGCAGTATCGGTAAATCCGACAGCAGGGTCGTAATCATAGATCTCGTCAGCGAGATACATTGTGATAACGGCGCCCTTGTCGCCCTTTTCGAGAGTGGAGCATGCAGCCAAAGATGTGCATACCATGATCACTGCCAGAATTAAGCATACCAGTTTTTTCATTTTTGCGAACTCCTTTTATGGTTCCGTTGTATTACCTCAGGTCCACAGGCACACTGCGATAACTTTATACACTAAATTATAACACAAGAGCAATTGTTTATCAATGGATTATTGGATAAATGTTTTAAGATTCATTCAAATGCACAATTCTCTTTTTACTTTTTAGTTTAATTTTCACAGAGCGCAGGGGCATCTTCGGAAATTATTATGAACGCTTTTCCGACCAAACCTCATTTTTGCGGTTATAGACGAAAAAGATGTTGCAAATACTACTTATATTATATTTATTTTTTCATGAAAGGCAATGATTTTATGAAATTTTGTGCAAAAGAATCGCATTTTTCCAAAGGCTCTCTCCCAAGGACCGATCTTGCCTGCGAAAGCATCAACATAAGTCACCACACGAAGGGCACCTCTTACAGAGAATACACCCTGAGGGGGCTTTCTGTCTGCGAGCTTTCCGTCCTCGACCGAAGGGGTGAAGCGGCAACGGGCAGACCCGAGGGCAGCTATATGACCCTGCACTGCCCCCTTATCCGTACCCTTGACCCGGACACCGAGGAGCGGATAACGGATGCCCTATGCAACGTCATCATCTCATACACGGAGCGGATAACGAAGAATCCAATTTCGGGAAGCACTAAGGTCCTTGTGGCGGGGCTTGGAAACAGATTTATTTCCGCAGACTCAATCGGCCCGCGGACGGCAGATAAGATCGCCGTGACCAATCATATGCTCACCTCCGACAAAAAAGACCTGTTTTTAAAGATAGGCTGTGCTGGACTAAGCGCTGTTCATCCGGGAGTTATGGGGCAGACGGGAATCGAGGCCGCGGCAATGATAAAGGGGGCTGCCCAATACGCCGAGCCTGACCTTGTCATTGCTATAGACGCCCTTGCGGCAAGATCTACAAAAAGGCTCTGCGCCACAATCCAGCTTTCCGACACGGGTATAGAACCCGGAAGCGGCATCGGAAACCGCCGCGGCGCCGTCAACCGCGAAACTATCGGCTACCCCGTTCTTGCAATAGGAGTTCCCACCGTTGTGGACTGCGCCACACTTGTCTTCGATTCACTTGCCAATGCAGGCATTACCGACACAGGCGGAGAGCTATACGATTCGTTAAACGAAGAAAGAGATTTTTTCGTTTCCCTCAGAGACTGCGATATAGTTTCCGAGGAAATTTCAAAAATCCTTGCAAAGGCAATCAACCGCGCATTTCTCTGCGAGGGGCTGTAGTAATAATCCTCCGAGGACTTTCATATACTCGAAAAAAAGAACGAGGAGGACAAATAAAATGGACCGCGAAAAGGAACCGATCATTATTGACATACCACTGCTTGAAGAAAGCAAAAAAGAAAAAAAGAAGATATCCTTCAGGATAATCCCTATGACAGGGGCAATTTTACTTTTGGTATTTTCTCTCGTCATGCATTCCGCAATAGCAGTCAGGGCCTGTGAATTTCTGAAAAACGAGGGAGGCGAGCTTTTGCTTTCCTTTATAGTACCCGATTACGCAATAAGCGAGCCCATGATACCTCCCCTCCCCGAGGAAAGCGAGCTCAAGGGAGGCCACGAGGACAAGCAATATGATTTTCTCATAAGGGAAAGCGACCTTTCATCAAAGACAGAGTACGGGCTTTCCCTTACAAATGAGACCTCATACACCCCCGACCTGTATCAGCTCCTCGGAAGCGACCGCCCCTCCCCCTCCCTCGATGCGCTTTCAAAGAAATACGGAAAGGATGCCCCCAAGGTGCTGATATACCACTCCCACGCAACAGAGGGGTATGCAGACTCGCACAAGACAAGCTTTCGCACACGCGACACTGAAAAAAACGTGGTTGCAATAGGGGAGGTTATCACCGCAGTTCTTGAAAAGGCGGGAATCACCACAATACACGTTCAGGAGCTTTTCGACAGCGAAAGCTGGAGCACGGCATACGACAACAGCAACGCCGCTGTTAAAAGCATACTCTCGAAATACCCTTCCATTCAATATATATTTGACATCCACAGAGACTGCATCGGAAACGAAAGTCAAGGATACGTCAAGGCATCAACCACCCTTTTCAAAAAATCAACAGCCCAGCTGATGTTCGTCTGCGGCACGGACGAGGGAGGAAGCTCCCACCACGGCTGGCGAAGCAATCTGACAACGGCAATTCAATTGCAGTCAGAACTTTATTCTTACTACCCATCCCTGATGCGCCCTGTCAATCTGCGACGGGCCTCCTTTTATCAGGATACCTCCAAATCATCCCTGATTCTCGAATGCGGCACCTGCGCAAACACTCTCACAGAGGCAAAGCGCGCCGCCGTGATCTTTGCCAAGGGCCTTGCCGATTACATAAAGGGAAAGGACTGCGGTCTTGACACAGGACAACTCCTTGATACTCTTTGCCCGTAGCACTTGCAATTTTATTTTTTATATGATAATATTGTATAGTATTATGTAAAAAACAAAGGCAGGATGCTTTTATGTCTAAGAAGATCATTTTAGGAATAGACGTAGGTCTCAGCACCACAAAGATCGTTGGATTTGATATTACTGGCGGCGACCGCCGTCTTATGGAGCCCCTTTTCGTCAGAGCAACAGACCCCGTTACATCCATGTACGGCGCTCTCGGAAAGTTCACAAGTGAAAACGATCTTTCCCTTAACGATATAGAAAAGGTTATGGTTACGGGAGTAGGCGCTTCCGAGATCAAGGATAATATATACTCTCTCAAGTGGGAGGCTATCAGCGAATTTGACTGCATCGGTCTCGGCGGACGTTATCTTTCCGAGTTTGAGCGAGCTATTATCGTCAGCCTCGGAACAGGTACTGCTCTTGTATACTCCGAAAAGGACAAGTCCCCCGTATACCTCGGCGGTACGGGAGTTGGCGGCGGTACTCTTGTCGGACTTTCCAAGAAGCTTCTCGGAATGGACAACGTTGAGCACATCGAGCAGCTGGCAACAGGCGGCGACCTTTCAAACGTTGATATCAAGATCAACGCCCTCACAAACCAGGACATCGCTCCCGGATTTGCAGATTCCATGACTGCGTCCAATTTCGGCAACGTGAGCGATATTGCCACAAACAGCGACGTTGCACTCGGTATTATCAATATGGTATTTGAGACCGTGGGAATGGTCAGCGTTTTTGCCGCAAGAAACTACGACCTCAAGGATATCGTCCTTACAGGAAACCTCACAACTGTTTCTCAGGCAAAAACAGTTTTCGATTCTCTCAACAGAATGTTTAATATGAACTTCGTCATCCCGAAATACGCCCGCTTCGGTACAGTTATCGGAGCAGCCCTCGCAGGATGCCCCGAGGAATAAAAGCAAAAATAAAAAGGAGCTGTAACAGCTCCTTTTTTGTTTGTGTAATTCTCACAGCCTCTGCTGCTTTTCCCAGACCTTCATGACGATGCTGTGGGGGAGAAGCTTTACTGCAAGGACCTGAGCCTTTGCCTTAAAGCCGGGGATGCAGTAATCCTTCTTTGTTTTCATTTTCTTCCACGTATGATCAACTATATAATTCGGGTCGTACATGGCAACGTATTTTTTGATAACGGCATCCTTCTTTTTATCGACGGCGCGGTCAAAGAAGGCAGTTTTTGTCCAGAAGGGGCAAACGGTGAAAACACG
>JAZUAR010000074.1:0-5353 GCA_045638055.1 Candidatus Avispirillum sp.
TTTCCTTGAAAACGGCGATCCCAGAACCGCAAATCAGATGAAAAAATAACAAAAAAATCCCTCGGAAAACCAAGGTTTCCCGTGGGATTTTTTATATCCTTATTGACGATTATAAAAATGTGTGATAACATAAAATTGACAGATAATAACTATGAACGGAGATTATTATGGAAAAGATTTATTTATCAGATTGCGAATGGAAGCTTATCAAGATTCTTTGGAACGGAACTGCAAGCGACCTTATCGGCATTACAAACGCACTCAAGGAGGACACTGCCTGGTCTAAGTCCACAGTTTTCGTTATGCTCAGACGCCTTATCGCTAAGGGCGCAGTAAGCCTTGACCAGACTGTTAAGCCTCAGAAGTACACAGCTATCGTTTCCGAGGAGGACTGCGCTATCTGGGAAACTGAGTCCTTCCTTTCAAGAGTTTACAACGGAAGCCTCGGTCTTATGGTTTCCTCTCTCGCAGGACAGAAGGCTCTTACCAAAAATGACGTTGACGAGCTGAGAAAGATCCTCGACGACGCAGAAAAGTCCATTTCCGAAAAATAAGATGCTTGAATATTTATTTTCTCTTTCTCTGCTTATCTTTGCCGTTATTATAATTCGTGCACTGTGCAAGAAAAGAGTATCGGGAAAGCTCGTCTATGCCTTATGGCTTGCTGTTATTATAAGGCTTGTAATTCCCGTAAATCTCATCAGCCTTGACCTTCCCTTTCCCGAGGTTTCAGAGCTTGGAACGGCTATCCTTGAAAGGATAGAGCCAGGAACACTAAAGGAAGACACAGATCCATCCTTTGAGATTCCGAACAGCTCGGAGGCTCTGCCCATCACCCCTGTCACTCCCGACCTGCCGGAAGATACAATGGCATCATTGGGAAATGCACCGACCGCTGACAGTGTGACCGCAGAAAAGCTTCCCCCAAGCGCTATAAAGATCGATGCTGAGGCGATGCTCCTTTATGCATGGGGCCTTGGAAGCCTTATCACACTTCTCTTTTTTGCAGTTCCCTTCGTTATCACCGGAATAAAGCTAAAAAAGAACAGGCAATATCACAGCACGAGCGGCAATACAAAGGTTTACGTTACAGACAAGGTATCCTCTCCCTGCGTTATGGGAATCGTGCCAAAGATCTACATAACGCCCTCGGCTGAAAGCTGCAAGGATCTTGATCTTATAATCCTTCACGAAAAGACACACATACGCCATGCAGACCATCTCTGGGCGGTTTTACGAATTGCTCTTATTATTCTCTTTTGGTGGAATCCCCTTATCTGGGCGGCAGCGCTCCTTTCAAAGAGAGATGCTGAGATTGCCTGCGATGAATCGGTTGTCCGTACGATGGACAGCGAAAAGCGCATCACCTACGGTCGCCTTATCGTTGATATGATCCCTCAGAAGGCAAGCTTTGTAGTGGCTTTTGCGAACAAGCCCATTAAATACAGAATCCTCAGACTTACGGGAAAGTATAAAACAACGATATTTGCCGCGATAACTGCGGTTGTTACAATTATTCTCTGTTTTCTTTTAGCCTTTGTATCAAACGGCGTTGATGACGGCGAGAACACTATTATCCACATACACCGTTTTGATAAAAAGGCCACCTGCACAGCATCTGCAAGATGTGCCTGCGGCGACGTAAAGGGCAAGCCCCTCGGTCACAAATGGGTTGATGCAGACTGCGAAAACCCAAAAACCTGCACACGCTGCTCTTTAACTGACGGTACTCCTCTTCCCCACACCTGGCTAGAGGCTACCTGCGACAGCGCCAAGACCTGCAAGGACTGCAAGGCTACTATGGGCAAGCACCTTGAGCATATATGGATCTCTGCAACCTGCACAGCCGACGAATACTGCTCTCTTTGCAGAGAAACAAGAGCCGCGGCTCTCGGACACGATTTTAGCGAAGCTACCTGCACGGCTGCCAAGACCTGCAACCGCTGCAGCTATATTGAAGGCGATCCTCTCGGGCACAGCTATTATCTCGGCGTTTGTACCCGATGCAGTACGGTTGATGCGGCATTCTATGCAGATATCAAAAGCAAATTCTACAGCCCATATGACGGATATTCAAAAAAATCCGCAAAAAATACTATAATTAGTCTTGGATACAGCTCCGACGAGGCAGAGATCATTCTTACTCGCCTTAATATCAATTGGTTTGAGCAGGCTCTGATAGCTGCCAGGTATTATACTAATCATATATATGCATATTCGGAAAATAATTTCAGAAGCAATATGGCTTACCTCGGCTTTACCGCTGATGAGATCAATTATTCCGTCAAGATTGCAATGGAAGAGAATCCTCCGCCAAAATTTGAAATCAACTTTACTCCGGTAGAACTTCCTTACAGTGGCAATTCACCTTCACCTTGGGATCACTCCGGCAAACCGGATTTCGGAAATGACATTAGCAAGCCCATCCGCTGGGACTATGCACACCCATAATTTATAAATATAAAAGCAGAGCATCTAACATTGATGCTCTGCCTTTTTTATAAAGCAAAAACTGCTGTCGAATCTCGACAGCAGTTTTAATTATATTCTCAATCTATTTCTCTAACGTATATGATCTTGAAGTCCTCCTCGCTGTCCTCGTTTTCGATGCATATCTCAGCTTTTCTGAATATTCTGCCGTCGATACTGTCATACAAGACATACACCGCGGTGCTTCTGTTACCGTCAACAGCATGATCCTTCATTACAACACCCATAAGCCCTCTGGCACAAAGAGTGAGAAGATAATGGTCTGCATTTTCGGGATCGGTATATTGGGAATCAGAGCCGTCCACTTTAACTGCAAAATGCTTTTCAATTTCAGTATTAACGATCTCCTTCGGAATGCTGAAAGAATCCCTGCCCGTTCTGTACTGCTCAAGATACTCGTAAAGCTCACTATTGTTGCTATTGTCCCGCATTTCACACAGAGTGAAATATGTCATCAGTTTATCGACAGGGACAGTATCGCCTTCTTCGAAGATCAGGTCACTTGAATAAAAATACTTTTTTGCAGAAATGTTATCGGGATACTGCCACTCTTCAACGTTTATATACTCGTAATTCGGATTCTGAGCTGTTTGATTAGAAATAACTATATCCGAACCTCCAATAAGAGGCTCTATATACTTACCCTCAACGGAATGCTCGATCTTTTCTGTGAACTTTCCGTTTTCATCGTACTTATATTCAACCCAAGAAACAGTCATGCTGTTCTCATACTCTATGTAATGAACTAGGCCGATTTCACTAAAAACTTTAACGGATTTTATATTTTGTTCGGAATCGTACTCTATGGCACGCTCTTCTTTTCCTGCACTGTTATAAAAACGCTCAAGGGTGAGTTTTCCGTCCGAGCTATAGCTTTTGTGTTCCAAAATCAATTCACGGTCAGCATTGTTGTATATATAAGACTCTCTCAGCTTACCTTCTTCAGTATAGTACAGAATTTCACATGAGCCGTCCTCTCCTGTTATTACTGTGCTGCTCAAAGATCCGTTTTTGTGGTAATAGTAGTTCTCTGTAGTTTTAAGTACTGTGCCATTTTCATCATAGTCGATTATGAGGCTTGCGAGACCGTCACCGTTACAGTTGACCCTTCTTGTAACAAAGCCATCTTTATTGTATTTCAGCTTAGTTTCCAAGGTGCCTTCATCGGAATAAAGATTCTCCCACAAAAGAGTTTTTCCGTTTTTGTATTCGCACTCGCATACCGTTTCCCCGTCTTTGTTCTTTTCAATTCTTTTTGAAAGAGCGCCGTCGTCATCGTAAACGTACTCGTATTTGCAATATACCTTCTCGCCCTTGTACACGGTAGCTGTTGCAGGAAGTCCATCATCGTTATACTCATACTCTACTCCCGCAGATGGATAAATATCGGGAGAGAGCTTATTTTGCTTTATATCCTGCTCATCTTTTGCACAGGAAGCAAACAAAAGGCATATAGATGATATGATGATCAAAGCCAAAGCAGTTATGATCTTTTTGAATTTCATGATTTTCTCCCTTCCGACGATAAAAGTTTTTTCTTGTCAACCTCAGTATATCATACCATTTGGAATCCGTCAACTATTTTTGTGATATAAATAAAAATCCCTCCCGAGATTCGGGAGGGATTTGTTGTTGCTTTAATTAGTCAGCTACGTAAGGCATAAGAGCAACTACACGTGCAATCTTGATTGCAGATGTGAGCTGTCTCTGGTGCTTAGCGCATGCACCGCTGATACGGCGGGGAAGGATCTTGCCGCGCTCAGAAACGTACTTCTTAAGGCGAACTGTATCCTTGTAGTCGATGTGATCGATCTTATCCTCGCAGAAAAGGCAAACCTTTCTTCTTCTGCGGTTGTTAGCTCTGGGAGCAGGTCTTCTCTCTGCTCTGGGCGCAGGAGCTTCAGCATCCTGTGCGGGCTGTTCTGCAACAACTGCTTCTGCTGCAACAGTCATTTCTGTATCCATGTTTCCTATGAAACCTCCATTTAAATTTTAAAAAGAAATATGCTTCTTAGTTAGAACTGCCTCAAATTAGAAGGGCAGATCTTCATCGTCTCCGATTTCTTCAAACTTGGGCATTTCTGCCGAAGCCGCAGGGGTAGCATATGCAGGAGCTGTATAGCTTTCGGGAATATAGGGCTGTGAAGCCTCTCTCTGTGCGAAAGGACTTTCGTTCTTTGCATCAACAAAATATGCCTCGTCTGCAACAACCTCTGTAGCGTAGTGCTTTACGCCGTTATTATCTGTCCAGTTTCTGTTCTGAAGTGTACCAACGATGCAGATAGAGCTTGCTTTTCTGAAATATCTTGTGATAAATTCAGCAGTCTGTCTCCATGCTGTTACGTTGATGAAATCAGCAGCATTGTCCTCACCGCTCTTGGAACCGAAACGACGGTTAACCGCAATTGTGAAGGATGTAACAGAGATACCGGAGGGTGTGTTCTTCAGTTCGGGGTCTGCGGTAATTCTACCACCGATGATTACCTTGTTGAAGTTAAAGTTAGCCATTGTATTTCCTCTCTAAACGTTATCCTGCAAAAGCCGAAATCAAGCCTCTGCCTTCTTGTCCTCGTGACGGATCACGATGGAACGCATGATCTTCTCGTTGATGCTGAATCTTCTCTCGAGCTCTGCGGGGAAATCTGCATCAGACTCGAAGTTAACAAGAACGTAGTAACCCTCGTTCTTATCGTTGATGGGGTATGCAAGTCTTCTCTTGCCCCACTCGTTAACTTCCTTTACAGTTGCGTTCTTCTCGATACGAGCGATGAACTTCTCTGCAACAGCCTTGATCTCCTCATCGGAAAGCTGAGCATCAATGATGAACAGTGTTTCATAAGAGTGAATAAGCTTTTCCATGTTT
>JAZUAR010000075.1:0-14290 GCA_045638055.1 Candidatus Avispirillum sp.
ACGCATGGAGGTTCCCTGCTGCAGCGGAATAGAGCTTGCCGCAAAAAAAGCGTTACATACAAGCGGCAAATTTATTCCCTGGCAGGTAATAACCCTTTCCACCGACGGAAAAATTTTAGATTAAATCCCTTGAATTTTTCATATCATATGATATAATTAAAATAAAAACAGGATAGTGTGATAATATGACTGAAGTAGTTGCTGCCCTTATATGGGATGAGAACAGATTTATGATCTGCCAGAGGCCTGCCCATAAGGCAAGAGGGCTTCTCTGGGAGTTTGTCGGCGGCAAGGTTGAAGCGGCGGAGACAAAAGAGGAAGCTCTTATCCGCGAATGTCACGAGGAGCTTGACGTTACTCTTTGTGTTGGGGAAGTGTTCATGGAGGTTATACATGAGTACCCCGATATAGTTGTGCATCTCACATTATTCAATGCGACCATAGCCGAGGGCGAGCCGAAAAAGCTTGAACACAATGACATAAAATGGATAACTCCCGCAGAGATACCAAACTACGATTTCTGCCCCGCAGACGAGGAGATACTTGAAAGGATCAAGAAAAATTACGATAAGGTAAAATAAGAATCAAGGAGTAATATGCTAACATACACATACATAGAAAAAGGGAAGTTTGGCTTTGTGGAAAAGCCTGTGCCTGAGATTCTTCATGAGCGGGATGCTATCGTCAGGGTTACTCTTGCAAGCATTTGCTCAAGTGATCTTCATATAAAGCACGGAAGTGTTCCGAGGGCGGTGCCGGGGATAACCGTTGGACACGAGATGGTCGGTATTGTTGAAAAGGTTGGAAGTGCCGTAACGAACGTAAAGCCGGGGGACCGTGTTACTGTTAACGTGGAGACCTTTTGTGGAGAGTGCTTCTTTTGCAAAAAGGGATTTGTGAACAACTGTCAGGACAGGGATGGCGGTTGGGCTCTCGGCTGCCGCATTGACGGAGGACAGGCAGAGTACGTTCGTGTGCCCTTTGCCGATACGGGGCTTAACAGAATTCCCGATAACGTTACAGACAAGCAAGCCCTTCTTGTGGGCGACGTTCTTGCAACGGGTTACTGGGCGGCGAGAATATCCGAGATCACAGAGGAGGATACTGTCCTCATTATCGGCGCGGGCCCTACGGGAATATGCACTCTTCTTTGCGTGATGCTAAAAAATCCAAAGCGCATAATCCTTTGCGAAAAGGACAGGGAGCGCATTGAATTTATAAATAAGAACTATCCCGAGGTGCTGACAGTCTCTCCCGAGGAATGTCTTAGCTTTGTAAAGGATAGCAGCGACCACGGCGGCGCAGACGTAGTTCTTGAGGTTGCGGGGGGTGATTCGACATTTCGATTGGCCTGGGAATGCGCCCGCCCCAATGCAATTGTTACGGTGGTTGCCCTTTATGATAAAGCGCAAAAGCTGCCTCTTCCCGAGATGTACGGAAAGAATCTTATTTTCAAAACAGGCGGTGTTGACGGATGCGACTGCGAAGAAACACTCAGCTTGATTGCAGATGGAAAGATCAACACAGAGCCGCTGATAACCCACACCTATCCGCTCTCAAGGATAGACGAGGCATACGAGGTTTTTGAAAATCGTCTTGACGGTGTAATAAAGATTGCAATAGAATGTTAAATATTTGGAGGTTATTATGAAGAGAGTTTATGATTTTTTGAAAAAGGCTGATGTTTACTATCTTGCCACAGTTGAGGGCGATCAGCCCAGAGTGCGCCCCTTTGGCACTATCAACGAGTTTGAGGGAAAGCTTTATATACAGACAGGCAAGGTAAAGCCCACAAGCTGTCAGCTTAAAGCAAATCCCAAGGCTGAGATCTGCGCTTTCTCGGAGGGGGGATGGGTACGTATTGCCTGCGAGCTTATAGATGACGATCGCTTTGACGCAAAGAAATCAATGCTTGATGCATATCCTCATCTTCGTGCGATGTACGATGAGAATGACGGAAACACTCAGGTGCTTTATATGCAGAATGCCACTGCCACATTCGCTTCCTTCGGCAATGCGCCCGAAATCGTAGAGTTCTGATATGTTTGATTTTAAAAACAAGGTAGCCGTTATTACAGGCGGAGTGCAGGGAATCGGCAAGTGTATTCGCGAGGAGTTTGAGAAGGCAGGGGCCAGTGTCTGCATTATTGATCTGCAGGAGAACGATTATTTTACAGGCGACATTGCAGACCGCAGCACTCTTGAAGCTTTTGCGGCAAAGGTTATTTCGGACTATGGTCACGTTGATTTTCTTATAAACAATGCGCTTCCGAAGACCTGCGGTATTACTGAAGGTAGCTACGAGGATTTTGAATATGCACTGAAGGTTGGAGTGACAGCGCCCTTTTACCTTTCAAAGCTTTTTGCCCCTTATTTTGCAGAGGGTGCAAGTATTGTCAATATTTCATCATCCCGTGACAGAATGAGCCAGCCCCAGACAGAAAGCTATACTGCGGCAAAGGGCGGAATTGCCGCACTCACCCATGCTCTTGCAGTAAGTCTTTCGGGGAAAGTGAGGGTAAATTCCGTTTCTCCCGGATGGATTGATACGGCCTATACTGTATACGAGGGGGCTGATGCTGTTCAGCAGCCTGCGGGCAGAGTCGGAAATCCTTGCGATATTGCAAATATGGTCCTTTATCTTTGCTCCGATATGGCAGGGTTTATTACCGGAGAGAATATCTGTATTGACGGCGGTATGACCCGTCAGATGATCTATCACGGTGACCACGGATGGTCACTTGAGACTAAGGAGTAAGATATGAAATATATAAATATCGGTAACATGAGAGCCTCTGCGGTTTCTCTCGGCTGTATGAGAATGAGCGGTCTTTCTCAGGCAAAAACAGATGAGATTATAGAGAGCGCGATTGATTGCGGCGTTAATTTCTTTGACCATGCCGATATATACGGCGGCGGAAGCTCGGAGCGTCTTTTCGGAGATTGGCTCTCAAGAAATCCCGACAAAAGAGAAAAGATCCTTATTCAGTCAAAGTGCGCAATCCACGACGGACAGTATGATTTTTCAAAGGAGCATATTCTTAAGTCTGTTGACGGAATCCTTTCCCGTCTCGGCGTTGATTATATTGATATTCTCCTGCTTCACCGTCCCGATACGCTGATGGAGCCCGAGGAGGTCGCCGAGGCTTTTGACACTCTCGAGAGTGCAGGGAAGGTTCGTAATTTCGGCGTTTCAAACCACAATTTTATGCAGATGAAGCTTTTGAAAACTGCGGTAAAGCAGCCTCTTATAATCAATCAGCTTCAGTTTTCCGTAACAGAGGCGGGAATGGTAACAAGCGGCATGAACGTGAATATGAAAAATGCCGATTCCGTTATGCACGACGGCGGTGTTCTTGAGTATTCAAGAATCAACAATATTACGATACAGACCTGGTCTCCCTTCCAGTACGGATTTTTTGAAGGTAATTTCGTGGATTCCGATAAGTATCCCGAGCTTAACGAGGCTCTCGCGCGTATCGGTGAGAAATACGGTCTTACAAAGACGGGCGTTGCGGCAGCATGGATTCTTCGCCATCCCGCAAATATGCAGCTTATTGCGGGCACTATGAATCCCGAGCATCTTTCTGAAATCTGCAAGGCTTCTGACGTTATGCTCGCCCGAAGCGAGTGGTATGAGATATACCGTGCTGCAGGGCACTGTTTACCTTAATATGCACAAAACTCCCGCAAAATCGCGGGAGTTTTCTGTATATACAGTGTATATACACACTATTGATATTTTGAATCACTTGTGTTATAATTAGCTTGTCGGTAAATTGTGTAGCCGACAGAATTTTATAAGACAGGAGAAAATTAAGTGAGTAAATTCAAAGCATTTTTGAAGAAAAAGAATATTGATCTTTCCCCTAAAACATATTTTATAACTGCCATGGGTGCAATGGCGCAGGGTCTTTTTGCATCTCTGCTTATCGGTACTATTATTAAGACCATTGGCGAATGGCTTTCCCTCGATTTTTTGCTTGAGCTTGCAGGCTTTGCAATGAACGGATACGTTTGCGGTGCCGCTATCGGTATTGCCGTTGCAAGTGCTCTTAAGGCAACTCCTCTCGTTCTTTATTCCTGTGCTGCGGTGGGCGCTTGCGGTTATATGATCGGTACAAGCGTTGCAGGTGTCGAATCTCTTGTTACTGCAGGTCCTGCGGGAGCATTTCTTGCGGTGCTTGTTGCCTGCGAGATAGGAAAGCTTGAGTCAGGCTCAACAAAGGTTGATATTATCATCACCCCTGCATTGACTCTGCTTTCAGGCTTTGCCGTTGCAAAGCTCATTTGCCCCGGAGTTGCATACGTAATGTATTACATGGGCGTGTTTATCAATACTGCAACTGAGCTCCATCCCATACCTATGGGTATGGTTGTTGCCGCTCTTGTCGGTATTCTTCTGACCCTTCCCATATCAAGTGCTGCAATCTGTTCAATGATCGGTATTGCGGGAATTGCGGGCGGAGCCGCTCTTGCGGGCTGCTGCGCGCAGATGGTTGGCTTTGCCGTTATGAGCTTCCGTGAAAACCGCTTCGGCGGACTTATCGCTCAGGGCCTCGGCACTTCCATGCTCCAGATGGGAAATATCGTTAAAAAGCCTCTTGTGTGGATTCCTCCCATTCTTGCCTCTGTTATTACAGGACCTATTGCTACCGTCGTATTCCGTCTTGAATGCGTTGGCGTTTCTGCGGGTATGGGTACATGCGGTCTTGTAGGCCCCCTCGGTGCAATCACCGCAACAGAAGAGAAGGACCTTCTTTTCTGGGTTGGCCTTGTTCTTGTGTGTGTCATTCTTCCTGCTGTTCTCACTCTCATCTTCAGCGAGATCATGAGAAAGATCGGTCTTATCAAGGAAGGCGACTTAAAGCTTGAGCTTTAAAATAAAAAGCCGTCGGAATTTTCCGACGGCTTAGCTTTATGAAAGAACTGTATAATCAAAATCTGTGTAGATGCCCTTTGTGCGGATCTCTACGTCGATGGTGCCCTTGTTTTCTGTAAAGCGGGCGGGGATGTGAAAATCGCTGTCTGCATAGGGGAAGTATGTATTGATGTTGCAGCAATGCCAGATGCCTACGAACTCGCCGTCAACAAACACCTCAGCGCCACCGTTGGAAATTGACTGATCGTAAAGACGGCGGATGATAACACCGCGGTTTTCGGGATCAGTTGCAACAGTGAAGCTGACCTTTCCGTTTTCTGTCTTATAGCCTGTTTCTGTAAGACGGGGTGCTCTCATATCGCTTTCAAGCTGACCTGTGAGAGTATAGGACGCGCCCTCTGACTTATAGCTGTGCATTGACTTTGAGAACTCGTTTGAGAGCTTTATGTAGTCAGTCTGCTTATAAGAGGGATCGTCAAGACGGTAGGAGAAGCAGGTGGTTTCGTAATCGGAGAAGTTCTGACAAACAGCTCCGTGCTGAACGTCAAGCTTGATTCCTGCATCAAATGCGATGGGCATATCGAGGTAGTATCTGTAATACATGATGGGCTTTGTTGTTGCGATAGCGAGATTGGAGTTTACCTCAAGGTATACGTCATTGATACAGCCTGCGCAGGGAGAATCAAACTTCTTGTTGGGCCAGTAGCAGCCGAGGTAGATATCCTCAGTGCCTGTGCCGTTGATAGAGGGGCTTCTCTCGCCGTTGATGTAAAAATGCTCGTTACCCTCGCAGTAGGAGCCGCCCACACCGCCAACACAGCTCTGGGAAAGGCCTACGATATGTCCGCGACCGGGGAAGGTGCCGATATTCCAGTCATAGAAGAGGGCTGTGGGGCCTGCCTTATAGTCTGCATAGAAGTAGCCTGTGGTTTCTCTGTCGTAGTTGTTCTCGCCGATAACAACACCGAATTCGATCTCGATCTCATCGGGGATGAGCTTGATCATGCCGAGATACATCTTCTCGAAGAAGGGCATGGGAAGGTATACGCTTGTTGTAACGTAGCCGTCCTCGCACTTGGAGGAGAGAACGTAGGAGTCGATATCCTCCCATCTTACGGGCTGTGCAAAGAGAGCGTTAACGGGGCAGGATACCTGAGGCGCGCGGGCGTGGTCAAAGCAGATGTAGAACATAACCTTTGAAAGGTCTGTTCCTTCCTTGACTCTGATAGTCATTTCACGGATAACACCGCTGCCTTCGATTGTCATGAGATCGTTATAGCTCTTGATGAAGGTATACTTCTTAAGCTCTGCTTCTGCTGTTCTGTGTGTAGAGAAGGCCTTTTCGAAAACCTCGCGGCTGCCCTCCTTGGGGAGGATTCCGTCAGGATAGCTTTCGTACATGATGTGGTAGTAGCACTTTTCCTTATCAGCGCCGCGAACGAGAATCTTAAGTCCGTTCTCGTAGGGAATCTGAATAAAGCAGTTGCCGCAACGGCAGTCTGCCTCTTCCCAGTGGCCGCGCTCTTCAAATGTGTTTCCGATGCCTGAAAGCTCGGGACACTCACCGTTGAAGAAGCCGAAAAGGGAGGATGTATAGCGGGGAGTTGCTTCTCCGTCGAAATAGAATTCAAGGAAAGCCTCCTTTGAGGGAACCGCCATCCAGATGCTCTTGATGCAGCCGCATCCGGGATCATCAAAAATAACGGAGGTAGTTTCGTCTATATCGTAAAGATAGTTGCCCCAGTCCTTGTTTTCATACTGCTTGTCGTAGCTGGAAACCTGGAGGGTTCTTCTGCCCTTAGAAAGAACAGGGAGATTGTTGAGATCAAAATACTTATACATATGATTCTCCTTGTATGTGTTGATTTGATATTAACCTATAATCAGTCAAGTGTCAAGAATTTTTTGGAAATCGGTCGGTAATTGTGCTTATTGATGGATTTCTATATATATTCTATCAAATAATCTACTTTATGTAAATGATATTGACTTGCAAAATTTTTTAAACAGTGATATAATCAAAATAATAATCAGATTCGAAAGGAAATCGGACATGAAGCTTGATCCTATTATTATTTCGCTTCTCGATACTGACCTTTATAAGTTCAATATGAACCAGGTCATTTTCCACAAGCATACAGATCTTTGCGGTGAGTATTACTTTAAGTGCCGCAACGAGGGTGTTGTATTTACCGAAGAAATGGTTGAGGAGATCAATTATCAGATCGACCATCTTTGTAACCTTAAATTCTTTGCCGATGAGCTTGCTTATCTCAGAAGCATTCGTTTTATAAAGAACGACTACGTTGAGTTCCTCCGCCTCTGGAGACCTCTCCGTGACTACGTTAACGTATCTCTCTCCGAAAGCGGAGAGCTTTCCATCGTTGTTAAGGGACCTCTCTTTTCCGCGATGCAGTTCGAGATCTATCTTCTCGAGATCGTAAACGAAGTATACTTCCGCATGAAGTATGATTATGACGTTATCATCAAGTCTGCAGAGGAGCGCCTTGATGCAAAGATCAAGGATTTCCAGGACGGCAAATATACCTTCAAGTTTGCTGAGTTCGGATGCCGCAGACGTCTTTCCCGCGAGTGGGAGGACGTTGTTGTAAGACGTCTTGTTAAGGAAACAGGCAACTGCGTAGGTACTTCTAACGTATATCTTGCTAAAAAGCACGGTATCACTCCCGTCGGTACCTTTGCTCACGAGTTTGTACAGATGTACCAGGGCATTGACTCTATTCCTCTTGCATATACAAACCACCACGCGATGAACGACTGGTATGATGAGTATAAGGGTGACAACGGTACAGCGCTCACCGATACTCTCACAACAGACCTCTTCCTTCTTGACTTCAACCGCGCGATGGTAAACAACTATAAGGGCGTTCGCCATGACAGCGGAGACCCCTATAAGTGGGGCGATAAGATCATCAAGCATTATGAAAAGTACGAAGTTGATCCCAGAACAAAGACACTTCTTTTCAGTGATAACCTTACCTTCGATCGCGCTCAGGAGCTTTACGATTACTTCAAGGATAAGGCAAAGGTTGCCTTCGGTATCGGAACATACTGTTCAAACGATACAAGCGAGGATCCTCTCAATATCGTAATCAAGCTTCAGTACGTTAACGGCCGTCCCGTTGCAAAGCTTTCCGATACATCCGGAAAGTCTATGTGTCAGGACCCTCATTATCTTGAGTATCTCAAGAGATCTGTTGATTTCAGAATCGAGAGAGAAAAAAAGGGACAGTAAAATAGTTAAAAGCCTTTGTGATGATTCTATCACAAAGGCTTTTTTTCGTCTTCCTTTTCAAGGAATCCCATTTTTCTGTCTATCAGTATGCACAGGTAGCTGATGCCTACAAAGAAAAAGGTCATAACAGCCAGTACAAGTATAAGCATGGGTATTCCCATCTGCTCGTAATTGAGAAAGGGGTAGGGGAATCGCAAAGAATCACTTCTGTCCATTTTCCTTGCACTTATCATAATAAAAGCAAAATAAAGATAGGGCGCTATAAGCCAGAAAAGGGGAGCCTTTGCGCTCCATCTGCCCTTAGTATCAAAAAGCAGCCAGTCTGCCATTATGAGAACGGGTGTGACTATGTGGAGAAGAACGGTTGCGATACCCGAGGGGGTATGAGCATCGAATTCACTTGCAACGATTGCGGCGGCAACTATCCCCGTCAGTGTAATTGACATTGTGCAGACTCCCTTGAACAGGGGAAGGGGGGAATGGCCGCCGTGCCTTTTTTTATCAAGCAGTATGACTATGGCAGCATAGAGAAAATACAGGCCGCAAACGAGGTTTGAGACGTTTGTGAACATTCTGAAGACCCGAAGGTTAAATTCCCCTTGGGTAAGTCCCGTCTGAAGCACGATGCCTGTCAGGGCAAAAAAAGCAATAAGTACCTTGCATGCAACGGAATAGCTTTTTGTTCTTATCAATGTGCACCCCCATAAAGAAATTAATGCCCCCGAAGCGGGGGCATTAATATTATATCCGACAGGGAGTTTATAAATCTTGAAATATTAAGAAAATACTGCCTCTTTATGGATATCGATCATTTCGTTGCAATCATCGGCGGAAAGGCTGTTGAAGTCGTGGCATACGCCAATGGCATATACTCCGTTTTCCATAGCTGCGCGAAGAGTGGGAATGAAGTCCTCAAAAATCACGCATTTATCCTTGGGTACTCCCAGATACTTTTCAGTATTGGCAAGAACGTCCTTTTTGCCGTAGGGCTTGTCTGCAACGGAGATAAAATCCTTGATCTTTCCGTAATTAATAAACTCACGGAAGCGGTCAAGAACGGAAACTCGCTGACTTGTGAGGGCGATAAAGCGCTTTTCGGGATACATCTCTTCAAGCTGGCGGTAAAAGCGGGCGCAGTCAAGATCTCTTTCGCGGACGATATCGAAAAGGTTTTCGATTCTTGTTCTGAAAAAGAGGTCATCGTCAAAATCGATATTCTTGTTCTTTTTAAGAAGGCTGTATATCTCGGTTTCCGAGTGGCCTACGTAGCAGGAGAGAAATTCCTCGGGGGGAATAGTGTTTCCGGGACAGAGGGATTCGATTGTTCTTACGTATGCTGCATGATGGCAGGGCTCGGTATCGCAAACGGTGCCGTCAAGGTCAAATATAAAAAGATCCTTTGAATCAAGTACAGTCTTATTCATTGTCAGTTAAAAATAAATAATGTGGTGGAATCAAACTTCTCATCGGGGCGGAGGATAACGGACTCAGCCTCATTGGAGTTGATAGCGTCGGGGGCATACTGTGTTTCAAGGCAGATGCCGCAATGGAGTGTGTGGCTAGCTCCGTCTGCAAAGTCGGGAGCGCCCTCGTCTACGGAGTTTGTTGTGTAGAGCTGAACGCAGGGGAGGTCTGTTGCAACTGTCATTTCGAGGCCGTTTTCGGGGTCTGTAAGGCTTGCAATGGGGGACATAGCGCCTGTATAGTTCTTCTTATAATAGTTTGTGTCGTAGCCGTTAAAGAAGGAAAGAAGCTTATAATCGCATTCAATGTCCTTACCAACTGCTTTCTTTTCTGTGAAATCGTAGGGAGTGCCCGAAACGTCAAGAATATTGCCGTTGGGGATAAGCTCCTTATCTGTATCGGTCATCTTATCGCAGTCAAGCCAGAGAAGAGACTCAAGAGTTCTGCCGCTACCTGCTCCTGTGATGTCAAAATAGGCGTGGTTTGTAAGGTTCACAACGGTGGGGGCATCTGTTGTTGCCTCGTAGCGGATGGAAAGGGCTCTGCCGTCGATTGAGTAGGTAACGCAAACCTTAACGTTTCCGGGGTAGCCCATATCTCCGTCGGGGCTTTCGAGGCAGAGTGAGAGAGAGCCGTCTGCATTCTCAGTTACGTCCCAGATCTTTCGTGAGAAGCCCTCGGGGCCGCCGTGGAGCTGATTAGCTTTGTCGTTTTCGGGAAGGATATATTCCTTTGCGTCAAGGGTGAAGCGGCTTTTTTTGATTCTGTTGCAGCATCTGCCCACAAGGGAGCCGTAATAAGCGCCGCGCTTTTCGTAATGCTCGATCTCGCTGTATCCGAGAACTACGTTCTTTGTATCGCCGTTCTTATCTGTTACAAGAAGCTTATTGAGAACGCCGCCGTAGGAAAGAACGGTGGCAGAAACGCCCTCACCGCCGTCAAGGTTATATGCATATACGTCGCGTCCGTCACAAAGAGTGCCGAAGAAATTTTTTGTTATAGTTGTCATAACTTTATCCTTTCAGTCATTATATAAAAGATTTTATCATATACTTTCCCTTCAATCAAGAGGGAAGCAGTATCTTTTGCCAAAGTTGAAAAACTCCTTACATATCCTTGACAAAAAGCACAAAATATAGTATTATAGTTTATATTTAAAACTATTTGTATGGAGGAAAACAAAATGACAGACGAAATGAGAGAAGCCCTGAAGGCTGCTACCGTCAAGGGCAATTATCTTATGTATAAAGACCGTCCCCTTGTTCGCGAGGGTAACACCATCGTTTACGGTAACATTGAGGACGAGTACGTTCTTCAGCTCATTATCATGAATGAAAAGGAATATATGGGAAAGAACGTTCCCGACAAGATCCTCATTCAGGTAACTAAGACTGACACAAGCCTTTCCGACGGTGAGCGTATCGTTAAGCAGGACCTCAAGAGCGGTCTTAACGAAGCACTTGAGCTTGGTATCATCTGGCTTGAAAGACTGATTGGGGCTTAATTATGAAAAAGTTCAGAATAGCTCTTTTGGTAGCATTTCTTCTTTGCGCACTTTTGGTAACAGGCGCCTGCAAGTCTTCAGATGAGGCACCCGATACAACAGCAAAGGAAAAGGAAACTCAGAAAACTGAGGAAACAACAAAAAAAGATAAGGAAACAGAGGAAGATACAACAAAGGCGGACGAGCCCTTCAAGGCTCCCGAGTTTGTAAATCCCCTTACAGGTCTTGAAGCTGATAAGGATCTTTCCAAGAAGCGTCCCGTTTCCATTATGGTAAACAATATCGGCGCAAGTCTTCCCCAGGAGGGCGTTGCTCAGGCGGATATTCTTTACGAGTGCCTTGCAGAGGGTGGTATCACCCGTCTTATGATGATCGTTACCGATTATGAAAAGCTTACAAAGGTAGGCTCTGTAAGAAGCGCGAGAGATTATTATATCGACTATGCAGACGGCTACGATTGCATTTTCGTTCATGCAGGCGGAAGCACATATGCCTACGATACTTTCAGCAACAGAGGCACAAACCGTATTGACGGCGTTAACGGCCCCGCATACTTCTATTCCGGCACAGGCACCTTTGAGCGCGACCCCGAAAGACTCAAGCAGTTTGCTCTGGAGCATACTCTTGTAGTTAAGAGCGGCGAGGGTCTCAAGAAGGCTATTGAGTACTATAAGTACCGTACCGAAAAGAATGAGGCATATAACGAGCCTATGAAGTTTGTTGACTTCGAAAAGAAGGCTGAGCTTAAGAATAAGGCAACCCATGCAAAGGTAGTTGTATCCAATTATCAGACTGTTGATTACGTTTATTCTGAGGATACAGGTCTTTATTCCCGTTATCAGTACAACGGCAAGAAGCATATCGACAACACAACAGGCGAGCAGCTTACATTCAAGAACGTAGTTGTTCTCTATACTTACACTGCGGCTATCCCCGGTGACGATAAGGCAAGAATCGATATCGGCACAACAGGCAGCGGCAGCGGCTGGTATATTACTGAAGGTACATACCAGAAGATCACATGGAAGAAGGATAAGTCCGGCTCCGTTATCAAGTACTACTATGAGGACGGCACAGAGGTTGAATTCAACCGCGGAAAGACAATGATCAACGTTGTTCCTTCTTATAACGAATCAAGCACCAAGTTCGATAACGAATGGAAAGATAAGTAAGAAAAAGGAGTTTTGCCATCTGGCAAAACTCCTTTTTTCGTTATCCATGTATGATCTTTCTCTTTAATAATAAAGAATCCTTGGCATTAATAGCTCCATCACTATTCATATCAACTGCGAAGGGATCAATTGCGTTTTCGTGACCAGCAATAGTTATTTTCATAATAAACGAATCCATGCTGTTTACCGCTCCGTCTCCGTTGCAGTCTCCGATAATAGTTTCCATGTAAGTCGAATTAGTTGTTCCTGCGCCGAGTTTATAACTAAATGCCCAAGATATACCAACGATCTCTTCATTTTCTGCCATATTCATTAAGAGATTAAGTATAATTTTATTTCTTTCAACACGATCAAAAGAATTTACGTATTCGATAAATCCTTCTTCAAGCTGAACGGACATAACCCTGTCTCCGACATCACCCATCAAAACGTCATAGTTTGCGCTTGCATTACTGGATGTCGTTACTCTGCTTGTGCTTGTTAAATACTTGGGACTCAGTTCAGAAAATCCAACTTCTAAAACATTCGGGATTCTGCTTATATTATCTCCTGCTCTATGAATAAAGAATATAGGAGTAAATGTGCTGCATGAACATTCATAGAAAAATTCAATAAATCTGTAAGTCTGAGGGTTTGTGTCAATAAATTTGATCATTTCTGAAAGTGACTTTTCATCATAGTCTGCAAAGAGCTCGGCTAAATCGTAGCTTTCTGCTTCCGACTCTGTTGCAAAAACGGATGCTGTGCTGATAAGGATCATTGTACATACCAAGAGGATAGAAATAACTTTTTTCATAATAAAGCTCCTTTCTTGTTTTATGAAATAATGTTGTGTATTATCGATCAGGACGGTTTACCGTTCCTACAAATAAGGGAAGACCTGAATCGCTTGTGATAACAAATATGAAAGGTCTGTCTATGGTGAAATTAACTGTTTGAGCAGCACCGTATCCGCCGTCCCAAGTATTAACGGCTGCTGCTTCACAGCCGTATTCGTCAATACGCACTCTTACAGAGGTGTTAATATCTTTGACGTAAACTTGAGAATCTGTCAGAGAGGAAAAGTCAGCTTTCAAAGAATCGAAAACGTCAGTAACTCCAAGATTTTTAAGATTATTTTCAATGTCAAGCTCAGTCGTAATATCGAATTTAGGCAAGCTTAACCGAATTTTTGCAGTTTCAAATGAGTTGGGGCTTTCTTGAATTTTTCTTGTGATAAAGCCAATAGCTTCGGTATCACTGAAAAGACTTTGCAGATTTACGTCTTCATCCGGAAGAATAAACCACATTGCTCCGCCTTCCTTGAATTTTAAAGACGTAGCACTGAAGTTTTCACCGTAATAGAGTGCTCCGCTTTCTTCTTTGAACATAAACTGGGTCGTTATGTCTCCATCCGGAGAATGGAACACTCCACTTCCCGTATATTTTTTGTTGAATGCTGTGGACCAATCTGCCTTGAAATACAAGGTCGATATTGCAGACATTACGTTTTCGGGGTCAAGGGAGCTGTTCGCTACAGTTTTCTTGAGTAAGTTTTTGGTCTGTTCGTTGACCCAAGATCGCATAAGCTTGTCATATTCCTCATCACCGAAATCTCCCCAAAATGAGGATGCATAATAGTGCTCTGCGAGAATATCTGTTGTTTCGGTGTTAGGGATAAAGGAATTATCAAACCAAATAGAGTTTCCGAGAATAGACGTAACGATTCCGTCGTTACGGTAGCAGCAATTCCACAAATTTTTCGCATTTGCTCTGATGCCCGTGATGTCGTTCTCTCCTAATAGGTTGAGAAGCTGGGTGCGGCTATTTCCTCCTGTAGTTTCCGCAAGTATTCCGAGTGAAAGGTACGTATTAACGGGAGAATAGATGAGATTTTCGTTGCTCGAATTTGCGAAAAACTCGGAAAAAGTCATTGCCATAAACCCGTCAATACTGACAATACCGCTTTTATAGTAGTTTATCCTTTCGTTTTTCTCATTTCTCCATTGTGTAAGATTGGGTAATTTGTATTG
>JAZUAR010000076.1:0-11510 GCA_045638055.1 Candidatus Avispirillum sp.
AGGGCTCAGCCCAGACTGTGTGCGATGAGATGATCGCAAACGGCATTACAGCCATCTGGAACTTTGCCCCCTGCAAGCTCAGCGTTCCCGAGGGAGTAACATTCCTTCAGGAGAACCTGGCGCTTTCACTTGCATACCTGAACAATAAGCTTTTGGAACAGAATCGAAAGGAGAATGACATATGAAATTTGAAAATGTTCTTGCAGAGAGACCTCAGAAGGTGATCTACCGTGACGGTGATCGCTGTGTAAAGGTGTTTATCCCCACCTACAGCAAGGCTGCTATTTTTAACGAGGCATCCAATCACGTGAGAATCGAGGATACAGGACTTAATATCCCCAAGGTTCTCGGTGTTGAAAATATTGACGGCGGCTGGGCAATCGCAACTCAGTTCATCGAGGGTAAAACTCTTGAGCAGCTTATCGAGGCGTACCCCGATAAGAAAGAAACTTATTTCCGCATCCTCGCAGATCTTCAGAGCGATATCCACAAGAAGGACTGCCCTTATCTTTACAGACTTAAGGACGAGCTTAACCAGAAGATCGCACAGAGCGAGCTCAGCGCAACCATCAGATTCGATCTCCATTCCAAGCTTGAGGAGATGGCAAAGGGTATGTCCATCTGCCACGGAGACTTCTGCGCATCCAACATTATCCTTTCTGAGGACGGAGTTTATTACGTTTGCGACTGGACTCTCGCATCCTTCGGTAACCCCCTTGCAGACGTTGCTCAGACATACATCATGTTCTGGGTGATCAATAAGAGCTATGCAGATGCAGAGCTTTATCTTGATCTTTACTGCAGCGAGGCGGGCGTTGATAAGGAGAAGGTATACGAGTGGCTTCCCATCATTGCAGCTGCAATGTCTGTTCGCCGCCCCGAGGAAGAGAAGAAGGTTCTTCTTGAATGTGTCAATTCTCTTGATTTCAAGAACCACATGAAGAATTACTACAACGACTGAAATTAAAAATAAAAAATAAATATAAACACGAAAAAGGAGATTCATAGTATGAAGATCACAGTTTGCATCGGCAGCTCTTGCCATCTTAAAGGTTCCCGTCAGGTAGTTGAAAGACTTCAGACACTCGTTGACGAGAAGGGTCTCGGCGAGAAGGTTGAGCTTTGCGCAACATTCTGTCTCGGCAAGTGCCAGCAGGGCGTATGCGTAACAGTTGATGAGGAATTCTTCTCCGTATCCCCCGATACAGTAGACGAGTTCTTTGCTGCTAACGTTCTTGCTAAGATCTGAGCATGATAATTCAGGTTTGTGTCGGCAGCTCCTGCCATCTGAAGGGCTCTCCCGAAATTATTGAGCTCTTCCGTAACGCCATCGAGGAACATTCCCTTGGAGAAAGCGTCACTCTTGCAGGAAGCTTCTGCATTGGTAAATGCAGCCGTCTCGGCATCACCGTGCAGGTGGATGACGAGGTGCATACCGGCATAACAAGGGAGAATTTCAAAGAATTCTTCAAAGAAAACGTACTGAAAGCTTTGAAGGAGGTCAACTAAGATATGGCGGCTAGCCTGACATTTAAAAAATCCAACTGTAAAAACTGTTATAAGTGTATTCGCTATTGTCCTGTAAAGTCTATTCGCTTTTCAGGCAATCAGGCTCACATCATCGGCAACGAATGTATCCTTTGCGGACAGTGCTTCGTAGTATGTCCCCAGAATGCAAAGGAGATCGCAAGCGAGCTTGAGAAGGTAAAGGTTATGATCCAGAGCGGCGACCCTGTGGTTGTCAGCCTTGCTCCTTCCTTCGTTGCAAATTATGATTACGTGGGCATCGAATCCATGAGAGATGCGCTGAAGAAGCTTGGCTTCTACGACGTTGAGGAAACGGCTATCGGCGCAACTATCGTAAAGAATGAGTATGAGCGTATTCTGAGAGAAGAGGAGAGAGATATCGTTATCACCTCCTGCTGTCACTCAATAAACCTTCTCATCCAGAAGTATTATCCCACGCTTCTGCCTTATCTGGCAGACGTTATCTCCCCCATGCAGGCACACTGCAAGGATATCAAGGCCCGCATCCCCGGCGCGAAGACAGTCTTCATCGGACCCTGCGTTGCGAAAAAGGACGAGGCTGAATATTATTCCGGTGTGGTTGATGCCGTTCTTACCTTCGAGGAGCTGACAAACTGGCTCAGAGAAGAGAAGATCACTCTTGAGGAGAAGAAGGACGAGACTCCCGAGTCAAAGGCCCGCTTCTTCCCCGTCTCCGGCGGCGTTATCAAGACTATGGATACCGCATCCATTTCCGGATATAAGTTCCTTGCTTTTGACGGAGTTGAAAACTGCGTTTCCGCTCTTGCGAATATCGTTTCCGGAAAGATCCACCACTGCTTCATCGAGATGAATGCATGTACGGGCGGATGCATCGGCGGACCTGTAATGGAAAAGTACAGAGACACACCTATCGAAAACTTTATTGCCGTAACCGATTATGCGGGTGATAAGGACTTCGAGGTTGAACAGCCCGATACCATCACTCTCAAAAAGCATTTCGATATCATCGAAAAGAAGCTTCAGATGCCTGATGAAAATGAAGTTCGAAGCGTTCTTCGTCAGATGGGCAAGTTCAAGCCCGCTCACGAGCTTAACTGCGGTACCTGCGGCTATAACTCCTGCCGCGAGAAGGCTATCGCTATCTGTCAGGGCAAGGCAGAGGCATCCATGTGCCTCCCCTTCCTCAAGGATAAGGCGGAAAGCTTCTCCGACACCATTGTTAAGAACACACCCAACGGTCTTATCGTTCTTAATGAAAATCTTGAGGTTCAGCAGATCAATGATGCTGCCCGCAATATTATGAATATCCGCTCCGCTTCAGACGTCCTTGGAGATCAGGTGGTTCGTATCCTCGATCCCACACCCTTTATGGGAGTTCTCAGAACAGGACGCGACGTTCACGATCAGCACGTTTATCTTGCTGAATATAAGCGCTACGTTGAGCAGAGCGTAGTACATGACCGCGACAGCCACCTTCTCGTCTGCATCATGCGTGATATCACAGATGAGGAAAGCGCACGCGAAAGAAAAGAAAGCATCAGCCGACAGACCATCGAGGTCGCAGACCGCGTCGTTGAAAAGCAGATGAGAATCGTTCAGGAGATCGCATCTCTCCTTGGCGAGACCGCTGCCGAAACAAAGATCGCCCTTGCAAAGCTAAAGGAGTCTGTGTCCGATGAATGATTTGTGTGCTGATATCGGCTATAAAAGCATCAACCATTACGGTGAACAGCTTTGCGGCGACCACGTGGATATCATCGAGCAGTCAAACGAGAACGCAACTGTTATAGTTCTTGCAGACGGCCTCGGAAGCGGAGTTAAGGCAAGCATCCTTTCAACTCTCACTTCAAAGATAATTTCCACAATGATGGCAGAGGGACTTCCCATTGAGGAGTGCGTAGCAACCATTGCCCAGACCCTCCCCGTCTGCTCTGTCCGCGGAGTTGCCTATTCCACCTTCACCATAATTCAGATAAAGAATAATCAGATAGCGGAGATCATCCAGTATGATAACCCTCAGGTTATTCTCATCCGAGATGAAAAGAATTATGAGTATCCCGTGGTTGAAATGAATATAGGCGGAAAAAAGATACTTAAATCCGTTATCCCCTTGCAGGAAAACGACGTTTTCGTTGCAATGAGCGACGGATGTCCCCATGCGGGGATCGGAACCACTTACAATTTCGGCTGGAAGAGAAGCGAGATCATCGATTTCATTGAAATGCTGGTCCCTGCAGGATATACTGCAAAAACTCTTTCCACCATGCTTATTGATGAGTGTAACCGACTTTATAATGACAAGCCCGGAGACGATGCTACGGCTTGTATCGTCCGCATCCGTAAGAGAGAGCCCATGAATATTCTCTTTGGCCCTCCCTCAAACCGCGACGATTGCGACAGAATGATGTCCCTCTTCTTCTCCAAGGAAGGAAAGCATATCATCTGCGGAGGAACAACCTCCTCCATCGCATCGAAGTTCTTGCGCAAGCCCCTGAAGGTAAGCCTGAACTTTGAAAAATCAGATATTCCTCCCATTGCTCAGCTCGAGGGCGTAGACCTCGTAACTGAGGGAGTTATCACAATAAACCGAGTGCTCGAATACGCAAGAGACCATCTTGCAGAGAACACTATGTATGAAGACTGGAGCCAGCACAGAGACGGCGCGTCACTTATCAGCCGCATGCTCTTTGAGGAGGCAACAGACATTAATTTTTACGTAGGACGGGCAGTAAACCCCGCCCATCAGAACCCCGATCTTCCCATTAATTTCAATATAAAAATGAATCTTGTTGAGGAGCTTTCGAAGTGCCTCACCAAGATGGGCAAGAGAATCAAGGTAAGTTATTTTTAAGGAGAATGCTGTATGAGAAAATTTGACACCAAAGTTCAGCATCTGAAATACAAGGTACTCCGTGAGGTTGCAAGACAGGCTTGGGCGGGAACGCTTCTTGAGAACGTTCTCGATATCCCCAAGATCATCGTGCCCACAACAACTCCCTCAATGCGCTGCTGCGTATATAAGGAGAGAGCGATCCTTGCTGAAAGAGTAAAGGTTGCTATGGGCGGTGACTATGGTGACGACCATAACGTAATTCAGGTAATTGACATCGCTTGTGACGAGTGTCCTGCTGCAGGTTATGAGGTAACTGATTCCTGCCGCGGCTGCCTTGCTCACAGATGCGAGGACGTATGTAAGAGAGGCGCTATTTCCTTTGACCATAACCACGTGGCTCACATTGATAAGTCAAAGTGCGTTGAGTGCGGTCAGTGCGCAAAGGTATGCCCCTACTTCGCAATCGTAAACCGTAGCCGTCCCTGCCAGAATGCCTGCAAGGTAAAGGCTATTTCCATTAAGGAAAATAACGCGGCTGCAATCGACGGATCTAAGTGTATCCAGTGCGGTGCCTGCGTATATCAGTGCCCCTTCGGTGCTATTGCTGATAAGTCCTATATCCTCAACGTTATCGATATGATCCAGAAGAGCGATAATAATAAGAACTTCAAGGTTTATGCTATTGTTGCTCCCTCTATCTCCAGCCAGTTTACATATGCAAAGCTCGGTCAGGTCATCACAGGCCTCAAGGAGCTTGGCTTCCACACAGTAATCGAGGCTGCTCTCGGTGCGGATATGGTTGCACTTTCCGAGTCCAAAGAGCTCGTAGAAAAGGGTATGCTCACAAGCTCCTGCTGTCCTGCATTCGTAGCTTATATCAAGTCTGCATTCCCCAAGCTCCTTCCTCTCGTGTCCCACAATCCTTCTCCTATGACTGCCCTTGCTAAGTATATCAAGGAAACAGACAAGGATGCAAAGGTCGTATTCATCGGACCCTGCACAGCAAAGAAGGCAGAGGCTCAGCTCAAGGAGGTAAGACCCTTCGTTGATGCTGTTATGACATTCGAGGAGCTTCAGGCTCTCTTCGATAGCCGCGACTTCGATATCACAAGCCTTTCCGAGGACGTTCTTGATAACGCTTCCTACTTCGGCAGAATCTTCGCCCGCAGCGGCGGTCTCTCCGATGCAGTTGCTCAGGCAATGAAGGAGCAGAACATCGAATTCGATCTCAAGGCTGTTCCTTGCGATGGCATCGAGGCTTGCCGCGTTGCTCTTCTCAAGGCAAGCAAAAACCTTCTCGACGGTAACTTCATCGAGGGTATGGCTTGTATCGGCGGATGTATCGGCGGTGCCGGCTGTCTTACTCACGGCGAGAAGAACAAGGCCGAGGTTGATAAATACGGAAGAGAAGCTATGGAAAAGTCCATCAGCGACGCAGTTTCCGTTCTTAAATAAGATAACTTTTACTATATAAAATACAGGGAGTTAAAAACATGTCAAAGGTAACAATTATCGGTGCAGGTAGCGTAGGCTCTACAATCGCTTATACCCTTGCAACCGGAGGTTATGTATCCGAGATCGTTATGATCGATATTAATGAGGAAAAGGCTCTCGGCGAGGCTCTTGATATTCGTCAGGGTATGCCCTTCTGTCCTCCCGTATCTGTTTACGCAGGTACTTACCGCGATGCTGCAGGAAGCGATATCGTAGTTCTCACATCCGGTCTCGCAAGAAAGCCCGGTCAGTCCAGACTTGACCTCGCTCAGGCAAACGTAAACATCACAAAGTCCATCATCGCTCAGGTAACAAAGTATGCTCCTGATGCAACATACGTTATCGTATCCAACCCCGTTGACGTAATCACATACGTATGGAACAAGATCTCCGGTCTCCCCGAGAACAAGATCATCGGTTCCGGTACAATTCTTGATACAGCACGTCTCCGTGCAAGAATCTCCGAGTACTATTCCATCAGCCAGCACAACGTTCACGCATACGTGTTCGGTGAGCACGGCGACTCCTCCTTCGTACCCTGGTCTATCGCTAACATCTCCAACATTCCCGTTGCAGAGTATCCCAAGGTAGCAACTCTTCAGGATGCTATCTATCCCGACCTCAACTACAAGGAAGTAGAGGAGTACATGAGGAAGTCCGGCGGACGCGTTATCCAGAGAAAGGGCGCTACATTCTATGCAGTTTCTCTCTCTGTTTGCCACATCTGCAAGTGCCTTCTCAACGGTACAGATACAACAATGACAGTTTCCACAATGATGCACGGCGAGTACGGCATCGAGGACGTATGCCTCTCTACACTTAACGTAGTTGGTAAGGAAGGCATCCGCGGCAAGCTTCTCGTTAACCTTACAGACGAGGAGCAGGCACTTCTCAAGAACAGTGCAAACTGCCTCAAGGAAATCATTAACCAGATCGAGATCTAATTGGAGGATAAATTAATGAACTATCGTATTGAACACGACTCTATGGGCGAGGTTCAGGTACCCGCTGATAAGTACTGGGCAGCCCAGACAGAGCGTAGCCGCGGAAACTTCCGTATCGGCGTAGATATCGAAACAATGCCCCGCGAGATCACCAAGGCATTCGGTGTTCTCAAGAAGGCAGCAGCTATGGCAAACAACTCTCTCAAGCCCGAGAAGATGACAGACGAAAAGCTCGACGTTATCTCCAAGGCATGTGATGAGGTTATGTCCGGCTCTCTCAACGATCACTTCCCCCTCGTTGTATGGCAGACAGGTAGCGGTACTCAGTCTAACATGAACGCAAACGAGGTTATTGCAAACCGTGCAAACGAGCTTGCAGGCAAGAAGCTTTGCCATCCCAACGATGATATCAACATGAGCCAGTCCTCCAACGATACATTCCCCACAGCAATGCACATCGCTGCAGTGGCTGCTATCGAGGACAAGCTTATCCCCGCAGTTGAGCTTCTCATCGGCACATTCAAGCGCCTTGAGGATGAGAACGAAGGCATCACAAAGAGCGGCCGTACTCACCTTCAGGATGCAACTCCCATCAAGTTCAGCCAGGAGATCAGCGGCTGGAGATCCTCTCTCGAGATGGATATCTTCCTTCTCCAGAAGTCCCTCCCCGCACTCAAGACTCTCGCTCTCGGCGGTACTGCCGTTGGTACAGGTCTTAACGCTCCCGCAGGCTTTGACGTAAAGGTTGCTGAGGCTGTTTCCGCTATCACAGGTAAGGACTTCACAACAGCTGATAACAAGTTCCACGCTCTCACATCCAAGGATGAGCTCGTATTCGCTCACGGCGCAATCAAGGCTCTCGCTTGCGATATGATGAAGATAGCAAACGACGTTCGTTGGCTCGCATCCGGCCCCAGACTCGGTCTTGGCGAGATCTTCATTCCCGAGAACGAGCCCGGAAGCTCCATCATGCCCGGTAAGGTTAACCCCACTCAGTGCGAGGCTGTTACAATGGTAGCAGTTCAGGTAATGGGTAACGACGTGGCAGTTTCCATGGCTGCATCTCAGGGTAACTTCGAGCTTAAGGTATTCATGCCCGTTTGCATTTACAACTTCCTCCAGTCTGCAAGACTTCTTGCAGAGGCTATCGTTTCCTTCAACGATAACTGCGCTGTTGGTATCACTGCAAACAAGCAGAAGATGCATGATAACCTTCATAACTCCCTTATGCTCGTAACAGCCCTCAACCCCTATATCGGCTACGAAAACGCAGCTAAGACTGCTAAGAAAGCATATAAGGATAACATTTCTCTCAAGGAGGCTTGCGTTGAGCTCGGCTTCCTCACAGCTGAGAGATTTGACGAGGTCTTCAAGCCTGAGAACATGGCGTAAAGAAAGGACTGACCGAAAAATGAAAATAGCATACTATCCCGGATGTACGCTGAAAAATAAAGCAAGGGACCCCGACCGCTATCCGATCGAGTCCTTGGCAGCCCTCGGCTGGGAGCTCGAAGAGATCGAGAATTGGCAGTGCTGCGGCGGTATGTATACCTCCGCTGCCGATGAGATCGCAACAAAGCTTCCCGCAGTTCGCGCCCTTGCAAACGGTCGCGACAACGGCGGCAAGGTACTCACCGTATGCTCAGCGTGCTATAACGTACTTAAGCAGACAAACCACGAGTTTGTAAAGAACCCCGATTTCGACCGCCGCGTTAATAACTACCTCGCTCCCGATTTTGAATATCACGGCGAGGCAGAGGTTGTTCACTTCCTCGAGTTCCTTCGCGACGAGATCGGATTTGATAACCTTGCAAAGAAGGTTGTAAAGCCTCTCGCAGGCAAGAAGATCGCAGCATACTACGGCTGCCTTCTCCTCCGTCCTTCTGAGGTGCTTCAGTTTGATTCTCCCGAGAATCCCAAGATCATTGAGGACTTTATCCGCGCTCTCGGTGCAGAGCCCGTTATCTACCCCATGAGAAACGAGTGCTGCGGCGGATATATCACCCTTGAAGATAAGAATGCGGCTAAGAAGAGAAGCAACGCTGTTGTAGATAGCGCTGTTGAGATGGGCGCTGATTACATGATCACAGCCTGCCCCCTCTGCCAGTACAATCTTGCAAAGAATGCGGCTGCAGATCTTCCCGTTCGCTATTTCACAGAGGTTCTGGCAGAAGCCCTCGGCCTCATAGAAGAATAAAGGAGTGTCTGAAATGGAAAATAAGAAGAAAGAACAGATCCTCCGCATGAGCGGCGCAGCAGTTCAGAAGTGCATGCGCTGCGGTAAGTGCTCAGCGACCTGTCCCTCCTACGATGAGATGGAATATCATCCTCATCAGTTTGTATATATGGTAGAAAAGGGTGACATCGATACTCTCATGGCATCCGAATCCGTATATAAGTGCCTCACATGCTTTGCTTGCGTTGAGAGATGCCCCCGCGGTGTTGAGCCTGCAAAGGTTATCGAGGCTGTTCGCCTTGAGGCAGTAAGACAGCAGGGCGCAAACCACCTGAAGCCCAACCAGATTCCCGCTCTCCTTGACGAGGACCTTCCCGGTCAGGCTCTCATGGCGGCATTCAGAAAATACGCGAAGTAAGGAGGAATAACCGAAATGCAGAGAATTGGTGTATTTGTATGTCATTGCGGTACCAACATTGCAGGAACCGTAGACGTTAAGAGAGTTGCAGAAACTCTCGCTAAGGAGCCCGGCGTCGTTTATTCCATTGATTATACCTACATGTGCTCCGAGTCAGGACAGAACCTTATCAAGGACGCTATCAGAGATCATAAGCTCACAGGCGTTGTTGTTTGCTCCTGCTCTCCCAGAATGCACGAAAACACATTCAGAAAGGCTGCTTCCGCTGCAGGTCTTAACCCCTATATGGTTGAGATTGCAAACATCCGTGAGCAGTGCTCCTGGATCCATAAGGATATTGTTGAAGCAACAGAGAAGGCAGTAATCCTCGGCCGCGCTGCGATCGCTAAGGTTCACCTTAACGCTCCTCTTAAGGCTGGCGAGTCTCCCGTAATCAAGAGAGCTCTCGTTATCGGTGGCGGTATCGGAGGTATCCAGCCTGCTCTTGATATTGCAGATGCAGGCTTTGAGGTTGATATCGTTGAGAAGCAGCCCACCATCGGCGGTAAGATGACTCAGCTCGATAAGACCTTCCCCACACTCGACTGTGCGGCTTGTATCCTTACACCTAAGATGGTTGAATGTGCTCAGAACGAGAACATCAACATCTATTCCTACAGCGAAGTAGATACAGTATCCGGCTTCGTTGGTAACTTCTCCGTTAAGATCAAGAAGAAGGCACGCTACGTTGACGAAACAAAGTGTACAGGCTGCGGAATCTGTACTGAAAAGTGCCCTCAGAAGAAGGTTCCCAATGAGTTCAATATGGGAATGGATAACCGCCGTGCGGTTTATATCCCCTTCGCTCAGGCAGTACCTAAGGTTGCAACGATCGATGCTAACTACTGTACAATGATGAAGACCGGTAAGTGCGGTGTTTGCTCCAAGGTTTGTACAGCAGGTGCTATCGACTACACTCAGAAGGATGAGATCGTAGAGCGTCAGTACGGTGCTATCGTAGTAGCAACAGGCTTCAATCCTATTAATGTAGAAAAGTATGATGAGTATGCATACTCCCAGTCCAAGGACGTTATCACATCTCTCGAGTTCGAGCGTCTTACCAATGCGGCAGGCCCCACATCCGGTAAGCTCCTTCGTCCCTCCGACGGAAAGCATCCTCATACAATCGTGTTCGTTCAGTGCGTAGGCTCCAGATGCACAGCAGACAAGGGCAAGAGCTACTGCTCCAAGATCTGCTGCATGTACACTGCAAAGCACGCAATGCTCACACGTGAAAAGTATCCCGATACAGACGTATACGTATTCTATATCGACGTAAGAACACCCGGTAAGAACTTTGATGAGTTCTATCGCCGTGCTGCCGAGGAATACGGCGTACATTATATCAAGGGTATGGTTGGTAAGGTTGCTCCCCGTGCAGACGGCACACTCGACGTTCAGGCGTCCGACCTTATCATGAACGAGCAGCTCCATATCAATGCAGACCTCGTAGTTCTTGCAGCTGCTATCGAGCCCGATAAGTCCGCTCGTCCTCTTGCTACAAAGCTTACAGCAAGCATGGATACAAACGACTTCTTCACAGAAGCTCATCCTAAGCTTCGTCCCGTAGAATCTCCCACAGCAGGTATCTTCCTCTCCGGCGCATGCCAGGGACCCAAGGATATCCCCGAGACCGTATCTCAGGCAGGTGCGGCAGCGGCTAAGGTAATCGGCCTCCTTGCAAAGGATAAGCTCGTTACTAACCCCTGCGTGGCTAAATCCGATGAGAACCTTTGTAACGGATGCTCCCAGTGTGCAAACGTATGTCCCTACGGCGCTATTACATATGCTGATAAGGAATTCAGAATGCCCGACCGTACAACTAAGATGCGTCGCGTAGCTTCTGTTAACCCTGCAGTATGTCAGGGCTGCGGTGCTTGTACCGTAACATGTCCTTCCGGCGCTATGGACCTTCAGGGCTTCTCCAACAGACAAATTATGGCGGAGGTTGACGCAATATGCAAGTAAACGAAGGATTTAAGCCCCTGATCGTTGCGTTCTGCTGTAACTGGTGTTCCTATGCGGGCGCTGACCTGGCGGGCAATAACCGACTGAACTATCCGGCTGAAGTAAAAATTATCAGAGTACCCTGTTCCT
>JAZUAR010000077.1:0-2324 GCA_045638055.1 Candidatus Avispirillum sp.
GTTGTCTTAAGCTCGGGGTCAGATGTGAGGCGACCGCCGATGATTACTTTATTGAAGTTAAAATTAGCCATTTCTATTCTCTCTTTCTATACGCTTTCTCAATTTACTAATCGATTTCTCCTGCAAAGCCGAGATCGGCCCTTGCGTTTTTGTTCGTAATCCTTAGATTACTTGTCCTCGTGACGGATCACGATGGATCTCATGATGTTCTCGTTGATGCTGAATCTTCTCTCGAGCTCTGCGGGGAAGTTAGCATCGGACTCGAAGTTGATGAGAACGTAGTAACCTTCGTTCTTATCGTTGATGGGGTATGCAAGTCTTCTCTTGCCCCACTCGTTAACTTCCTTCACGGTGCCGTTCTTCTCAATACGAGCTACGAACTTCTCGCAAACAGCCTTGATCTCATCATCTGCAAGTGTTGCGTCGATGATGAAAAGGGTTTCATAAGAGTGAATAAGCTTTTCCATGTTTCTTTACCTCCCTATGGACTTTAGACCGACAGTTTAAAAGAATTTCTGCCGGTAGAGAGACGGGCATAAAATACCCGTTCTTGTGGATTATAACACTTTACCCTCCTCGTGTCAACACCTTTTTGTTCCACGGGGAGGGTAAAGTTTAATATTTACAATTTATTAACAATTAGCAAGATATTCCTTGATTCCCTCAAGCTGTCTTTCAACGGATTCCTTTGCGGGGCCGCCGTATACCTTTCTTTCGTTTACGCAACGAACAAGGTCAAGGCTTTCGTAAACGTCCGCCTCAAAGAGAGGTGTGAAGCTCTTATAATCCTCGAGAGGAAGCTCATCAAGGCTTGTCTTCTTATCGATACAGAGAGCAACGAGACCGCCTGTGATCTTATATGCATCTCTGAACGCCATTCCCTTTCTTACAAGGTAATCCGCGCAGTCGGTAGCATTGAGGAAGCCGTGGCGGGCAGACTCAAGCATCTTATCCTTATTGAGGGTAAGAGTATTGAGCATGCTTGTGAAAAGCTCGATGCAGATCTCAGTATTATCGACTGCATCAAAGATAGCCTCCTTATCCTCCTGCATATCCTTATTGTATGCAAGGGAAAGGCCCTTCATCATTGTGAGAAGAGTTGTAAGGTCGCCGTAAACTCTGCCTGTTTTGCCGCGTACAAGCTCTGCAATATCGGGATTCTTCTTCTGGGGCATAATTGAGGAGCCTGTGGAGAAAGCATCGTCAAGCTCCGCAAAAGCGTATTCAGAGGAGCACCAAAGAATTACCTCCTCGGAAAAACGGGAGAGGTGCATCATAAGAATAGAAAGTGCGCTTGCAAGCTCGATAACAAAGTCACGGTCGGAAACGCCGTCCATGCTGTTCTCAGTTACCTTTGCAAAGCCGAGAAGCTCTGCAACGCGGTGACGGTTGATAGGATATGTAGTTGCCGCAAGAGCGCAGGAGCCGAGGGGCATTACGTCTGTTCTCTTCTTAACGTCGAAAAGTCTGTCACAGTCGCGCATGAACATCTGCGCATATGCAAGGATATAGTGCGCAAAGGTTACGGGCTGTGCGTGCTGGAGGTGAGTATAGCCGGGCATAACAGTTTCTGTATTCTTCCCTGCCTTATCTGCGATCTCCGCAATAAGCTTCTTTACAAGATCGATAATTTCATCGATCTCCTCCATGAGATACATTCTGATGTCAAGTGCAACCTGGTCGTTACGGCTTCTTGCTGTATGAAGTCTCTTACCTGTTTCTCCGATACGCTCGGTGAGGACTGCCTCAACGAACATATGGATATCCTCGGCCTCCATATCGATTTCAAGAGCGCCGGACTCAAGGTCTGCAAGGATATTCTTAAGCTCTGCGATGATCTTCTCAGACTCGCTCTTATCAATGATACCTGCCTCGCCGAGCATTGTTGCATGGGCGATAGAGCCCTTGATATCTACCTTATACATTCTCTTATCAAAGCTGATAGAGGAATTGAAATCGTTTACACGGGAATTGAGTGCCTTCTTGCTTCTTCCCGCCCACATCTGCTGTGCCATAATTACTGCCTTTCAAGGAAAAATCGGGGTTGGTATCCAACCCCGTTTTTTATAAATTTAATTAGCCGAGATCGATCTTGTCGCCAAGGAGCATGGAGCGGACCTTGAGGGGAAGACCGAAGAGGTTGATAAAGCCCTCTGCATCGAAGTGATCGTATACATCGTCCTCATCAAATGTTGCAAACGCCTCAGAGTAGAGGGAGTAAGGAGATGTTACGGATGCGGGAGTGATGTTACCCTTATAGAGCTTGATCTTTACGTCACCTGTTACAGTTTCCTGAGTCTTGTCAACGAATGCGGAGAGAGACT
>JAZUAR010000078.1:0-9745 GCA_045638055.1 Candidatus Avispirillum sp.
GTTTTCCTTCAACGTGCGCGGCGGTCGCTGCGAAGCCTGCGAGGGTGACGGCGTGAAAAAGATTGAAATGCACTTTTTGCCCGACGTTTACGTCACCTGCGACGTTTGCCACGGCAAGCGCTACAACCGCGAGACGCTTGAGGTAAAATACAAGGAAAAGAGCATTTCCGACGTTCTCGAAATGACTGTTGAGGAGGGCGTTTCCTTCTTCCGCGACCTGCCGAGGATAGCAAACAAGCTGAAGACCCTTTATGACGTAGGTCTCGGATATATCAAGATAGGTCAGTCCTCCACCACCCTTTCGGGAGGTGAGGCACAGCGAGTGAAGCTTGCTACAGAGCTTGCAAAGAGAAGCACGGGCAAGACTATCTATATCCTCGACGAGCCTACAACGGGCCTTCACACAGCAGACGTTGAAAAGCTTATCGAGGTGCTTCAGCGCCTTGTTGACTCAGGAAATACGGTTCTCGTTATCGAGCACAATCTTGATATTATCAAAACCGCAGACCATATTATCGACCTCGGACCCGAGGGCGGCGACCTTGGCGGCACACTCGTTGCCTGCGGCACCCCCGAGGAGATCGCGAGATGCGAAAAGTCTTATACGGGTCAGTACCTTAAAGATAAGCTGAAATCTTGACTTTGCCCTTATAATTTGTTATAATTTTTGTATCAATTATTTAAGGAACGGAAATTAACCATGAAAAAAATCATCGCAGCCGTACTCCTCGCAGTTATGGCACTTTCTCTCTTCTCCTGCGCAAAGCCCGAGCTTTATGAGCTTGACAGCGCATTCGTCTCAGCAGTACAGGCTGTTAAGGCCCCCAACGTCGATATCGACAAGGACGAGTTCATCGAAGCCTACAGCACAGCAAAGGTCAAGGGCGTAGCTGACGAGGATGACAAGACAGGCAACGACGTTATTGTTGTTACTCTTGCAAACGACAAGGGCGTTGTTACTATCTATAATCTCGGCAAGAACAAGTTCTGCGTTACCGGAACAAACGTTGAAAAGGACTATATTATGGAGTCCGAAAAGCTTTATGAGTTCTATATGGATATTGTTGATCCCCAGCCCGAGTTTGTAAAGATCGAGGGTAAATACGAGGCTAATCTCGTAAAGAAGCCTGAGGCTAAGATCGACACCGCTGCTCTCGTTAAGTACTACAACGATGCAAAGCTTACAGCAAAGGCAAAGGACGAGAAGTCTGACGATACTATCGTTATTATCGTAGACGGCGGCGAGTCTGCTTTCTCCCTTTCCTACCTCGGAGACAACCTTTTCAGAGTTTCCGGCTCTGAGATCAAGGTTGACTACATCATCAAGTCCAAGGATCTTGCAAAGCTCTACACAGAAGCTGTAAAATAAAATAAACGGGGAGGCTTTGCCTCCCCTTAATACTATGAAAAATTTTAACGAAAAAAGCTGTACCCTTTGCCCACGTGAATGCCACGCTGACAGAACGGTCGGAGTGGGTGTCTGCGGCGAGGGAGCAGAGGCGAGAATTGCAAAGATCATGCTCCACCGCTGGGAGGAGCCCTGCATAAGCGGAAGCGACCCCAAAAGAGGCAGCGGAGCAATATTTTTTTCAGGCTGCCCTCTGCACTGTATCTACTGCCAGAACAGAGATATAAGCGCAGGCGGTGCAGGAAAGACCTACACCCCAAAGGAGCTTTCCGAAATTTTCAAAAGGCTTGAAAGCGAAGGGGCCTACAACATAAATTTCGTCACCCCCACTCATTTTACAGATAAAATCATCGAAGCTCTGGATATTTACAGACCGAGTCTGCCCATAGTTTTCAACACCTCAAGCTACGAAAAGGAAGAAACTATTGCCGCACTTTCGGGCTATGCGGATGTTTTCCTTGCAGATCTTAAATATTCATCCGAGGAGATTGCAAAAAAATATTCAAAGGCTCCCGATTATCCCGAGGTGGCACTCAGAGCCATTCAAAAGATGGTTGAAATTACGGGCAAGCCTCAATTTGACGACGACGGAATGATGAAAAAAGGCGTTATCGTCCGCCTTCTCGTTCTCCCCGGTCAGCGAAAGGATGCAGTCCTTTCCCTTGAGAGGCTGAAGGAAGCAGTTGGATGCGAGGACGTTATTCTCAGCCTCATGAGCCAGTATACCCCCGAGTTTGCTCCCGCAGAGCATAAGGAGCTTCGCCGACGCACCACCACCTTTGAATATGAATACGTTCGCGATCGCGCCATTGAGCTTGGCTTTTCGGGATTCGGTCAGGACAGACAAAGCGCAAAAGCAGCATACACCCCCAACTTTACAGAAACGGAGTAGTCATTATGTACGATTATCTTATTGTCGGCGCCGGACTTTACGGCGCAGTTTTCGCCCGTGAAATGACAGATGCAGGCAAGAAATGCCTCGTTATCGACCGCCGCGACCACATCGGCGGAAATATCTATACAAAAGAGATCGAGGGCATCAACGTTCACGTTTACGGCGCTCATATCTTCCATACGGACAATAAGGAAGTATGGGACTACGTTAACCGCTTTGCTCCCTTCAACCGCTATACAAACAGCCCCGTTGCCTTCTACGGCGACGAGGTCTACAATCTGCCCTTCAATATGAATACCTTCTCAAGACTTTGGAATATCAAGACTCCCGCAGAGGCAAAGGCAAAGATCGAGGAGCAAAAGAGAGATGCGGGTATTACCGAGCCGAAAAACCTTGAGGAGCAGGCAATCAGCCTTGTGGGCCGTGATATTTACGAAAAGCTCGTTAAGGGCTACACCGAAAAGCAGTGGGGCAGAAAGGCAACTGACCTCCCCTCCTTTATCATCAAGCGCCTCCCCGTCCGCTTTACATACGATAACAACTACTTTAACGACCGCTATCAGGGTATTGCCGAGGGCGGATATACAAAAATGATCGAAAAGATGCTTGAGGGCATCGAGGTCAGACTTTCCTGCGATTATTTTGAAAACCGCGAAGAGCTTGACTCCCTCGCAAAGAAGGTCCTCTACACAGGCACAATCGACAGATACTACGATTATCTGTACGGCGAGCTTGAATACAGAACAGTCCGCTTTGAAACGGAAACACTCGATTGCGACAACTACCAGGGCAACGCAGTTGTAAATTACACAGAATACGAGATTCCCTATACCCGAATCATCGAACACAAGCATTTTGAGTTCGGAACACAGGAAAAGACAGTTATTTCCCGCGAGTATCCCGCAGAATGGGCAGAGGGCGCCGAGCCCTACTACCCCGTTAACAACGAGGAAAACAACGCCCTTTATGCAAAGTATAAGGCCCTCGCAGACAATGAGGAAAAGGTTATCTTCGGCGGCAGACTCGGCACGTACCGCTATCTCGATATGCACCACATCGTAGCCGAAGCCCTCGCAAAGGCTAAGGAAGAAATTAAATAAAAAGAAAAAGAATCCGAAATCAATCGGATTCTTTTTTTATTAATAGAAACCCGATAAATCGGAGTTTGAAAGAGAAACTAAAGGCTCAGGAATACTGCCTCCCCTTCTCAGCTCGCTGTGAAGGGGAGGGGGACCGCTTGCGGTGGAAGGGTTGTATATCAGCACGAGAACCAAACTTAATTATTTCGTGCCCTGTTAAATGACAGTTCAACTATAACCGTCGGATAGCTCTTGTGCAGATAAGACACCCCTTCCGTCATCGGTGCCAGAGAAATCATAAATTCTACCTTCACCTTACACCGATGCCACCTCCCCCTCACAGCTCTACGCGCTGAAAGGTGGAGGCTTTTGTTTTGTGCAACATTCGCTATACCAATTTCATCTCCATTTTAAACCCGAATTTGAAATATACCAATAAAAAATGGCTACGGAAAACCCATAGCCATTCTTTTTAAAGTTTCTGCAAAACTAACTTATACTACCCTCTTGATTGCTGTGCATTTTTGAAACTACGGAGCGAAGCTGCATATGCTCGGGGAGGGATAGATTGGGATCGGATTCTGCAAGGGCTACTGCCGCGTTTACGGCAGAGGCAAGGAGTGACTCATCGGCAAGGCCTGATGAGAAAGGCATTTCGATTCCGCCGTGCTGACGGAAGGAGCCGTCCTTTGAGAAGAAATCTCCCGGGCCGCGCATTTTAAGGTCTGCCTCGGCAACCTTGAATCCGTCGTTTGTTTTGCACATTATATCAAGTCTTTGCAGGGATTTTTCGCTTTTTGAGTCGGAAACGAGGATGCAATAGGATTTTGCCCGGCCTCTTCCCACTCGTCCTCTAAGCTGATGGAGCTGGGAAAGGCCGAAGCGCTCTGCGTTTTCAACTACCATTAGGGTGGCCTCGGGGACGTTTACGCCAACCTCGATTACAGTTGTTGAAACGAGGACTGAAAGCTCACCTCGGGCAAAGGCATCCATTGCGCTGTCCTTTTCTGCAGTCTTCATCTTTCCGTGGATAAATCCGATGGAAAGGTCGGGAAGTCGCTCACGAAGCTCCTCGGCATACTGCACTGCCGCCTTGAGGGGCGGCTCGCCCTGGCTGTCGTCTCCGAAGAGAAGAAGGTTTGCCATTTCCTCGGGATTCTCCTCTTTTTTGGGAGCCTCCTCGATGGCGGGGCAGACGATATATGTTCTGTGCCCCTCCTCCTTTTGCTTTCTGATAAAGCCGCAGAGCCTGTCTCGGTAGCTTTCGTCTACTCTGAAGGTGCCCACCTTCTGTCTGCCGGGGGGCATTTCATCAAGACGGGAAACGTCAAGGTCTCCGTAAATTACGAGAGAAAGGGTTCTCGGGATGGGAGTTGCGCTCATTACGAGAGAATGGGCGCCCTTTGATTTATTTTTCAGCGCCGCGCGCTGATTTACACCGAAGCGGTGCTGCTCGTCTGTTATAACAAGTCCGAGGCGGTGAAAATCAACACCGTCGGAAAGAAGGGCATGAGTTCCTATAACGATAAGGGGACCGTCTGCTGCTGCTAAGGATTCCCGAACCTTCTTTTTCTGGGAGGCTGTCATCGAGCCGCACAGAAGAGCAACCTTTATGCCAAGCTTTTCAAAAAGTTCGGAAAGGTCTGCGTAGTGCTGCTTTGCAAGGATTTCTGTAGGCGCCATAAGAGCGCACTGATAGCCGTTTTTTGCCGCAATATATGCCGCTGCTGCCGCAACTGCGGTCTTACCGCTGCCTACGTCTCCGCAAAGGATACGGCACATAGGCTCTCGCCTTGACATATCCTCGGAGATCTCGCCGATAGACCTTTTCTGCGCCCCCGTCAGGTCAAAGGGCATTTGCGCAAGAAGAGGAGAAATATCTCTATCCTTGAATGCGGGGGCGGTCTCGCTCTTTGTTTTCACTCTTCCCGCCTTCATGGCAAGGGAGAGGAGGAAGACCTCGTCAAAGCCGAGGCGGCGTCGGGAAGCCTCCAAGGCTTCGATATTCTGAGGGAGATGAACGTTTCTCAAAGCATAGGAAAGAGTGCAAAGAGAATTTTCTCTGACTATATTTTCAGGCATATGATCGCGCAGCTCAAGAGCCGCGATCTTCAAGGCCTCTCTTACAAGACCATGAATAAATTTCTGGCTGAGACCTTGAGAAAGAGGGTATACGGGGACAATGGGGGCAAGGGGCACCTCGGGGGAATACATTTCGTAGATGGGGGAGGAAAGCTTCAGCCTGCCTGCCTCATAGGTTGGTCTGCCCCAGAAGCGGAACATTCCGCCTGTGTGAAAAACGTCTCGGAGGAAGGGCTGATTGAAATATATAAGCTCGCAGGAGCCGCTGTCATCAAAGGCACGAAGCTTCACAAGGGTCATTCTGCCCTTTAACATGCTGACCTTGGGCTCCGATGCCACCGTCAGAATAAAGGCTGCGGGAGGGCAAGCGCCGTCTCTTTTGCAGATCATTGCCGCCTCGCTGACGGTCATTATCTCGCCGCGGTTCTGATATGCTCGGGGATAGTGATGAACGAGATCCCATATTGTGAAAATTCCCGCCTTTGCAAGGGCCTGAGCCTTGGCGCTGCCAACGCCCCTCAGCTCCGTTACGGGTGACAAAAGATTCATGTGCTTCCTCCTTTCCTGTTTTTCCTGTTAATCTTCCTTTTCTTCAAGATAAGACGATATGGCATAAACCACCTCTCCGTTATAGAGAAGCTTTGACCAGCCGCTGTCGCTGATGCCGATACGCTGTATATATTCGCCGTTTTTCAAGGTATATACTACCTCGCTTCCCTCTGTTGTGGGAAGAGTTCTAAGATTTGTCTGTATTTTTGCAGTTACCTGCTGGTGTACCGTTTCAAAAACCATGCTGTCAAGCTTTGACTGCTCGGGGGCCGTTGTTTCCTCTTCCTTTTCAAGGACCTCCGTGGTCAGATAGCTTGTCACGGCATAGACGTCCTTGCCCTCGTAGGTGAGGCGAGACCAGCCCTTGTCGCTGACGGCAGTTCTTTCAAGATAGGTGCCTTTTTCAAGTGTTCCGAGAATTTCAGATGAGGTGGAGGGGCGAGCGCGGAGGTTGACTACCTCCTTTGCCGTTACGCTGTCGGACTTCAGTGAGAAATTCTGTCCGTCAACAACGTCCTGGTCAACGGGAGGCTGGGTGCTGACGGAAAGGTCTGTTGTGAGATAGCTTGTTATTGCATAAACTGTTTTTCCGTTATATAAAAGCCTTGACCAGCCGTTATTTCCAATTCCCGTTCTAACAACGGTCTCTCCGTTGCGGAGGGCCTTTACGATATTACTTTTCGTTGTTGCGCTCTCTCTGAGGTTTGTTACGTCCTTTGCTGTGACCTTTTCGTTCACCTCGGTGTACAGCTTTTCCTCATCAGTGAGGGGAGCTGTGGCATTTGAGGGTCTTTTATTTTCGTTCTTCGGCGCTGATTTCTGTCTTTCAAAATAGCAGACCACCATATCAACGCTGCCCGAAACGCCTGAAATTTTACCCTTGTTTGTATACTGCCACGCATCAAAGCTGCCGCTGTAATCGGGAAATTCCTTTTCGGGATAAGTGGTTCTTGGGTACTGCGCCACCCAGACCTTATATTCTTTTTCGATTTCGGAAATATTCCAGTAAGCTGAATCGGAAAGCTCGTTGCGGGCGCCGTAGAGCATCGCCTCGTATCCCGCATCTGTAACGGTTTTCAAAAAGGCAAGAGCATTTTTCGTTCTCTGATCCCTTGAAACGAGATACATTCTGCTGTCCTTTGAGCGGAAGCCCTCGCAATCGTAGACCACGGGATAGGAAACGGAATAGCCCTCGATAGCCTCAAGAGTCCAGCGGGCCTCCTCTGCAGCTTCCTTTTCATCAACGGCATTTGAGAAGAAATAGACTCCCACAAGAAGTCCTGCCTCCTCTGCCTTCTGAATATTATAATCCGCGTTATCGTCCTTATATATCTTGCCGTTTTCCCCTCGGTAGCCGATGCGGATATAGGCAAAATCCATTCCTGCGCTCTTTACGCTTTTCCAGTCTATCTTTCCCTGCCATTTTGAAACGTCGATACCGAGAGACCTGCCCTGCTTTGCGCTGATATCATTGGCATCGACCTCGCTGCCCTCCTCGGAATCGGGCTCTGTGTTTTCGGGGTCTGTATCACCCTCGCCAACAAGAGAGGTATCAAACTCGCTGACAGCATCCGTCGTGTCGGCGGGAGCAGTGGTTTGTACCTCGGGCTTTTGTTCGTTTTTTGAAAGAGAAAAATATATAGCAAAGAAGATGACAACAGCGACAACAACGCTAAGGCACACGCCGCCGATTATCATAGTTCTTTTATCAATGCTTGCGAAAATGTTTTTCATTTATTGCGGTTTTCTCCTGTGAAATACAAAGACAGTATATCATATCCTCGATTTTCTGGCAAGGGGCAATCTATTGAATAAATGCAACGCGCAGGGGAATAATCCTCAAAAGCCGTGCATATAATGCCGTGAAAAACATATGAAGGGACGGAATTTATGGATAGATCAGCTCTTGATAAAAAGGACACTCGGCTCTTTGTGCCCGCATTTGATATTATGCAGACCGCGGAGGCAGGGGGCGAATTTACCATGCCCGACTACTACCCCGAGATACGGCGCGTGGTTTCTGTAACGGCAGAGGCTCTCCCCGATTCAAAATATCTCTCCGACGGGAATCTGGAAATCGGAGGCACTCTTGCCTTCAATCTTCTCTATATCGGTGACGACGGCGCACTTTCCTCGGTGCCCTATGTTACTGAATACACCCAATCGATCCCCATCGGTCGGGATTTTTCGGGCGGAAGCGCTGACGTGAGAGCAGAAAGCACGGCAGAATCAGTTGTCTGCCGCCCCCTTGCCCCAAGGACGGTTTCCCTTAAGGCAAAGGTGAAAAGCCGCATCCGTGCAAGCCGAGGCGAGGAATGCACGCTGAACATAAAAAACGAGGACTCCACCCCTGCGGGAGGGATGGCAAAGCGCACTCTTGAGCGACTTGAAACGCAGATACCCACAACGCACTGCCGCAGCTTTCAGTCCACGGGAAGCATTTCGGGTGAGCACAGGATGACATCAGGGGCAAAGCCCGTCATCTGCCACGGCAAGGTGCTTATCGATTCAGCCGCAGCGGGAACCGATTCTGTGACAGTCAAGGGCAGGGCCGTAGTCAGCTGTCTTATGCTTTCTACGGACGGCATATACAAAACCGAGACCTGCAGCCTTCCCATAGAGGAAAGGATATCCTGCGAGGGCATCGATCAGAGCTTTAAGTGCGCCGCATACGGCAGAGTGGCATCCGCCACCGTTGAGGGAGGCGACGACGGCACACTCTCCATCGATGCGGAATACGATATAGACGCAATCTGCCAGAAGCCATACGAGGTTTTCGCAACGGAGGATATTTATTCCACGGAATACGCCCTCACTCCCGCTCTGCACGATATGACCGTCCAAAGCCTTATCTGCCTTGAAAACGGATCATTTACAGTCTCGGGTGAGGGCAGAAGAAAAAGCGAGCGAGGCGAAAACGACCGCATCATTTCGGCTGCGGCAGACGCGAAGTTCGAGCGGTTTGACACAAAGGATAAGACCGCGGTCTTCACGGGAGTCTGCAATTTTAAAGCGCTCATCGCATCGGGAGGGGACGTTATAACAGAGGAGTTCTCCGTTCCCGTAAAATACGAATGCCCCGCCCTCGACTCAGCACAGATGGCCGAATCCGTATGGCACGTCCACACCTCTGCGGGAAAGATCGACTGCTCCCTTGAGGATTCAAAAATAACGGGAAGATGCGAGATTTCCATCTTTGCCGAGGCGCAAAAGCTGACAAAGCGCTCCCCCGTTACGGAGGCGGTCATCGGTATGCGCGACAAAACGGATTCCGACGGCAGCACGATCCGCATATGCTACCCCGAAAAGGGAAAGCGCATCTGGGATATCGCCAAGGAATGCCGCTCAAAAATGGGCGAAGCCGAGCGCACAAACCGCCTGAGCCGCCACGACCTCTCCGACGGCACACCGCTGATTGTTAAGTAAAATTGCAAAACCTTTTTTGAAAAAAAGGTTCTGCACTCCAAAAAACTTTAAAAAGGAATGGCTATGGGTTTTATCCGTAGCCATTTTATTTATTCTTTTATCCACCAAATTCGTATTTATCGGGGTGACGATATTGGTGTTTCGTAGGGGCCGATGCCCACATCGGCCCGCCCATCTGCACGAGAACGAAACGATATTCACAGCGAATTGTTACGTCTGTAACGGGCCGATCGTAGGAATGGAACATTCCTACCAGCATCGGCCCCTACGGATAACCAGTCACGCCTCCCCCATAAACCCGAATTT
>JAZUAR010000079.1:0-12327 GCA_045638055.1 Candidatus Avispirillum sp.
TTGATATTAAAACATAAAAAGGATGTTGCATATAACAGCAACATCCTTTTTCGTTTTTCTTTTATTTAAACTTTTCAACCCTTATCCAAGGTCGTGAATATCGCAAAACTCCACTTCGAGAGCATCAGTCTTATCCGATTCAAATACGATGATCTCGTTATCTCCCTCGCGAAGGAAGGGGGCGGGGACGTAGAGAGTTTTCTGGGGACCCATGGGGTTGAAATATCTGCCGATATTCGTGCCGTTTACCGTAACGAAGCCCTTGGTGAAGCCTGAAAGGCGGATAAAGGTATCGCAGGGATCTCCTTCGATTTTAAGGTTGCCCTTGAAGAATGCGGGACCCTCGAAAGCTTCGTTACAGGGCTTGAATGAAAGACCTGAGAGGTCCTTCATGGGGAGGGGATACATATTCCAGCCGAAGTGATACTGATTGCCGAATCGCACGCCCTTGATACCCTTAGGATCGCGGATCTTGGGGCCGTAGTTTACTCTGCCCATGTTTTCGCAGAGGATATCCAGCTTTGCCGTCTCACCCTTTTTCAGGGGGATGCCGATGTGGGTATTCTCCAGCGTTTCGGGGCGCCAGCGCTCTGCAACTCCCTTTTGCTCGCCATTGATAAATATCTGTGCGCGGTCGCTTACCTGATCAAAATGAAGCTCCCATCCGTCGGAGGCGAGGTTCATTTCTGTTCTGTAAAGGATATAGCCGAAGTCCTGTCCGAGTTTTTCCATATTGCAGGGCTCGGGTGAGAATACGGGGGATGAAATAGCATCCAGGTTTTCAAAAAGAGGGGCACATTCTGTGAGAGTTACCTTGCCGTATGCTTTCTTTTCGGAGTCACTTGCCTTCATTTCGGGGACAGGATAGCCGCTTTCCTTTATTCTTTCTCTTATGTGATAATAAAGGGGTGTTCTGTCTCCCGCCTCGCTGAGGGGTGCATTATAATCATAGCTTGTGACTGTGGGCTGATATACCTTATCGTGGTTTGCGCCGTTTGTGAAGGCGAAGTTCGTGCCTCCGTGGAACATATAGATATTAAAGGATGCGCCAAGGCGGAGGAAATCTCCGATATCCTCCTTTACCTCCTCGGGGGGACGGACGTGATGCTCCTCGCCCCAATGGTCAAACCAGCCGCACCAGTATTCACAGCACATAAAAGGCTCCACTCCGCGGTATTCTCTTATGGCCTTGAAATTATCCTCGGGCTTTGAGCCGAAGTTGCCTGTGCAGAGATATCCGTCCATGCTGCCGCCTGAAAGCATACAGAGGCAGGGGCCGTCGGAGGTGAAGAGGAGGCAGTTCATGCCTTCTCTTTTATAAATATCGGCAACGGCATCAAGGTATCTCTTATCATCACCGAAGCTGCCGTACTCATTCTCTATCTGGAGCATGAAAACGTTGCCGCCGTTGGTTGAAAGGCGGGGGCGGATTCGGGAAAGAAGCTCCTTATAATAGTTCTCCACTTTTGAAAGGAAGAGGGGGTCGTAGCAGCGGAGGGATATATCGCTGTAGTTGAGAAGCCATGAGGGCAGACCGCCCATATCCCACTCGGCGCAGATATAGGGACCGGGGCGAAGGATAACGTTGAGTCCAAGCTCCTTTGCCGTATCTATATATGCTTCAATATCAAGATTTCCCGAGAAATCGAACTGACCCTCACGGGGCTCGTGGAGATTCCAGGGGGTATAGGTTTCAACAGTGTTAAGACCGCACTCGAGGAGCTTCTCAAGTCTGTCGCGCCAATACTCGCGGGGGATTCGGAAATAGTGCATAGCGCCCGACATAATAACGTAGGGCTTTGAGTCAAGATAAAATTTATCGTCCTTATAAGTGAGAATTCCCATATCGTTCTCCTTAAATGTTATATGAACAGTATACCACGGTTTGGGAAGAATATCAACCTCCCGCCTAAGTTCAAATTCGTATTTATCGGGGAGACGATATTGGTGTTTCGTAGGGGCTGATGCCCACATCAGCCCGCCCATCTGCACGAGAACCCAAACGAAATTTAAAGGTAGATGAACCTTGATGCGTCATCCTGAGCGGAGTAAAACACCACAGTGCGGTGTTTTACGAAGTCGAACCATCCCTTAGGATGGTGCCCTCTTTAGAGGGCAGGATCTCCGAACGATTACCGGTAGCGCCTATCAAATTTCGTAGATCCCGCCCCACAGGGGCGCGCTCCCTATCGTCGGGTTCGAGTACGTAAATATCATACTACGATATTTACTCCGCTCAGGATGACGCGTAAATGGCATTCTCGCCATCATAAACTCTCCCCGATAAACCCGAATTTGAAAATTTTATCATTGTGAAATTCCCAAAAGAAAAAACCTCCGAAAATCGGAGGTTTTTTCTTTTTAGTCCTCGAAGCACTCGGGGCAGTAGTAGGTTCTTTCGATCTTTGTACCTACAACAGAAGCCTCGATGCAAGCCTCGCCTTCGGTAATCTTCTTACCGCATACGCTGCACTCGTAAAGTGTGCCGTCGTCAGAGCCGCCGTTGCTGTACTGAGGTGTGCCAACGTAGCCGCCCTTGGTTGTCTCTTCAGCATCACCTGCATCCGCATCACCTGTAGCACCTGCGTCAACGTCTGCATCGCCTGTTGCGCCTGCATCTACGTCTGCATCTCCGTTGCTCTCTGCTTCCCAGCACGCATCACAGATATATACGTCGATCATGTTGCCGTTTTCGTCATAAACTGATGACATCCAGCCTTCATCGTCATCGCTAAGCTTATTGCCGCACTCGTGGCATACGTCTGCATCGTCTGCATTGTTTGCCCCGATATTCTGATCGTCGTCTGCATAGTCATCAGCTGTATCTGTACCGCAAGACGCAAATGAGAGCATAACGAGCATCGCAAGAAGAATTGCTAAAATCTTTTTCATAATTTTACCTCCGAACATATTTGGTATTTCAACTATACCATAAGGTTCACAGTTTGTCAATAAAGGACTTTATTTCACGCCTTTTCGCGAAGAACTGCCTCCATCTCACGCTGGATAGCAGGGTCTGCGGAAAGCATGGGAACTACGTCCTTCTTGCCCTTGAGATTTCTGTCGATGTAGTTCTTTGTCAGCTTTACTACAAGGGGAACAAGGGATACAACACCGATAAGGTTGGGTATCATCATAAAGCCGTTGAAGGTATCGGAAATATCCCATGCGAGGGAGGAATCCATAACTGCGCCGCTCATAATGATGAGAACGAAAATGATCTGATAGAACTTAACCGCTCTTGTACCCATAAGATATTCAACAGCCTTTGCGCCGTACTGAGACCAGCCAACAACGGTTGTGAAGGCAAAGAGGAAAATAGCAACGGCAACGAATATCTCACCGAAAATACCGAAGGACTGGCCGAATGCCTGAGAAACGAGAGTAGCATCGCTTACACCCTCAAATGCAACGCCCTTTTCAAGGTCGATAAGACCGGAGGAAAGAACAACAAATGCAGTTGCGGTGCAAACAACGAATGTATCCATAAATACCTCGAAGATACCCCACATACCCTGCTTTACAGGCTCCTCAACGTCTGCAGAGGAGTGAACCATAACGGATGAGCCGAGACCTGCCTCGTTTGAGAACATACCTCTCTTGCAGCCCTGTGTGATGATCTGAGCGATAACCGCACCGGAAACACCGCCTGCGAGAGCTTCGTTATTGAATGCAAAGCGGAAGATAGAGGAGAACACTGCGCCTGACTTTTCGATATTGATAACGAAAAGGATAAGAGCGCCGAGGATGTAGAAGATAGCCATGAAAGGAACTACCTTTTCGGCAAAGGATGCGATTCTCTGAATACCGCCGAGGATGATAAGTCCGCCGAGGATCGTGAGAACAACACCGATAATAATATTGATAACGGGAACTGAGCCGACGCTGCCGAGGTCAACGCTCTTGAAAACAGCTTCCTTAAGGTTGATTGTGATCTTGTTTACCTGACCCATATTACCGATACCGAAGGAAGCGATAGCAGTAAAAACGGCAAAAAGAACAGCAAGGATCTTTCCGAGGTGCTTGCAGCCTTTGTATGCGCCAAAGCCATCCTTGAGATAGTACATTGCGCCTCCTGACCACTCGCCGTTCTTATTTCTCTTTCTGAAATAGATACCGAGGGTGATCTCAGAGAATTTTGTTACCATTCCGAAAAATGCTGCAACCCACATCCAGAAAACTGCACCGGGGCCACCGAGGACGATAGCCGCAGAAACACCTGCAACGTTACCTGTTCCGATAGTTGCACCGAGAGCTGTGCAAAGAGCCTGGAACTGAGATACAGACTTCTTATCGCCCTTCTTGGTTGCATCTGTGTTCTTCTTGAAAAGAGAACCGATGGTGCTCATAAACCAATGGCCGATGTGAGTGATCTGAAAGAATTTAACGGCAAACGTCATGATGATGCCTGTGCCGAGAAGAAGGATGATACCGATCTTGACCCAGATAAAATCGTTTACCGCACTGTTGATAGATTCAACCTGCTTGATGAAGTTTTCCATAATTACCTCCGATTTAAATAAAAAAGCGAACAGTTAAAACTGTCCGCAAAAAAACAAAATCTGCCCTAAAAAAGCATTTAAAACCTTGTCCTTTTGCCTGAGAGTTTAGCGCGAGCGCTTTGCACCTTCGGCACCCAATTTAATGGGATTCTCCAAAGCTCCGTCCGCCTGCAGTTACCAAAGCTTCTGCAAGCATCCCACGGATTTATTAAATTGACCTTCACATTATAAACTACTTTATTTCATTTTGCAATATGTTTTTGAAATTTGTTAGAAGGTTTTTCTGTTCTTTCCTTGAAAGGAAAGAACCAAAGGAACTTTAAAAAGACAAAGAAACAAAAGGCAAAAGGCCCGTAATAAAAAAACACTGAAAAATGAATTCATTCATTTTTCAGTGTTTTTTGCGGGCAAGGCACCTTTGGTGCCGCAGGGCTTTGCCCTGCAGCTTTTGCCTAATGTAGTTCATCTATACCAATTTTTAAAGTTTTTTGATAGTTCAGAGGACTTTTTTACAAAAAAGTCCTTTACATAATAGCCCCTATTATATCATTTCCTTTTTGATCGCCTCGAGGTAAGAGTAAGGCACGAAAAGGTTGCCTCTTCCCTTTCCGATGGCGATATCGGGCTTTCGCTCGCCGTGATAGTCACTGCCGCCGCTTCTCAGAATTCCGAGGCTGTCTGCGATATCTTTTGCAAGGAGGGTGGTTTCTTCGCTGTATGTGGCATAATCCGTTTCCATAGCGCAAAGTCCTGCCGCCTTTGCTACGGGGAGAAAATCGCGAAGCTCCTCTTCGCTGAGATTAAGGAAGGGATGGGCGAGGACGGGGACTGCGCCTATGCTTTTTATGAACTTTATAACGTCTATTGCCAAAAGGCGACCGGGGGACTTATAAAATCCCGCGCTTTCAACAAGATACGTGTCAAATGCCTCGCGCACGGAGGGAGCATAGCCCTTCTCCATCATCTCCGTTGCAAAATGGGCGCGGTTTACGTATCCGCCGCTCTTTTCCTTTATCTCATCGTAATCCATCTCATATCCAGCCGCGCTGAGAGATTTTGCAAGGGCAATATTTGCCGCTTCCTTTCTCTTTTTCACCTCATCAAGAAGGTCGTTTATCTTGCCGTAATGCTCACTCTTCACGAAAAGCGCCAGAATATGAAGCTCTTTTCCCTCGTAGTCTGTGGAAAACTCGATTCCGGGCACAGCCTCGATTCCCGCCTCGCTGCAGGCCTCTGTAAACTGTGAAAGCCCTGCAACTGTGTTGTGGTCGCAAAGGGCAACGGCAGAGAGCCCTGCCTTTTTCGCCTCCTCCACCAGTGCGCGGGGAGAATCCGTGCCGTCTGATGCTGTGGAGTGTGTATGAAGATCGCAATATCTTTCCATAAATACCTCTTTTTTTAATCTTTATCCTATTACACTTATATTTTACCATATATACCAAAATTCATCAATATTTTATGACAATAATTAAACTTCTATTTACAAAAGTAAAAACAGGTGATATAATTGTTAAAAATATGTTTTCTGAAAGGAAAGTTTTAAAATGGCAAAGCAGACACTCAAATGTCCTAATTGTAACAAAGCTATCGGCACAATTGAAGACGATTATCTCTACGGAAGTCCCCTTCGCACTTGCCCTAAGTGCAAGCAGACATACCACGATCCCAGATACCACGAGATCGCAATTGAGGGTATCAGACATAACGATATCAACCCCGACAGCGAGTTCCTCGCAAAGAAGCGCAAGAGCGGTATCGGCGCTATCATCGGCGGCATTGGTGTAATGGTTGCATTCATCCTTCTCATCTTTGTTGGCTGGCTCTTCTACTTCTTCCCCGTTATTTCCGTAATGCTCATCGCCAACGGTATCAGCACTCTCTCCTCTACCTCCGAGAGCGCAATCGAAAAGAAGCGCCTTGCTCTTGAGAACGAAAGACAGCTTTCTATCGCAAGAATGCAGAATCCTCAGTACGTAGAGCAGCTCAGAAGCCTCGGCTACAACGTTATCGGCTGATCTTCAAAGACAAAACATCAAACCGCCCCCGAAATTCGGGGGCGGTTTTAATTTGCAATTGTTGCTAAAAGCTATCCTCTCTGCTATAATAATAAAAAACACACAGGAGGCAAAAATGAAGCTCCTTGCACCGAAATATTATAAAGAATTCACCTGCATTGCCGACCGTTGCCGCCATTCCTGCTGTATCGGCTGGGAGATCGACGTTGACAGCGAGGCGCAGGTAAAATATAAAGAAATAACCCACAGCTACGGAGAGAATATCCGCAAGAGCATCTGCTATGAGGGCACCCCTCATTTCGCACTCGGAGAAAATGACCGCTGCCCCCATCTTGACGAAAGGGGCCTTTGCAGAATCATCACAAATCTCGGCGAGGACTGCCTTTGCCATATCTGCCGCGAGCATCCGAGGTTTTACAACGATACCCCGAGGGGCCGCGAAGCGGGACTCGGCATTTCCTGCGAGGAGGCCTGCCGCATTATCCTTACCTCTGACGATTACAGAGAAATGGAGATAATAGGAGAAGCCGAGGGCAAGCCCTTTACGGAATTTGACCCTTTTCCCATCCGCGAAAAGCTTTTCGCTGTCCTTTCCGATCGCACCCTTCCCTATCCCGAAAGGCTTGAAAGAATATATAAAGAGTCAGGAGTTTTCCCTGACGCCCTTTCCGACAGCGATTGGCAGGAGGTGCTGGGAAGCCTTGAATACCTTGACGAAAGCCACACCGAGCTTTTCTCATGCTTCACCTCTGCAACAGACACCCCCGAAGCTCTTTGGGAGAATCTTGAGCGCGCCCTTGCCTATTTTATTTACAGACACACAGGGGCCGCAACCGACGAAAACGATTTTCGCTCATCCCTCGGCTTTGCCCTCCTTTGCGAGCGCCTTCTCGCATCCGTTGCAAAGGACGGCACAGACGTATTCGAGGTCGCAAGAATAATTTCCGAGGAGCTTGAATATTCCGAGGAAAATACCGAAACCGTCAAATTTGAATTTTGGTTTTAAAACTGTAAAAAAGCACACCTTGCGGTGTGCTTTTTTTATCTTTTCTTTGATTTTCTTGATCTTCTCAAAATGATCAATGCAACGACCATAATTACGGGGAAAGCGGTTGCGAAAACCAATCCCGTTTTAAGATTGCCGTCTACCATTTCGGAAATGCTTCCCACCATAGCAGGACTCACCATTGCGCCCAGGTCTCCCGCAAGGGCAAGGAATGCAAACATTGCAGTTCCGCCTCTGGGGCAATTCTGAGAGGATACGCTGATGGAGCCGGGCCACATAATACCTACGGCAAGACCGCAAAGCGCACATCCGCAAAGTCCGAGGATGGGCAATGCAGAAAGAGAAGCGAGGAGATAGCATCCCGCACACATCGCGCCGCAGATAAGCATCACCTTAGAAAGATCAAGCTTTTCGCTGAACTTACCGTAAAGCATACGGGATATACCCATAAACATTGCAAAAAGGCAAGGTCCTGCAAGGTCTCCCACGGTTTTTGACACACCGAGAGCAGACTCTGTGAATGCGGACGCCCACTGAGCCATAGTTGCCTCAGACGCGCCGGAGCACACCATAAGCACTATCATAAGCCAGAATATGGGTGTCTTCAAAAGATTTTTGATTCCGAGGCTCTTTCCGTCCTCAACCAATCGTTCAATAGGACAGTTGATAAAATTGAAGGTGTTATAAAGAGGAACGATCGCCCAGATAAAAGTGAGTATCTTCCAGTTCTCTACGCCAAATACGGCGAAGAATAGTGTGGAGCCGAGAATAACGCCCATTGCGCCCCAGCAGTAGAAGGAGTGCAGAAGGCTCATAACGCCGTCCTTATTTTCAAAGGGGCAGGCCTCGACGATGGGGCTTACCAGAACCTCGATAAGACCGCTGCCTATTGCATAAAGCACTACGGCAATCATAATGCCCACAAAGGGTACGGGAAGGATATCGGGAAGGATCGCCATTAAAACGAGACCGGCTGCAGACACTATCTGAGATACCATAACGCAGGCGCGGTATCCGATCCTATCGGCAAACTTGGTTGCCGCAAGGTCAACGATCAGCTGTGTTAGATAGAACACAAGGGGGATCATCGCGATCTTTTCAAGGGTGATATCGTAAGTACCTCTGAATGTCAAAAAAAGGAGGGGTGCAAAATTAGCCGTTATTGCCTGTGTTACAAAGCCGAGATAACAGGCTATCAACGTTTTTTTGTAATTTTTCTTTTTTGTCATAATGATTTCCTTCAATATGGAATTTTCAACGGCTTAATTATATCACCGAAACACGCCGCAAAAAGTCACATAAACGCCGAAGATAAGCACTATTTACCCATATTCTCGGTTTTACTTGGAGCATATCCGTATCTTTTCTTAAAGCAGCGGCTGAAATAGTTTACTGAATTAAAGCCGCAGGCGTAGCTGATCTCCTGAAGAGTTTTCGTTTTTTCGTTCAGCATACCGTGAGCCATCTGAAGTCTGTATTGGATCAGCATATCAACGGGGGAGCAGCCCATATATGACTGAAAGCATCTTCCCGCCTCACTACGGCTGATATCTGCCGCCTTTGCAATATCCTCAAGGGTTACAGCCTCGGCATAATTTTCATAAATGAAGGTCAGCATCTTCTGAATGCGGATCTGATTCGTTATCTGTATGCGTGATGCCTCGGATTTGGGAAGGGATTCAAAATTCAAGGATATGAATTCAAAGATGCGGTTTATACTACGCTGAACTGCCAATTCGTAGCCCGCCTTTTTCTCATCCATCAGCCTGTAAATCTCTTTTATCAGTGAGTTTATCTCGCTGTGAGAGCTGTCACTTTTGCGAAATACAACGAAGGGCAGCGAATCACATTGAGCGATGGGCTGGATGTATTTTTGATAGATTGTGGCGGTTTCGGGAGCAACTAACGTGCCTGTAAATACGATATTGGGCATGGGATCTGCCACGTCACCTGAGATCTGCTTTATTCCGTGCAGCATATTTCCGTTGACAAATATACTGTCACCCGCCCGAAGTATGATGCTCTGCCCGCCGACCTGGTAATCCAAAACTCCGCATTCTGCCGTTGCGATCTCAAAATCGGGATGCCAATGCAAGGGCCCTGCCCAGTCGGGCAGAGTTACAAGCTCATCGTGAAAATAAGTGATGGGAAATTCTGTGGCATTGTGGGGGATATATTCTCTCAACTGATGATCGAGTATAATAGGCATATAATTCCCTCCGTAATAATTATTGAAAATTCTTCTCAATGGTGTTTATATAGCTAAATAACTCCGCTTCGCTTCGTAGCTAAATAGCTCGCAGGCTCCTTTTCAGGGAACCCTTTTGGCCGCCGGCACACCAATTTATTGGAGTGCATAAATTAACGAAATTAACGCATCCAACTTCCTTTGGATGCTCGGCGGCCAAGGGTCTGGCCGCCCTACTGGGTTACACTAAACTGCTCTATAAACCCGAATCTATAAGGGAAACTTTAATTTTTTCGTAGGGGAGGATGCCCACATCGTCCCGTTACAGACGCAACGATTCGCTGTAAATATCGTTTCGTTCTTGTGCAGATATGCGGGACGATGTGGGCATCGTCCCCTACGGATAACAAATTACATCTCCCCTATAAACCCGAATTTGAACCTATCAAAAAATAGGCTGTCACAACTGTGATAGCCTGTTTTTTTGATTATAAAGTTAAAGAAGCCCATATAAACACAGCCGTAACTATCCAAGGGAACATCATCACAATAGAGCTGTGATAGGTTTTCTGTTCCCTTCTCTTTGCCCAAAGCACGAAATATCTGCCGTATTCCGCCTTATCGCTGTACATAGATGCGAGAAACATTGAGGGGATCTGCACTACGCACAAAATTATTCCCATAGCTGTCACCACAGGTTTCAAAGCTGTAATAAATCCGATGCTCAATGCAAAAACCGAAAACAGTATACCGGTGAAAAAGTATACGATGTTCAGATAATACAAAACACCGAAAGGCTTTTCGCGGTTTACTGCTATGTAAAGCCAATAATTCCAAAATCCCTTGGTTTTCTTTTTGATATTCGTTTTGCTCATTTTGGAAAGTCTGAGATAATCGTGAATACCGCTGCGGAACATTCCGTAGAGAAGCAGGTTATATAAGATTATAACTATATTGAGAAAGTAGAACATTTAATTGCCTTTCAAATCTTATCTGAAAATTCTGACGATTGAATATCCGATATAGAAAAATTCTTCCCTAACAAGAAAAGGGATCTGAGTTTTCAGACTTTTATACATCGTAGTGGGTGTCGGTGAGGAATAAGCCTCAATGCCGTAGTCCCCTGCCATAAGCATAGCGCGCTTCATATGTAAGGGATCGCTTACGATTATCGCTTTTTCAAAGGAATTTTCATCCATTATTATTTTTGCGTTTTCGAGATTCTCCTCGGTAATGGTAGATTTATCTTCGGTGAATAAAACATCCTCGGGCATCCCCTGAGAAACGGCATACTGCTTTGCGGCTTCGGCATCGGAAACGGCGTTACCGTCCCCCGTACCTCCCGTTAAAATTATATAATCAACGTAATCGTTTTCATAAAGCCATATACCGTAATTTATACGTTCCCTGTACACGGGAGAGACCTCACCCTCTTTCGTTCCCGCTCCGAGAACGACGGCAACGTCGCAGGTCGTTTTCTCATCCTGCTTTGAGTAATTAATAATACCGAAAGCGGTGAAGGTCAAATAAAGGATAAGGAGAGACGGGATAAGGATAGAAGTGAGGACGATAAGTTTCTTTTTTGTTTGCTTTTTCATTTTTTCACCGCCTTTACTTGATTATATCATTAAGTAGCAAAGTAGTCAAGAAGAGAAAAGTGAAGAGTGAAGAGGTAAGAGTGAAAAAGTAAAAAGCACACCGTTTGGTGTGCTTTTTGGTGGGGGAAGATGGGAACACCGAAACCAAAGTTAGCTCCGAAACTCGTTTCGTCGCCTACTGTCGGTCGGATGAGGTATTTGAATTTTGGGCGAGTGCAACGCCACGCCCTAAAAATATGCCACAGGCATATTTTTGTCCCGCTACGCGATGGACACGGGCTTTCGAATCCATTTAAAATCCCCCACCAAAAAATAAAAACGACATCCAAAAGGATGTCGTTTTTGGTGGGGGAAGATGGATTCGAACCATCGAAGTCACTGACAACAGATTTACAGTCTGCCCCCTTTGGCCGCTCGGGAATTCCCCCATATTAAATTAGTGAAGTTTGGAGCTGGTGGACGGACTCGAACCCCCGCCCTGCTGATTACAAATCAGCTGCTCTACCAACTGAGCTACACCAGCATCTCTCGTTCACGCTTGGCTATTATATCATGGGTTTTTGGGTTTGTCAATACTTATTTTCAAATTTTTTTGAATTTTTTTAAGTTTTTTTGCAGATAACTTAATTCCAAAAAAACTTGACAAATGAAACAGAATATGATAGAATAAACAAAGCATTGAGAAATGCATTCGGAAGGTTATCGAAGTGGGGACGTTTGCGAGCGCTGCCTGTGGCAGATGAAGCGAGCAAAAAGGAGTGGCAGCGGTCGAAATTTTGAAGGTCAGTGAAAAAATTTCGGGCACCGCAACAGGACATAACGAGGCGGAGCCGAATAATTGAATATTGATTGTTAGTCTCATCTGAGATTTAGCATAAACGGAAGGTTATCGAAGTGGTCATAACGAGGCGGTCTTGAAAACCGTTTGCCTTTACGGGCACGTGGGTTCGAATCCCACACCTTCCGCCAAAAAAGAAAGACACCCAACAGGGTGTCTTTTCTTTTTGTCAGAGGGTAT
>JAZUAR010000080.1:0-15006 GCA_045638055.1 Candidatus Avispirillum sp.
GCTGCTTTACCGACAGCATCCTTGACCTTCTTTCAATAACCGCACTTTTCGAGGAATAGCTCTGCTTTAAAATATTTGTATCGATAAGGAAATTAACGATTTTATCTACCGTAACGTAGCTAAGTCCCGTGTCCTTCGATATTGCCGTTCTGGAGGTGGAGCTTCTGTCAAGCGCTGCATTGAATACCTTTATAGCGTTGTCCTTTTTAGGCTTATCCATATATTTTCACCTCCCTTTAAATCAATTATATTTTAGTGAAATGAGCCTGTCAACTGATTCGACTAAAGTCGATTGTTATTTATAACAAAATTATAGCATATAATTTATAAAATCGTCATAAAATCTAAGAATTTATAAATTAAGTTGATTTTTTGGTTGACAAAACAGTTAGACAACTGTATAATGTAACAGGCGATTAAGCACCGACGTGCTTATATATATAAATGCATTTGCATAAAAGCAGCTCAGAAATAGGAGATATTCATATGCCTAAAGTAAAACAGAATGCTGCTGTACCGGTAGAGATCAATTATTCAAAGAAGCTTCCCGATGCCGAGTTTGTTGTAATGCAAGCAATCTGGGCGGGAACTCCTCCCGTGAATACAGCTTATCTTATGGACGCGGTTGGCCGCGAAAGAGGTTGGAAGGCTCCCACCCTCATCTCTTTCCTTGTAAGACTTGAGGAAAGAGGATATATTTCTTCCACAAAGCAGGGTAAAGAAAGATTCTATATGCCTGTTGCGGAAGAGACAAAGTATATGCAGACCGTAACCAGCGAGTTTGTCGATCAGTACCACGGTGGCTCCTTCGTTCGTCTTATGGATACACTTTTCAAGGACAAGAACCTTTCCGAGTCTGATATTGACGAGCTTCTCGAGTGGCTCAAGTCCAAGTATTGATATGAACGATAAGGACCGTTTTGCCCGAGCAAAGGAAAGTCTTGAAAATCCTCATCTCAGATATAACATAGGAACCTATAAGGAGCGATCACAGCATCTTCTCTTAAAGCTTTTCTATGAGCCTGATACAGGCTTTCATGAGGTGCCGTTTCAGGGCTATATTGCAGATATCTTGAATGAAAAGGGAATAACGGAGATTCAAACCGTCGGCTTTCGCGCTTTGCACGATAAGTTGGCGGTTTTTTTACCCGCCCATATGGTTACCGTTGTTTATCCCGTTTCCGAAAAGAACCGCATCTGTTGGACAGACCCCGAAAGCGGTGATATAGAATTCGGACGATATGCAACATACCCAAAAAAGAAATTTGCAATTCTTTCCGAGCTTTTGTCAATTGTTGATTATTTCGGCGAACCACAGCTTTGCGTCCATCTGGTAACGATGAAAACAAGCCAGTATAAGGTCAAGGACGGCTACGGAAAGGATAAAAAGAAGCGGGCAACGAAGATAGATACTGTTCCCGAGGAGCTTATTGAAATAAAGGAGCTTCGGGACAGCGACGATATACGCGCGCTCCTGCCCTTTAAGGCAGGGGATAAGCTGACTGCAAAGGATATAGGAAAGACACTGGGCCTTTCAAGGATCCGTCTCTGGAAGGCAATAAAGTTTTTGACAATTACAGAAATTCTTGTCCAGAGCGGCAAAAAAGGCAACAGCATAATTTATGAAATAACTGCCGAAAATCAAATATAAAAAGCTTGCGGAGATGGTCCGCAAGCTTTTTTACTTTATTGAAATACTCAGGCTGTATTCTCTTTCGCAAAGCTCAACTGTAAAGGTGATGAAAAGGGAAGAACCGTCCCTTTTGCAAAGAACGCCCTCTCCCGTCATTTTACCGTATGCCTCATTCTGAGTCCACAGGCGGTAAAACTCCTTTTCCGTAGTAATGCTTTCTTTAAGAAAACGTTCAGCGATTCTTTGCTTTTTCTCAATACTACCGGGCTTTATTTCTTCAATATCGATACCGATTTGCTTTCCCAAATAAGGCAAGGCAATGATTTCATCAGTCTCGATTTCGAGAGGAGAAATAACTGCAGCGATTGCAACCTCTCCCGAATGGGAAATGGAAATATCGGTATCAGAAATCTCAACGTAGGGTCTGCCCGAATCTGCTTTTTTTATCTCTGTATTCTTATATCCGAGGGCTTCAAGAATAGAGAGGAGCAGGGAGCGCCCCGCCTTGTGCTGAGATTCTATATTATTTTCGCATTTGCCGATGGCAATATAAATCATTTCTTTTTAAGCTTGTAAAGCCATGTACCGAAGTAGAATTTGGGGAGCTTCATCATTCTGCCGATTCTCTTAGGCTCGCAGAGAAGTCTGTAAAACCACTCAAGACCAAGCTTTATAAAGATCTTGGGCGCGCGCTTGAGATTTCCGGAATAAACGTCAAGGCTTCCGCCAAGGCCGAGATAAACCTTAACGCCCGGAAGCTTTGCGCGGTTATTATAGATCCATTTTTCCTGTGCGGGAGCACCGAGGCAAACGAAGAGAATTTCAGCGCCGGACTCGTTGATAAGACGGATAGTCTCATCGTTTTCCTCGCCTTCCTTCTTGCAGTAGCCGTCGCGTGTGCCGACAATTTTGATTCCCTTGTACTTTTTTTCAAAAACGGGGATGCACTGATCGGCAATGGAAACACCGCTTTCAGTTCTTGTTTTATCCTTGCCGCCGAAAAGGAAAACGCCCTTGCCGTTACGAGCGGCAATATCGAGAACCTTTTCGCCAACCTCAATACCTGCTACCTTTTCCTTAAGGGGAGTGCCGAGAATGCGGGATGCTTTAACAACGCCGATTCCGTCGGGAACGATAAGCTCAGCGGAGTTGATGACTTCGTAGAAGGACTCGTCCTCAATGCACATCTGCACGATCTCGGGGTTGGGAGTATAGATCGCAGTGGTCTCACCTGCAAGGAGTCTTTCCTCGATGCACTGTGCAGCCTCAGCCATAGTAACGTTCGCGAAATTTACGCCTCTTATATTGATCTTCTGAATTTCCATTTTACGTTCCTTTCATAAGGAAAAAGGCTGCCACGGCAGCCTTTTCTCTTTTTATTACTTGTTTGCCTCGAGGTAAGCAACAACGTCGCCTACTGTAACAAACTTGTGGATATCGTCGTCGCTGATATTAACGCCGAATGTATCCTCGCAAAGAAGAACGAGGTCAGCAAGCTCGAGAGAGTTGATTCCGAGATCGTTTACAAGCTGAGTATCAAGTGCGATATCTGCTTCATCAATATCAAGTTCGTTTACGAGAAGGTCTTTTACTTTATCAAACATTGGTCCGGTCTCCTTAAATATATTAATTATTTAACAAGAAAACGCTTGATCTTCTTGGAGAGCGTTCTCTCAAAGGGTTCTTTTCTGATCTCAAAGTGAGCGATGTGCTTATAAGAGGGAAGTGTGCGGTTGATCTGCGCGATAGCTTCCTTAAGAATGAAGCTTACAGCAGTATCTGTTGTGCCTTCACCAAGCACCTCGTAATCGGGAACGATAACAGCAGTGATGCAAACGCCGTCATCTGTATCTCTGCCGATAACAACACATTCCTTGATGGAGGGGATTCTGTAGAGATAATCCTCAAGCTCCTCGGGATAAATGTTCTTACCGTTGGAAGCGATAATAACGTTCTTGAGTCGGCCTGTGATGTAGATGTAACCCTTCTTATCAATAGTACCGATGTCTCCTGTGCGGAACCAGCCGTCCTCAGTGATAACCTCAGCAGTAGCCTCGTCATTATTGTAGTAGCCGAGCATTACGTTTCCGCCCTTAACGAGGATCTCACCTTCATCGCCAACACTGTCGGGGAGCTTGTCGATCTTAACCTCAACGCCTTCAACAGGCTGACCTACTGAATTGAACACTACCTTACCGGGGCGGTTAACGGAAACGAGAGGAGAGCACTCTGTAATACCGTAGCCCTGAAGAACTGTAATACCGAAGGAATAGAAATCCTTTACGATCTGAGGATCGAGGGGAGCGCCACCTGCAACGATACTCTTAAGGTTGCCACCGAATACTGCTGTAACGTCAGCGAAGAGCTTACCTCTGATATCAACGCCTGTCTTGAGAAGTGTATCGCTGACAGCCATACCTGCGCGAACCTTCTTTTCCATACCCTTCTTCTTGATCTCAGCCCAGATCTTCTTATGAATAGTCTCAAGGAAGAGAGGAACGAGAACTACTGCAGTAGGCTTGTAATCCTTGAAGTAGCGTGTTGCATAACGAACGCCCTCGCAGATAGCAATGGTAGCACCGAGGTTTGCACCGCCGAGGTGAAGTGTTGTGAGCTCGTATGTGTGGTGAATGGGAAGAACGGATACGAAAACGTCGTCACAGCTGTACTGCATTGAACGGCAGCAAGCATTTACGCAAGTTACGAAGTTGTTGTAAGAAAGCATAACACCCTTACTTGTACCGGTAGTACCGGAGGTGAAGAGGATAGCTGCTGTTCTGTCAAGCTCGGTTTCCTGCTCCTCATATCTGAGGTCGCCGTCAAGCACGAGAGATTCGCCGAGAGAGATCATCTTCTCGAAGGGAAGAACCTTTCCGTTGTCGAACTCGGAGGGCTGAACGGGAATGAAATATTCAAGGAAGGAAAGCTTATCTGCCGCGCCTTCAACCTTTTCGTTGAGAGCGGGAGTATAAACGATAGCTGCGCATTCTGCGATCTTTGCGAACTCGCACATCTGATCAGCATCAAGCTCACGGTCAAGAGGAACCCCAACGCCTCCTGCGATAACTGTGGAGAAGAATGCTCTCAGCCATGCGCGATGAGTATCACCGATAATAGCAATGCGCTTGCCTGCGAGACCTGTCTCGTAGAGCATAGTGGAGAAATGCATAACGTCAGCAGCGAACTGACCGTATGTCTTTTCGCACATCTCGCCCTTGTCCTTATAGATATACTGAACCTTATCGGTATAGAGGTTTGAATTCTTTTCGATCATCTGCTTGAAGCTAAAAACTTCATCGGGAGCAGCAACAGGTTTCAGATTGTTGTATGTTCTCATAATTTTCCGTTTCTCCGGCGAAGAATGCCGCTGTCATACAGCCGGAATTGACAGGGCTTATATAATTGCAAAAATGCACCTATACAAAATAATTATACCGATTAAAATAACGTCTGTCAAGAATAATCGCAGATATTCAACTTTAATTTATTTTTTATTAAGATCGTTCTTGATCTGAGTTGTGGAAACCTCGGGAGTGCGCTCGAGATAAACTACCTCGCAGTAGTCGGAAAGGAAATCGAACTTGCCCTTCCAGTCGTCGCCCATAACGAAGGTATCAACGTGATATTCCTTAACGTCCTGGATCTTCTGCTCCCAATCCTCCTCGGGGATAACGAGGTCAACGTATCTGACAGCCTCGAGAAGCTGCTTGCGCTTTTCATAATCGAAGTAGCACTTCTTCTGCTTCTTGTTCCAGTTGAACTCATCTGTGGAAAGAGCAACGATAAGATAGTCGCCGTGCTGCTTTGCACGTCTGAGGAGATTGATATGACCGTAATGAAGAAGGTCAAAGGTGCCGTATGTTATAACTCTTCTCATAAAAATCCGTTCCTTTACGAGTAAAATTTCTTTGCAAATTATACCATTTTTTTTATCAAAAGTCAATAGAGATAAACAGGGCGTGTATCTTTTGAAAAAAGATATTATTTTAGTTTAATGAATTGTAAAATAACATTGACTTTTAGCGAAAATACTGTATAATGATGTTAATTAAAATTTAAATTTAATATGCACGATTTTTGCATCTGTGCTAACAACACCGTCGAGAGCAAAGTATCGACGGTGCTCCTCAAACATCCGGGCTTCAACTGTCCTTGGGCAGCAACGCATTTTAGCGTTCGGATGTTCACTTACGTCAGTTCCGAACAGGAACCGTTAGTGCTTAGTCACTTTGAGAAACCGTATGCTGCAGCTACCGAAATTCGGTAGTTTGTAACACACTCTTTGCGGGGGCTGCGGTTAGGCGTATGTGAGTTCGCGCAGAGCTGTAATACGGCTTTCGCGGTCTTGGCCGCAAAGGGGGATGCAAAATGGAAAACACAAACAAGCTCATAGAGCTCAAAGGTATTTCTGTTTCTTTTGACGGAGATAAGATCCTTGATGATCTTAATCTCTCCATTGCACACGGAGAATTTGTAACTTTTCTCGGCGCTTCAGGCTGCGGAAAAACAACAACGCTCCGTATCATTGCAGGATTTCTCAATCCTGACGAGGGGGAAGTGTACTTTGATTCTGAGTTAATCAATGGTGTTCCGCCTCACAAACGTAAGGTGAACACCATTTTTCAGCGTTACGCACTTTTTCCGCACTATAATGTTTTTGATAACATTGCCTACGGTCTTAAGGTTCGTCACCTTCCTAAGGCTGAGATCAAGGAGCGCGTTGAGGAAATGCTCAGACTTGTTAACCTCGAGGGCTTCGGCCACCGTCGCGTAACAAAGCTTTCCGGCGGTCAGCAGCAGAGAGTTGCCATTGCCCGCGCACTTATCAACCATCCTCAGGTCCTTCTTCTCGACGAGCCCCTTGCGGCTCTTGACCTGAAGCTCCGTAAGGATATGCAGAAGGAACTTAAAAATATCCAGAAGGCTCTGGGCATTACTTTTATTTTCGTTACACACGACCAGGAGGAGGCCCTCTCCATGTCCGATACCGTCGTTGTAATGGACGGAGGAAAGATCCAGCAGATCGGCTCTCCCACCGATATCTATAACGAGCCTGTCAACGCCTTCGTTGCAGACTTTATCGGTGAATCCAATATTATCGACGGTGTTATGCTTTCAGATTATAAGGCTCGTTTTGCAGGTCATACCTTCGAGTGCCTTGACTCAGGCTTTGCTAAGAACGAGGCTGTTGATATCGTTATCCGTCCCGAGGACGTTGATATCGTTCCTGCCGATAAGGGAATGCTCACAGGTATCGTTACCAGCGTTACGTTCCTTGGCGTACACTACGAGATCATCGTGGACATCTGCGGCTTCAAGTGGATGATCCAGACAACCGATTATTGCGGTGAGGGTGAGACTGTAGGTATCTCTATCGATCCCGATGCTATCCACGTTATGAAGAAGTCTGAGTATTCCGGAAAGTTCGGTGACTACAGCTCCTTCTCCGACGAAATGGATAATATGGGAGATATTGGCGAGGACGGTGAGGATGACTGATGAGCAAAAAGATAAAGCTTAAATCAGCATCCCGTACATCTCATCACTCAAAGTGGGGTGCAACTCTGCTTAACGTGCCGTATATGCTGTGGGCGGCTATATTCATTATAATTCCTATGTTTATAGTGGGATATTACGCATTCACAGATGAAAACGGCGCTTTCACCTTGGAAAATTTCATACATATCGATCTTTATCAGTATAGCATCTATTATTCATTCCTTTATGCATTTATTGCTACTGTGATTATCCTTCTTGTAGCTTACCCCTTCGCTTATTTCGTTTCGAGATGCAGCGAGGGCGCTCAGAAGATAATCATGATGCTTGTAATGCTTCCTCTGTGGATGAATATGCTGATTCTCACAAACTCCATTTCTATCCTTATTGAGAACAACGGAGTTATCAATAATCTTCTCGCATCTCTCGGATTTGAGAAGCTTCAGATGTGGGGAACACCCGGGGCTGTTATATTCGGTCTTGTTTATAACTATTTCCCTTATATGGTCCTTCCTCTCGTTTCAGTTCTTTCAAAGATCGATCCCGCAGTGCTTGAGGCATCAAGCGACCTCGGCTCAAACGGTGTATCAAGATTCTTCAGAATCATTCTGCCTCTCAGCCTTCCCGGAATCATTTCCGGTCTTACAATGGTATTCGTGCCCTCTGTAAGTACCTTCTATATTTCTCAGAAGCTGGGCGGCGCAAGCGTTACTCTTATCGGTGACGTTATAGAAATGCTTATGCAGAAGACTGCTACATACAACGTCGGCGCTATGCTTTCTATCGTTCTTCTTGTAATCATCCTTGTCTGCATTGTTGTTATGAACCGCTTTTCAGACAGTGAGGACGGAGGTATGATCATATGAAGCACTTAGGAAGAATTTATATGACCATTATCTTTGTGATAATGTATCTGCCTCTTCTCGTAATGGTTCTTTTCTCCTTCAATGCCTCTGCAAGCACGTCATCCTTTGAGGGATTTTCCCTTTATTGGTATGAAGAGCTCTTCTATAATGCAGATGCTATGGAGGCTTTAAAGAATTCTCTTGTTCTCGCAGTTGCAACTACTGTAATTGCAACACTGCTTGGCACTGTTGCCGCTGTTGGTATCTTTAATATGCGCCGCAAGTGGATAAAGAACAGTGTTCTCACCGTAACGAATATTCCTATGATGAGTCCTGAGATCGTAATCGGCGTATCTCTTATGCTTCTCTTTGCCTTTGTGGGCAGATTCTTCGGCTCTAAGGAATCCTTCGGATTCGGCACCTTGCTTCTGGCTCACGTAACGTTCTGCCTTCCTTACGTTGTGCTGAACGTTCTGCCTAAGCTCAATCAGACAGACCCCCACCTTTCCGAGGCAGCTCAGGACCTTGGAAGCACACCTCTTCAGGCATTTATGAAGGTTGTTCTTCCTTCCATCACTCCCGGAATCGTATCGGGCGCTATCATGGCATTCACCCTCTCAATTGATGACTTTATCATCAGTATCTTCAATAGCGGAGGCTACGTGACCCTGCCTATATACATCTATTCGAAGACAAAGAAATTTGTTAAGCCGGATATGTATGCACTGTGCTCGCTGATGCTCATTCTCGTTCTGCTTCTCATTATGAACGTTTCGTCCGATAAGCAGACACAGAAGGAAAGAACGCCCAAAAAGCGCAGAAAATCTTAAAGTAAGGTTTGATCCAATGAAAAGAATCGTATCTTTAGTTCTTGTGATCGTTTTGCTTTCATCCGTATATATCCTTTCCTCAAGAAGCAGAAGACTCTTTGCAGAGGACGATCTTGAAGGGAAGTATACAAGGGAGCTTGAAGGCACAACTCTCAAGATATATAACTGGGGAGAATATATTTCCGATGGCTCCGGAGGAAGCTACGACGTAGTAAGATCCTTCGAGGAGATCACCGGAATTAAGGTTGAGTACTCCTATTATGACGATAATGAAACGATGTACTCAAAGCTCAAAACAGGAGCAAGCTATTTTGATATCATAATCCCCTCCGATTATATGGTTGAGCGCCTTATCCGCGAGGATATGCTCAGAAAGATCGATGTATCATCCCTTTCCAATTATAAGTACATCGATGAAAAGTATCGCGGTCTGTATTTTGACCCCAACGATGAATATTCAATTCCTTACAGCGTCGGCATGGTAGGGCTTATCTATGATTCTGTTTTGATCGATGAGGCTCCCACAAGCTGGGAGTGCCTCTGGGATAAGGATCTTGATAATAATATTCTCATGTTCAAGAACCCCCGCGATGCCTTTGCAATTGCACAGTTCATGCTCGGTCAGGATCTCAACAGCACAGATAAGGCTGAATGGGATAAGGCTGCAGACCTTCTCATAGAGCAGAAGCCCCTTGTTCAGGCATACGTAATGGATGAGGTCTTTAATAAGCTTGGCGGCGGTAATGCTGCCTGCGCACCTTATTATGCAGGCGACTTCTATACTATGAAGGAAAACAACCCCGACCTTGAGTTTGTATATCCCGAGGAGGGCGTAAACATCTTCTGTGACTCCGTATGTGTTCCTAAAAATGCACAGAATTATGAGGCGGCAATGCTGTTCCTTAATTTCCTTATGGAGCCCGAGGTAGCCCTTGCAAATGCTGAATATATCTGCTATGCATCTCCCAATACAGCGGTAGTAAATAACGATCGCTATGAGTTCTACGGCGATGAGATCCTCTATCCTGAGGAAGAGGATATGCCCAAAACTCAGTGGTTCCACGACCTCGATCCCGAGATCCTTGCTTACTATGAGGAGCTCTGGGTAAAGATCAGAAATACTAACTAAAAAGAAAATCCCTTGAAGTCAGCTTCAAGGGATTTTTTATTTATCTTCTCATATTTTTGTAGCTTTTAAGCTTGCGTTTTGTTCTACTGTTGCTTATTCCGAGATAAATAATAATTATAATAAGTTCAACGGTAATAAGAATCGCGATAAACATAAGAGGGGTAACAGGATTTTCCTTGTTTTTCTCCTTCTTAACTGCCTCAGTTTTGGGTGCGGTAGTGTCTACAGTCGCGGGCTCAGTTTCGGGAGGAGTGGTTTCGGGAGGAATCTGATCCTTGTAGGGAGTAATGTTTTCAAGGAAATCGCCGCCCTTTACGTCCGCTCCCACAGTAGTTCTGTAAAGGCCGTAAAGACAGGGGGAATAGTCCTTAATGTCAGAAGCCTTTGTAACGGGTCTTCTGTCTGTGCCGTATATCCAATCATAGAACCATGTCCAGTGCTGAGACTTGTGACATTCAAAGCCCTCAACTGTCATCTCAAAGGCAGTCTTTCCGTCAAAGGCGGAAAGGGGAGTGTCCCAATCCATGGTTATCTGATTCTCACCATAGAGATGCAAGTAAGTTTTAGGAACGTCCCAGGTACCCCATTTTTTAGCACTTTCGGGATAGAAGGATGAATCAGCTGTGGAGGGAAGAGTGTTCATAACAACGTCTGTGCAGTATATGTGAGTTCCGTGTCCGTATTCCCCCTCAATATCGTGAGTTATAAGCACCTGAGGCTTGAATCGACGGATGTTTTCAACGATATATGCGGTGAAATCCTCGTAGGTGTAACCCTTAGCCTTAAAGGCAGAGATCGCTCCGTCAAGAGACTCGGAATAAAGATCGGGAAAATCGGAGATTATGGGATAATTGCGAACGCCAACTGTCCAGAGACCGTTCAACTGCTCGTGGGGACGGTCGTGGGTGTCAAAGTGGCTGATGAGATAAACGACCTGTACGTCCACGTCTCTCTCTCCCGCATAGTAGGGAAGAATACCCGCAAAGAAAAGCTGCTCATCGTCGGAATGAGACGAGAGGAGAAGAATATCTGCTTTTTCGAGAGGAGCCTCCCACCTTTGAACCCAGTCGGGGAGCTGACCCTCTGTAAAGCCGTAAACGTCTACAATGTAGACATCGTTATCGAATGAAAGAGTCAGAGTTTGGGGTGCGTTTCCGAAAAGGGAAACTACGTCAATATACTCGTGGAGAAATCCGTTTTTGCCGACGGTTACTGCTTTTTTGCCGTCAGAAAGCTTCCATTCGCCGTATATCTTATCAAAGATAACGTAAAGGTGGGTAATGCCCTCGTTGTTTTTAAGGGTAATTGAGGAGCCTTCAAATCCCTCTGTGTCGGCGTAGGTCTTTTCCTTTCCATCCTTTATATACTGAGGATAGTCAAATCCCACGGCTGAAATTTCCGTGGCAGAATAGTCAGCTTCCTTGTTTTCTGCAAAAGCACAAACTGCAAGACAGAAAAGAAGGAGCGACGAGATTAATGCAATTATAAATTTTTTCATATTGTTCTTTCTTTTAAAATCAAAAAGCGGCACCGAGGGTGCCGCTTTGAGTTAGCTTACTTAAGGAGATCGATGATCTTCTGATCGCCGTAAACCATTTCCCAGTCAGCAGCGAATGCATCTACTGCGTAAAGAGTAAGAGGATGGTAAATGAGCTGATCGAAGAGCTCGGGATTGATTGTAACTGCAGGGCAGCCAACCATAGCAACCTTATGTACCTGCTCAACGTTCTTGAAGCTTGCTGCAAGAACCTTAGTGTTGATGTTGTGAGCCTTGAAGAGAGCAACGATCTCTTCTACAACGTGAGCACCGTCGGAAACGATGTTGTCGAGACGGTTGATATAGGGAGCAACGTAGTCAGCACCGGAGAGAGCTGCGAGAAGAGCCTGCTGCTGAGTAAAGATAGCAGTAGCAGTGATCTTGATGCCCTCGCCCTTGAGGATACGCATAGCCTTGAGACCCTCAGCGGAAACGGGGATCTTGATGTAGAAATCGCCGCCTGCGATCTTCTTGAGAGCGCGAGCCTCAGCAACGATGTCCTCAGCTGTGTCGCTTGTAGCCTGAATATGGAGCATCATGTCGGGACCGATAATGCTTCTGATCTCAGAAATGAGTGCCTTAAAGTCTGCTTTTTCTTTAGAGATAATAGTAGGATTGGTGGTTACGCCTGCAACGGGGAAGAATTCGATACATCTGCGGATGGCAGCGGTATCGGCGCTGTCGATAATAAATTCCATAAGTGTCCATTCCTTTCACATTTATACGACAACATTTTACCACTAAATTTTTGTAAAATCAATACTGCTTGTAGATAAATATTACTATTTTTGAATATTTTTTTTAGTGAAAACATAAAAAAATAATTTTTTGCTCTCCCGAACGTTGTTTTTGCTCAAGGAAGGTACTTGTCTTTCTAATCAATAGCTTATAATACTATGGATAAACGACGTCTGTTGACTAAAATAATTTTTTGTGATAATATGATGTTCAAGTAAGAAAGACAGTAGAGACGCCCAAAGACATAGTATTTAACAAAGGAGAAATAAAGGTGCTCAGTGATATATTTACGCATACTAAATGTCCCAATTGCAAGAAGTATGGTATAGGTTTTTTCAGAGGAATTGGATATCGCTCAACTTATACGGAAACGTGCTCGTATTGCGGTGAAAAATTTAAAGTAAATCCTGCATTGGCGGCTATATTAAAAATTGGAATTCCCGTTATCTTTTCAATTGTTTTTTTGCTTATAAAATCATATGTAATAGACCTGCCAAATTGGTTGTTGTTAATATTCATACTTGTGTTATATTTTGTAGCACTCCGTTTATGTCCTATGGAAGAGAATGATTCTAACCTTTCGGACGATGAGTGATATTTTTCTGCAAAGCATTTTAAGTGAATTTTATGTATAAAAAGGGACAGATTTTCTGTCCCTTTGTTTTTATGAATTTCATTTGATTGGATAAAAAGACGTAGTGGAGGGGCTTGCTCCTCCCTCTACAGACGCATCGCTTCGCTGTTAATATAGTTTGGCTCACGGGAGCGGCAAGCAGCTCCCCTACGTTATATGCTGTAACAGAATTCAACAAAATTCCCTATTGATTTTTTTATTATTATATGTTATACTATCATCTACTTCTCAGAAAGGAGACACACCATGGCTGAAAAGAAAACAGGTCATAAAATAATTGCGCTGAATAAAAAAGCCCGTCACGATTATTTTGTGGATGAGACCTATGAAGCCGGCATCGAGCTTTTCCGTACCGAGGTCAAGAGCCTTCGCGAGGGCAAGGTCAATCTCAAGGATTCATATTGCCGTATCATTAACGGCGAGATATTTGCCATGGGCGTTCACGTCAGCCCCTATGAGAAGGGAAATATCTATAATAAGGATCCCATGCGTGTTAAGAAGCTTCTTATGCACAAAAAGGAGATCAATAAGCTCTTCGGTCTTATATCCCGTGATAGCTTTACTTTGGTTCCTCTCTCTCTTTACTTCTCAGGCTCGAAGGTAAAGATGGAGGTAGGTCTTTGCCGAGGTAAAAAGCTTTATGATAAGCGCGAGGCTGATGCAAAGAAGGCCGCGGGCAGAGAGATCGAGAGATACTCAAAAAACAGTCTGAAATATGACTGACCCTATGGGGCCGTAATGGTTTCGACGGGGATTTTGAGGTATGGTAAGCGGGTAGTGTTTGGAGAAACACTTAAATAAGCTCCAACTAAAATAAACGCTAACAATAGCACACTCGTAGCTGCATAAGCTACCGCCGCCTACGAGCGGCCTGTCCGCGCAAGTGAGTGCCGCGACCTTGCCCGGGCATAAAATCAGCGGCGAACGTGAACAGCCTTTTATTCTTTGAAGCTGTCATGCACTAAAAGAATACCTGCGTGTCAATCCTGTCCGTCGGAGTGACACGGGGGAATAAAAGTAGACGTACTGCACCCGGAGAAAGCTATATCAAGAGGTTTTCGGACGTGGGTTCGACTCCCACCGGCTCCACCAGAAAAAAGCACTTGCGAAAGCAAGTGCTTTTTTCAACTAAATCCGTCCTTCGCTCGGGATAAATCCCACTTCCGTGCGATGAAATCACTTCGTGATGAAATCCGACTTTGTCGGGAGATGCACGGATTTAATTTCATCTGCGAAGCAGATTTCATCCGAGCATTGTTCGGATTTCATCGCGCTTTGCGCAATTTCATTGAAACGCACATGGATTTTATGTACCTTATTCATTGTCTTTTGCACAAAAAAGAGTAGATTTTTTAAAAAAACTGTGATATAGTAAAGTCAAGATTTTGATGTGAGGATTTAAAATGAGTTTAATTAAAATGATGTGGCCTTCCGCTTTTCAGGTGAAGGAAAAAGATACCCTTTCTTTTTTAGTTAATTTAACGTCTTTTGTGATCCTAATGGTAGTTTTTTGTGGATTGATGTGGCTCCTTTCCGGTGTCCCGTTCCTTCGCATTCTTATGATGGTCATCGGCATTCCGGTAGAATTTTACGCGCTGGTTGGTATTTTGCTGGTGGTTTTGAGATTCTTTGGCGTTGTCAAACGGAAAAGTAAGAAAAACATTAAATAGAAAAGAGCATCCGCATATGAGTCGTGCTCTAAAGGACAGTGAAATAACTTATCCGCCCGAAAAATCGGGCGGATTTTTCTTTGAGTTGAATCCAGAAAAGAAAAATGGTATACTTTAAATAATAGGTTGCTATTGGCATTAAAAAAGAGGTGGCTTAACAGTCCATTGACGATTATCTTTAGTTGCCGTAGAATGATGGGCGGAGGTGAACCGATATGACCGACAAAAAGTCATTTGGCTCGTACATTAAACTAAAACGAACCGAGAAAAACTATTCACAAAAAGATTTGGCGGAAATGTTGTTTGTTACCGAAGGTGCGGTGAGTAAATGGGAGCGAGGTGTGTCCTATCCCGATATTACTCTGATTTCCGACATATGCCGTGTTCTTGACATAAGCGAACACGAATTGATTACCGCATCAACCGATACGACTACACGGAAAATGAAGCACGAAGCACGTAATTTTCGTGTGATTCGCGGCACATGGCTTTGG
>JAZUAR010000081.1:0-2099 GCA_045638055.1 Candidatus Avispirillum sp.
CCATTGTGGGCATGATAGGCGCTATCCTCCCCTCGGAGAGCGCTCTTTTCCTCTTTGCATTTATGGCAATAAGCATTGCCCCATTCGTTATAATGCTCATCACAATGAAAAAGAAAAAGCGCATAATCTGCGGCGTTGTCGTGCTTCTTCTCTGCATCGTGCTGACCTTGCAGACCTTTGGAGCGGTCAATCTCCCCGCAATTATTATAACCGCAGTCCTTCTTTGCATATACTCTGCAATAGGAATCGGACTTTACGTTTAAAAGGATATATTTTTGAGAATAATCAAAAATATAGCTTCTTTTCAAGCACTTTTCCTTTTGTGTTCAAAAAACTGTCACATTGGGACAATATAATAAGGGCATAAAAGAAAAAGTATATAGGCGAAAGGATAAAATGATGGACGAAAATAAAAATACAGACCTCACCCCCGAAGAGCTCGAGGGCGCGGAGGTTAAAGAAGCAGCCGAGGAGGCAGCAGCCCCTGCGGCAGAGGAATCAGCAGCTGAAACTCCTGCCGAGGAGAAGGCAGAGGAGCCTGCAGCAGAAGAGTCTGCAGAGCCTGCTCCTGCGCCTCAGAGCGGAGAATACAGATACGTTCCCCCCTATGCCGATGCAAACTCCACAGACAGGATCCACGAGCCTGTGGCGCAGACGGCACCTGCACCCGAAAAGAAGGCAGAGAAGAAGGAAAAGGTAAAAACCGTCCGTACGTTCTCAACAGCGGCCCTTGTGTTTATTCTTATCGGTGCTATCGTTCTTTCCTTTGCATCCGGTATGCTTGGCGCCCTCCTTGTTGGCGGCGGCCTTGCCCCTGCTGAGGAAAGCGGCAACAAGGATAAGGATGATAAGGGCGAGCTTGTCATCGATAAGGCAGACAAGGATGAGGACAATGAGTCTACATCAGATAAGCTTGTCGGCACATATGATATCAGCGACGTGTGCGCCGTTGTCAGCGCATCTGTTGTAGAGATCACAACAGAGTTCAATAAGACTCAGTACGGCCATTATCAGTACGTTGAGGAGGGCGCGGGAAGCGGCGTCATCATCAGCAACGACGGCTATATTATAACAAACGCCCACGTAATTACCGATTCCGCCAGCGGAAAGCTTGCGGATGCCATCAAGATCCGCCTCAACACAGGAGATGAGTACGATGCAAAGATCATCGGAAGCGATAACGAGTCCGATATCGCGCTCATCAAGATCGAGGGCAAGGAGCTTATGGCGGCAACTGTGGGAAACAGCGATACGATAAAGGTTGGCGAGCAGGTGATCGCCGTTGGCAACCCCCTGGGTGAGCTTGGCGGCACAGTTACAAGCGGTATCGTTTCCTCAACAAACAGAGAGATCAGCGTTCAGAACAACAAGATGACTCTTATTCAGATCGATGCGGCGGTAAACCCCGGCAACTCCTGCGGCGGCCTCTTCAACACAAAGGGTGAGCTTATCGGTATCGTAAACGCGAAAACCACAGACGTAACGGTCGAGGGTCTCGGCTTTGCTATCCCCGTAAACGAGGCGGTGAGCGTTGCAGAGGAGCTTCAGTCTCACGGCTACGTAACAGGCAAGGTCCATATCGGTATCAGCCTGACTGACGTAACAGATGCATTCACAGCATATTATTACTTCCGCAGCGAGGCAACAGGCGTTTATATTACAAACGTTCAGGAGGGCTATAACGAGAAGGTCCTCGAGTATGGCGACAGAATCACCGCTATTAACGATATGGAGGTCAATTCCTCTGCAGACGTAAAGGAGATCATCAGCGAAAGCAAGGTAGGCGATAAGCTGATCTTCACAGTTTCCAGAAACGGAAAGCTGAAGGACGTAGAGGTAACCTGCTACGAATACGTACCCGCGGAGGGTGTTTCCTTCGACGGAGAGTGATGAGCGGGAGAGGGGACGCAGATACTTTTTTGTAAAAAGTTTCCGCACCTTCAAAAAACTTTAAAAAGAAATGGCTATGGGTTTTCCCATAGCCATTTTTTATTATTTATTCTTTAACTTCAAATTCAGGTTTGTCGGGGAGGGGATACGGTCGCTTTTTTGAAAAAAAGCTCCGCAAAAAACTTTATAAAAGGATAACTTGAAGAGAA
>JAZUAR010000082.1:0-3336 GCA_045638055.1 Candidatus Avispirillum sp.
CCGAATAATGAAGCAGATAAGAACGTATATTCCCGTATACGTGGCATGCGGAGGAGACGAGCTGTGTGCGCTTGACGATATACTTTCGAAGAAGGTCATCAGAAAGCTTGAGACACAGAACCCCATATATCTGCGCAACTCGGCGGAAGGCCTCCTCAACTATATAGACGAGCTTTTCGGAGTTGACAGAATGCCTCTTTGCAAGGAGCATATCCACAGATTGCAGAGAAATGCATAAAGTATAAATAAATTTGAGTGCCGAGATCCTTGCTGTGCGAAACGTAAGCGAGAATATTGGCGCAGGAGTTTTGCCGAGAAGCAAAATTTCATCGATCATGCTTGTGCCGCCGACGGCGGCGAAATGGAGATTATTATGAATCATTTGGACGTTTATTATCGCGCGTTGCGTACATATAGAACGCTTACGGTAGAGAACAGAGATTGCTCGGCCTTGCGTAGGGCATTTTCTCAATCCGGCGCGGAAAATGACGAGATAACGATAACGAGAACCACCTGTTTGGTGGACGAGGACTGGATCGTTGCTATTGAAACGGGACTTGTTTTTATCGAAAAGGCGATCAAAGAGGAAAGACAGTTTATATATTCCAACGGAGAGGTCGTTCCGATCGAAAAGGTGAAGCACGTCTCTAAAGACTCCGTCCAGCATTTGGCAAAGCATAGCAATCTTATTACCAAAGAGCAAACGGGAAAGGATTTTATTCCCGACCAGCTTTACAGTGTTGAGAGACTTAACGATTACGCGGTATACGAAAACAGATTTTTGTATATGCTGCTTTGCTATCTCAGAGATTTTATCTCGATACGTTACGACAAGATACTTGAGATCTCCAACAAGTATGACGGTGTTTTAAGGCTAAACAAGGAGATAACCACAGCGGGTAGAAAGATATCCTACCGAGTAGACCTCCATGAGGAGATAAGCGACGACAAATATCTTCGCGAGAGCAATCCTGCCAAGGAGGTTATCGACAGAATTGACCTTATTTTAAAGACTGTAATGGCATTCCTTGCTACTCCCCTCATGGAGATTGCAGGCAAGGCGGCTAAATTAAAGCCTCCAATCACAAAGACCAACGTTTTGAAGATGGATAACAACTTCAAGGGTGCGGTGGCTCTTTACGATTTCATAATTGCATACGATAAGCCCGGATACACCTATGAGACCAAGAAAATAGAATTGGCACCCTTTGCCGACGTGTTGGCCGACGAGTTATCCGAGGCGGGAGCGCTTCTGTCGTTTTTGACGTACGAATACGGTCTTGGATTAAATGAAAAGCTGAAAAATAATTATAGTGCTGAGGAAGAACGCCGAAAGACCGAACAGATAAAGCTCAAAGAGGAACAGCTTGAGGCTTTGAGACGAAGATTGAACAATATGGAGATCTCCCCCGAGGAGTACATTTTCAATCTTGAAAAGCACGTCAAGCTATTGGAGTCCGATAACAGACAGATCGAGAGCCTTAGAAATCGAGTTGCGGATATGAAGGAGAATGAGGAAAGGCTCAATTCCCAGATCAAGCAAATGAAGGAAGATGAAGCCGAGCTTCGTAAGATCATCGAACAGAGCGAGAGCGTACACAAGCAGCAGATGGATGAGCTGAGAGAGGAATGCAACGAGCGCATACACGAAAACATCCTAAAGCACGAGCAGGAAATGGCAGAGCTTGAAAAGACCTTCAACAAGCATCTTGAGGAAGCAAGAGACAAGATGAGAGAAAAAGAGGCTCATCTGCACGACGCACTGGCAGAGAAAAATTATCAGCTTGAAACCGCGCACACAGAAATAGAAAATCTTACAAAGAATTATGACGTGTTGCTTGAAGAAAAGCGAGTCTCTGAAGCAAGGATAAAGGCATTGAGAGTGGAGAAGGGCGAGAGCTTTGCTGCCGATGAATTTGTGGATAAGGAGAGCTTCGACGAGCTCGAAAAAGAGCTCGAGGCGTTTGTCAAATTCTATGATGAACGCTGGGGCAAGGTTAAAAAGAGCATACGCAAGAAGCTTTTAAGCTATCAATCACTCAAGGGGCTAAGTAAGAAAAAATAATCGCCTTAAAGAAAGAATATGAGTAAAATGAATAAAAATCGAAAAAAATGGATCACCTTACTGATCTTAACTTTAGTAATGGGCGTGATCTTGGTGTTGTCCGTTTCCGAATTTTTTGAACGCGAGGGCGGAATATCGTTTGACGGTATGATCCGTGCCGAAACACTATATATAATTATAATATTCCTTATTCTCATACCTGTTTTGCTGGGTATACTGCTGGCTGTGATGTTGTTTGGAAAAAACAAGGAGTCGGAAGATACTTCTGATACAACCGTGAATTTTTCGGTACTTGGAGCAGATGGACAAGGCGCGCTCGAAAACGATGATTCCAAAGACGAGGAGAATGGCGAGAGATTTTGCATGTTAAGCGAGATCGACAGGAACAGCACAAGATACGGACATCAAAGCTATGAAAAGGGAGTAGATCTGGAAAGCTTTTGCGAGGATTTCAGAAACTACGCCGCAAGCAAGCTGAAGCTGTATTATGATATAGACGATATAAGACGATTCGTAGCAGGACTTGCAGTATCCAAGCTGGTAATACTTCAAGGTATGTCGGGAACGGGTAAAACCTCACTGGCACACGCATTCGGCTCGTTTATAGATAATAGCTCAACGGTAATACCTGTACAGCCTATGTGGAAGGAAAGAACCGACCTTGTAGGATATTATAATGAGTTTACCAAGAGATTTAACGAAACTCTTCTGCTTGAAAAGATGTACGAGGCAAATTACAGCAAGGATATGTATATAACGGTTCTTGACGAGATGAACATCGCAAGAGTAGAGTATTATTTTGCTGAATTTCTGTCTTTGCTTGAGTTGCCCGATCCCAATGAGAGATACATAGACGTAGTATCTGACAAGTGGGAGAGCGACCCGAAGCAGTTCAAGGACGGAAGAATCAAGCTTCCCGAGAATATGTGGTTTATAGGAACGGCAAATAACGACGACTCGACCTTTGCAATATCGGATAAGGTATATGACAGAGCGATGATACTTAATCTTGACGCAAAGAGTGAAAGATTTGCCGCGCCTCACGTAGAGAAGAAGCCTATATCGTCAAAGCAGTTCGTAGAGCTTGTGGATAAGGCGATAAAGGAATTTGAGGCAAGCAGAAGAAATATCATGCGACTTGAAGAGCTTGACAAATATCTGATAGATCATTTCCATATAACCTTTGGAAACCGAATAATGAAGCAGATAAGAACGTATATTCCCGTATACGTGGCATGCGGAGGAGACGAGCTGTGTGCGCTTGACGATAT
>JAZUAR010000083.1:0-1637 GCA_045638055.1 Candidatus Avispirillum sp.
TCACCCATGTGAGAAGGAGACAGAACACAGGGGCAAGGATAGTGAAATATTCCACGTAGAATCGGCGGGCATAGAGGAATGCAAATGCCAGAACAAGGACACCGAGGATAGGAATATAGAAATACCACTTTTTCGCAACGGCATCTATCTTATCCTTGAGCACCGCATACCAGATTCCCGCAGGGAAGCAAAGAATGGTATCGTACCACCACGTTGCATTCTTTCCGTAAAGAATAGCCATGATCGCCCAGAAGAAAAGACAAAGAACAGATATAACGGATGCAAAGATCACGTTTCCCGTTTTTGTTTTCTCATTGATCGTCATTGCGATAAATGCGATAACGTAGAAGATAAGGGTATCGAAAATAAACCAGTTGGAGTTTCCGATGCTGCCCCAGCCTATCCAGCAGGTCAGGTACTGAGTCTTATCAAAATCGATGGAAAGGATAAGATTCATAATGGCAAAGAGCAGTACTGCAGCGTCAAAATGAACCAGCACCTTCAGAAGGCGGTTTTTGAGAAATCCGTCGTAATAATCGCCCTTTTTGTTATATGAATAAACAACGCCGTAGCCGGAATAGAAGAAGAAAAGCGCAACCATAAGCTGACCTATATGGTTGATGATATTTCTGTAAAGCTCATCTGTGGGATGAGTCAGGGCAACGTAGCCCATCATATGGCTCATTACGATAACAACGGCAAAAAATCCCTTGACGGCAGTTGTCTGAGAAAGACCTGCGTAGTCCTTATGGAAGCCGGAAAACTTAACCCCTATAAGGGTTATAATAACAAGAATTATAGGCAGAGCTATCATACGGTACCTCCGTGCTTATATATGCTATATACTAACATATAATGCTACGATTGTCAATGAAGCGACAGGCAATAGACTACTGTTAATTTTAACATTTGCGCCTTGAATCGGAAACGGAAATATGATACAATTTCAAAAAAAGAAAAAATGGTAACGGTCATGACTATCAGAAAAGCAACTAAAAAAGATATTCCCGCCCTCCTCGCACTGCTTTCTCAGGTGCTTGAGGTGCATCACAAGGGGCGCCCCGATATTTTTCGCACAGGGGCTGTGAAGTACACGGCAGATGAGCTTTCCCTCCTTCTTTCAGACGAGAGCCGCCCCGTTTTCGTATACACAGACGACGCGGACACCGTCAAGGGCTACTGCTTTTGCATCATAAAAGAGGAAAAGAATTCAAATATCCTCACAGATATAAAGACTCTTTATATCGACGACCTTTGTGTTGACGAAAGCGCAAGAGGACAGCATATAGGCTCCGCCCTTTATCGATATGCTGTGGAATATGCAAAAGGTGAGGGCTGCTATAACGTCACCCTGAACGTGTGGGCGCTGAACGATTCCGCAATGGAGTTTTACCGCCGAATGGGCCTCTCCGTGCAGAAGATCGGAATGGAAAAGATACTTTAAAAAAGAGCTGTTGCAATGCAACAGCTCTTTTAATATTTAGCGTTAAATTCGTATTTATCGGGGAATTTGAATTTTGGCGAACATCCCCTCCGCGCGTCATCCTGAGCGAAGTAAAACACCACAGTGCGGTGTTTTACGAAGTCGAACCATCCCTTAGGATGGTGCCGAAGGCAGGATCTCGCGGATAGCTGAA
>JAZUAR010000084.1:0-5432 GCA_045638055.1 Candidatus Avispirillum sp.
CACCGCTGCCACCCTTAGCAAGGGAGGGTCCCCCCGTCATATTGATAAATATGTTTTCACCGTTTGTAATTATAGTTCTTGCAAACTTGGAAACACATATGATATCCATATCACGCGCATATTCCATAGCACTTTTCCAGGTATCGTTTGCAAGGGCCTTTATGCTCTTGCCAGTAAGCCTAGAAAGCTCGCCGGGATGAGGGGTTATGATAACGGGAACGTCTGTGGGGAAATCAAGTCCCTCCATAGCAGTTACGTTAAGTGCATCGGCATCAATAATGATAGGCGCATCGGAAAGATCGTATGTCTCTCTTACAAGGACTCTTGCATTATAATCCTTGCCGATTCCCGGTCCGATAACGATAACCGTTGCCTGCTCGATAGCATATCTGAGATTATCCGCATCGTGGATGATTGAATCGTACGTTGTAACTATTGCTTCGGGGAGAAGTGTCTGGAGAATGACTCTGTTTGATTCGTGAGTAAATATCTCAACGATACCCGCACCGCTCTTATATGCTGCCGCCGCGGAAAGGAAAGCCGCGCCGCACATACCCTTGCTTCCCGCAATAACGAGAACTCTGCCGAAGGTGCCCTTGTTTGCGTCTCTTTTTCTTCTGGGAATAAGGGAAAGATCCTTTTCTTCTATTGCGCAAGGCATAATTCCGTCGGTAACAGTTGCAAAGGACGTATCGATCTGAAGATCGGCACAAATGATCTTGCCCGATGCATCAACACCCGCATTCTTTGTATGACCTCTTTTATAGGCCTCCATAGTAACTGTCATATCGGCAATTACGTATACGTCCATAGCCTCGCCGCTGTCTGCTGAGATTCCCGAGGGGATGTCTACTGAAACCACGGGAGCCGTAGCTCGGTTCATTGCAATAATTGCCTCTCGAGCCTTTCCCTCGGGTGCAAAGGAAAGCCCTGTTCCGAATACGGCGTCGATAATAAGGGAGTATTCACTCATTACAGGCTCAGAAACAAAGCAGATACAAGCATCAAGTGCTTCATTATATCTGCGCTCTGTTTCCTCTGTCATTGCATGGTCCTCGCCAACGTACCATATATCGCAGGAATATCCTGCTGCATAAAGATCGAGGGCCACGAGAAGTCCGTCTCCGCCGTTATTGCCGCTTCCGCACACAACGAGAGTGTTTGAAAGGTCATATCTGCTCTTAACTGCATTGAATACTGCCCTTGCGGCTCTCTCCATAAGAACAGCAGACGGAGTTCCCATTGCTATGGTGGAATGGTCACATTCCTTCATCTGTGTTGCCGTCAAAATTTTCTTCATTTTTCTATAAGCTTTCTGTCAGTTATTTATAAAATAATATTACATAATTTTTCCGAAAAAATCAAGAGTTGACTTGAAGAGACAGAAGAAATATGTTAGAATTAAGTAATAATAAATACCGAAAGGAATCAAAAGATGACTCTTTACGAAAAAATCAAAGATCTTCTTTGTCAGATCGAAGAGCTCAAGGCTAATCCCGATCCCGACAAAAAGCTCCCTCAGAACTCTTTCTATCTCAACGAAAACGATATTCTCTGCTGCGAAAGAGAAAAGGGCGAGAGCCGCTATCCTTACGATGCAGACGGACTTGTTGTATGGGCAAAGAGCTCCGGCTATATTGATGCCTGCGAGTCTACCTTCTCCATTTTCAAGACTGTAAACTTTGCAGAGGATCCCTCCATCGGATTTTTTGCAGGTATTCCCCTTGATAACGGCGAGTTCTTCCCTGTTTCCGTTCTCGGCTCAAACCGTCAGCTTTTCGAGCCCCTTGAGGTTTCGAGATACGTTGTATATTCCTACAGATGTGCATACTACATCGCTGATACAGATAACGTAACATTTGCAGTACGTCTCCACGTTAGTGCTGACAAGCACATCCACTTCTCCTACGTTGCTATCAACAAGACAGAGGAGACTGTTCCCTTCTACATGGCATCCTCCATCGAGGCTATCCTCCGCTTTGCTGAGGTTGAAGCATTCTGGGACAGAATGACAAAGTACGGTACAAAGTATCCCTCCGGCTCCTACATGCTTCGCAGCTACGACGATTCTCTCGTTATCAATATCAAGGATGACTCTGACTTCATAACAGAAGAGTATCATACAGTTGCAAAGTCTGACTTCCTTGGCGCTAAGGGCCGCGGTCTTACAAATGCTGAGGCACTCCGCGCAGGTGAGTTCAAGAAGGAGCATACAAAGGCAAACACAACAGATATCCCCATGGCGGCAGACATCGTTCACTACGATCTTCCCGCAGGTGAGGCTATCCGCCGTGAGTATGATCTTTCCTACTATCACAACCGTGCAGAGGCTGAGGCTGCAGTAGACGCTCCCATCGATATTTGTGCAATTGACGAAGCACTTGCAGCTGCTGAGGAAAAGGAGCTTCATGAGTTTGACAAGATGGTTGTTAACTTCTCCGATTGGAACGGCTCTATCCGTGCAAAGGTTCTCAACCGCTTCATCCGTAACGTTCAGAAGCAGGTTAGCTTCTGCGCTCTCGGTAAGAACTATGCAGGTCCTCACATCGGTATCCGCGACGTATTCCAGCAGCTTGAGTCCTCTCTCATCTGGCATACAAAGGAAAGCCGCGCAAAGATCATCACTGCCCTCAACTATATCCTTGAGGACGGCAGACCTCCCAGACAGTTCTCTCTCCCCGCAACACCTGATATGATTCCCGATATGGACCTCCGTATGTATATCGACCAGGGTGTTTGGGTTATCTCTACAATCTATACATATCTCTGCTACACAGACGACTACTCCATCCTTGACGAGGAGTGCTCCTACTACGTAGCAAACGAGGAGAACACATGGATTGAAAGAAAGAGCGACATCCGTGACAGCGTTCTCGATCATATGGTCAAGATCATGGACTTCCTTATCAGAAATCTTGACCGTGAATACAACACAAACTGCCTCAGAGCTCTCACAGGTGACTGGAACGATGCTATCGACGGTCTCGGCAAGCCCCTTGACAAGAACAAGAGATTCGGTAGCGGTGTTACCGTTATGGCTTCCCTCCAGCTTTATCAGAACCTCCGCGAGATGACAGAGCTTCTTACAAGACTCGGTAAGTATACTGAAAAGCTCGAGCTTTATGCAAAGACTGCAAAGGAGCTCGAAGAGGGTCTCTTCAAGTATGCTATCGACGTTAACGAAAAGGGCGAGCGCAGAATCATCCACGGATGGGGCGATAAGATCTCTTATAAGCTCGGCTCCTGGAACGATGCAGACGGCGTTGCAAGAAGAAGTACAACTGCAAACTCCTTCTGGGTGCTTTCCGGTATGATCAACAACGATCCTACCCTCGCAAAGGAAGTTCTCGAGAACTTCGCCGCTGTTGATTCCATCTACGGTATCAAGACATTCGACGTTGCATTCCCCCCTTCCCTCAAGTTTGAGGCAGGTAGAATCGCAGGCATCACAGACGGTACATATGAGAACAATGCAGCATATGTTCATGCATCTATGTTCGCAATCATGGCTCTCTTCTCTCTCGGTGAGTCTGCAAAGGCTTGGACAGAAATGGAAAAGTCTGCTGTTATCTCCCATGAGAACTGCACAATGACATCCTTCGCAATGCCCAACTCCTACTGCTCCAGCGAGGAGTACGAGATGGAAGGCGACTCCATGGGTGACTGGTACACAGGAAGCGGTACAGTTCTTATCAAGAGCCTTATCAAGTTTGGCTTCGGTATTATGCCCACTCTCGACGGACTTTGCCTCCAGATGCCCGCTACAATGCCCACAACAGGCGCAACACTCGATATCACAGTAAAGGGCCACCCCATTACTGTTAAGTACACAAACGCAGGCAATGCTAAGCGTACTGTAAAGATCAACGGCGTTGAGGTTTGCGGCGAGTACGACTCTCTTATGAAGACAGACAAGTTCTTCGTTAAGACTGCAGACATCGCAGACAACTCCGTAATCGAGGTTATCGACTAATAAGAAAAAAGGCTGTTGCAATTTTTGCAGCAGCCTTTCTTTATATAAAAAGGAGAACGATTGTCGCCCATCGTTCTCCTTTTTTATTTCATCCAGAGGCAAAGAGCTGTTATCTTCCCGTTGCCTCCTCTTTTAAATTTTCAGAAAGTTCTGTAAATACAAAATTATACTCAGCATACTCTGAGCTTGTGTGACGAGATGCTTTGTGACCTGCTTCAGTATTTTTGAGAACATTTTCGTTTACAAACAAACTGTTCTGAGTTTCTTCATTCAATATAGAATCAGAGTTTATATTATCCAATTCTTTATACATTGAAAAATTATCATCGAAGTCGTCAACTCTGAAATATATACTGAATGATTCAATATATTCCAAGGGTTCAAAATATGCTGAAAGATACGTATTAAGCAAAACACATTTATCGAGCAGCTCTGAAACATCTGATTTTAAAGGCATATAATTATTTCGTGCTACAACAATTATTTCATCATCTTGTGAGCAATCGCCTTCGACAGAGATATACTCTTTTTCCAGCAAACAGTCGATAAAATCAATAACTGCCGTATTTACCAAGCCGGTAAGTTTAATAAAAACCGTTCCAACAAAACGAACTTTCCCTTGAATTCGTCTTAAAGCATTGAAAAATCTGATTCCGTCTGCAGAATCATAATAATTTATCGCTTTGCGTGATTCATCATCTCTTGATCTTATTTCGTAGTGCTTTTGCACCTTAATAATTTCAAAAGCCTTGCCATTTGCAGAAAAGCACGGAAATTTGTCTGCCTTTTCATCATTTGTTTTGATATTACAACAAACAAGATTATAGTCGGCAGTTGCGCCGCCTCTGCTTTGAGGAAGAATGTGGTCTACATTCCATCCAAATTCACTTTTGCGGTCATTATAAGCACCCTTGGCCATTATTCTTCCGGCGAAATCCTCCACCTTCGTCTCTTTGCCAAAGGACTTATTCCAAAGCCGCATCGCAGTTTCCCTATTTAAGTCCATAAATTGATTATTTATCCTTGCCATATTCTCTATGGAAAGATATTTCTTGCCTCCTTGATGAATGAAATTCAACGAAAGCACGTAACTGACCATAGGGCGACCTATCGCTATAAACCTCAAAGGGCAATCCTCATAATAGCATTACAGAAGATTAGCCAGTTAACTTTCAGTAAATCTGAAAGGGGTCAGTTTCATTGAATTTGATTTATTATACCACATAGCTTCCAAAATTTCAATCATCATTTAAATACAAAAGGACTGTTGCAAATAACAACAGTCCTTTTTCTTATATTTTCTTATCGCCCTTTGTGAAGATGAGTCCGTCGGCTCCCACAATGTCTGAGCGCCAGATTACACCCTCGGGGCATACAGAGAAGCACATACCGCATCCCGTACACTTATCATAGTTGATGGTTGCGATATTGCCCTGGATCAAGTCGGATCGTAGCCATG
>JAZUAR010000085.1:0-6064 GCA_045638055.1 Candidatus Avispirillum sp.
GATATTGGTGTTTCGTAGGGGCTGATGCCCACATCAGCCCGCCCATCTGCACGAGAACGAAACGATATTCACAGCGAATTGTTACGTCTGTAACGGGCCGATCGTAGGAATGGAACATTCCTACCAGCATCGGCCCCTACGAAATCATTTATAGTTCACATCGACAAACCCGAATTTAAAGAAAAAATCGCATGGAAAAAGCACAAAATGCGCTTTTTAGCACTACATATAGTGGTGAAATTTTTGCCATTTTTTAACATCCCCTGAGACACAGGGGTTTTGGCGCTTTTTAGGCGTTCGCAGAAGCTTTAACCACTATATATTGTGGTTTGTTTCATTCTTGCACCTATATATGCTGCATATCGTAAATTTTTAACCAAAACAAAGGTCCAAACTTTGTTAATTGTGCCGATTCTGCCCTGTTTGAAATATATCTTGTTGCATTCCCTTGACTAAACACAATATATAGTGTATAATACGTTTGCTTCGAAAAAAATAATTACTACTTAAAGACAGGAGAAACAACTATGTATCAGGTTCTGAAAAGAGACGGTAAGGTCACAGATTTCGACCTTTCAAAGATCACACAGGCAATCACAATGGCGTTTGAGGCGCAGGACAAGAATTTCGTGCCCTCCGTTATTGATTTTCTCGCCCTTAAGGTTACTGCAAACTTCGAGTCCAAGATAAAGGAAAACCTCATTTCCGTTGAGGACATCCAGGACTCCGTTGAGTCTGTTCTCGTACAGGCAGGCTACGATGACGTTGCTAAGGCATACATCATCTACCGTCGCCAGAGAGAAAAGGTTCGTAACATCGAAAACACAACCCTTGACTACAAGGAGCTTGTTGACAACTACGTTAAGATCAACGACTGGCGTGTAAAGGAGAACTCCACAGTTACATACTCTGTTGGCGGTCTTATCCTTTCCAACTCCGGTGCTATCACTGCAAACTACTGGCTTTCTGAGATCTACGACGATGAGATCGCAAACGCTCACAGAAATGCAGATATCCACCTCCACGACCTTTCCATGCTCACAGGCTACTGTGCAGGTTGGTCTCTCAAGCAGCTTATTCAGGAGGGTCTCGGCGGTGTCCCCGGAAAGATCACTTCCGCTCCCGCAAGCCACCTCGCAACTCTCTGCAACCAGATGGTTAACTTCCTCGGTATCATGCAGAACGAATGGGCAGGCGCACAGGCTTTCTCCTCCTTCGATACATACCTCGCTCCCTTCGTTAAGGTTGATAACCTTTCCTACGAGCAGGTTAAGAAGTGCATCGAGAGCTTTATCTACGGTGTAAACACTCCCTCCCGTTGGGGTACACAGGCTCCCTTCTCCAACATCACTCTTGACTGGGTCGTTCCCGCTGACCTTGCAGAAATGAACTGTATCGTAGGCCGCAAGGAGATGGACTTCAAGTACAAGGATTGTAAGGCTGAAATGGACATGGTTAACCGTGCCTTCATCGAGATCATGATCGAGGGTGACGCTAACGGCCGTGGCTTCCAGTATCCTATCCCCACATATTCTATTACTTCCAACTTCGACTGGTCTGAAACTGAGAACAACAAGCTTCTCTTCGAGATGACATCCAAGTACGGTACTCCCTACTTCTCCAACTACATCAACTCCGATATGGAGCCCAGCGACGTTCGTTCCATGTGCTGCCGTCTCCGTCTTGACCTCAGAGAGCTTCGCAAGAAGTTCGGCGGCTTCTTCGGTTCCGGTGAGTCCACAGGTTCTATCGGCGTAGTTACTGTAAATATGCCCCGTATCGCATACCTTGCTGAAAACGAGGCAGACTTCTACAAGAGACTTGACCGCATCATGGACATCTCTGCTCGAAGCCTCAAGATCAAGCGTCAGGTAGTTACAAAGCTTCTTGAAGAGGGTCTCTATCCTTACACAAAGCGTTACCTCGGCACATTCGCTAACCACTTCTCCACAATCGGACTTGTTGGTATGAACGAGGCTTGTCTCAACGCTAAGTGGATCAAGAAGGATCTCACAAACGAGGAAGCACAGAAGTTCACTCAGGAGGTTCTCGACCATATGAGAAACCGCCTCTCCGACTATCAGGAGCAGTACGGCGACCTCTACAACCTCGAGGCAACACCTGCAGAGTCTACAAGCTTCCGTCTTGCAAAGCACGATAAGAAGCGCTTCAACGACATCATCACAGCTCACGAGGGCGCAACACCTTACTACACCAACTCCTCTCACCTCCCCGTTGGCTATACAGACGATATCTTCACAGCTCTCGATATTCAGGACGAGCTCCAGACAAGATACACATCCGGTACTGTATTCCACGCATTCCTCGGTGAGAAGATGCCCTCCTGGAAGAGCGCTGCAAATCTTGTTCGCAAGATCGCAGAGAACTACAAGCTCCCCTACTACACACTTTCTCCCACATACTCCGTATGTAAGAACCACGGCTACCTCGCAGGCGAGGTTTACGAGTGCCCTGAGTGTGGAGCTAAGACTGAGGTTTACTCCAGAATCACAGGCTACTACCGCCCCGTTCAGAACTGGAACGACGGTAAGAGCCAGGAATTCAAGGACCGCGTAACATACAATCCCGAGACAAGCGTTCTCAAGAGAGAGTGCTGCCCCGCAGAGGCTCCCGCAGCTGCAGAGGCACCCGTTGAGATCGATGCAACACCTATTCTCTTCACAACAAAGACTTGCCCCAAGTGCAAGGGTGCAGCATCCATGCTTGATAAGGCAGGAATCGCATACAACAAGCTTTTCGTTGAAGAAAACGAGGACCTCGCTCGCGAGATCGGACTTCGTCAGGCACCTACACTTCTCGTAGGCGACAAGAAGTACGCAGAGATCGCAGGCGTTAGAGAGTTTATTGATTCTCAGAACTAATATAAAAAAGCACCCTTCGGGGTGCTTTTTTAAGTGAAGTTTGCCCTGCGGGCAAGTGATGTAGTGCTTAGCACTGTGATGTATCCCTTCGGGAAGTGATGTGTTCCCTTCGGGAACGTTAAGGTACATTTCCGCTTTAGCGGAAATGTATTTTTATTGTATTGGTTTAGCGAAACAATAACGAAAAAGGATGTTGCAGTATACCGCAACATCCTTTTTATCAGTCATAGGTATGAATTCTGAAATGGTCTACTCCGTCCTCGGGAATTATACAAAGCCTGGTATCGGGCAAGGTCTCACTTACAAAGATTCCGGGAGAAAAATAATACATTCCGTTCTGAACGCTGAGGAGAAATCCTCCCGTTTCATATTTCCCGTTTTCGCAAAGAACGCTGGAATCACATATTTTATCATCGGTATAAATAAATCCGATAGAGCCCTTTTGTACTACGGAGATCTCTTCCGGGGGCATACCGGCCAATATGTAGTCTCCGTTGAATCCGTGGAGCAAAACACCTACAACGGTAAACCACAAGAACAGAACGGCAACAAGTATCAACGTAAGACTGCGCAATCCGTTTTTTTCTTCACTGTAAAACTTATTTCTGATAAAATCAAAAAGGAAGGTCATTGCGACAACAAGCACCACAAAAAAGATAAAAAGAACGATCATCCATATTCTGCGGTCCTTATCAACTGAATTTAACGCAGTAGAAATCAGACGGGATCCTATAAAATAAAAGCAATAAACGGAAATAACCCCTGACACAAAGTAATACGATATTCTTCCAAAGGCTTCACGCTTCTTTTTAGTGGTAAAGTTACAAAGAGCAAAAAGCACGAGCGGACAAACCAGTCCTATGCAAAAGGTATATATTCCCGAAAGAAGAATATCTATTTTGGAATATACATCCGTGGGAATAACGGGAATACCGATGGAAATAAGAAACAGCTTATAACCGAGAAAGCCCCAGAAATACAAAAGGGGTAGGATAGTTATAAAAAATACCGCTTTTGATTCCTTTATCTTTTCTGTGATAATAGCAAACATTTTGCAATTTCTCCTCAATTTTTACTGAAATTATTATATCACACAAGAAAAAACAATTCAATATATATCGTATTTATGTTCAATGTGTCACTTTAAAAGGTAAAAAATTACATTGATATTGTATTTTTATCTAAGTGGTGGTATAATACTACCATATATCAACAAAAGGAAATATATACTATGCACGATATTATTATTGTTGGCGCAGGTCCTGCGGGACTTACTGCTGCTGTTTATGCAAGAAGAGCTGAAAAGTCCGTTCTCATTATCGAGAAGAGCACCTTCGGCGGTCAGATCACCTTCTCGCCCAAGATCGAAAACTACCCTGCATTCAAGGAGATCGGCGGAAACGAGCTTGCCGACCTTATGGTAGAGCAGGCTCTTGAGATGGGCGCTGAGATCGATCTCGGCACTGTTTGCGAAATTATTGATAACGGTGACACTAAAACCGTTAAGACTAAAGAGGGCGATGAATATACAGCCAAGGCTGTTATCCTTGCCACAGGTGCTAATCACAGAATGCTTGGCGTTGAGGGCGAGGCTGAGCTTGTTGGCAACGGCATCTCCTTCTGCGCAGTTTGCGACGGCGCTTTCTACAAGGGTCAGCGCGTTGCGGTCATCGGCGGCGGAAACTCCGCTTTGCAGGAGGCTGTTCTCCTTTCCGATACTGCAAGCGAGGTTACTCTCGTTCAGAACCTTGACTACTTCACAGGCGAAGCAGGCCTTCTTGAGACTCTCAAGAAAAAGTCAAACGTTAAGTATATTACAGGCACCACAGTTTCCGGATTTATTTCCGAAAACGGACTTCTCACAGGTCTTAAGCTGAAAAATGCTGAAGGCGAGGAATCTGCTCTCTCTGTTGACGGCGTGTTTATCGCCATCGGTCTTGCTCCCGACAACGGCGATTTTGCCTCTGTTGCGGCTCTTGATCAGTGGGGCTACTTCGACTCCTGCGAGGACTGCCGCACATCCACCCCCGGCGTTTTCTGCGCGGGTGATGCAAGACAGAAAAAGATCCGCCAGATCACCACAGCAACAGCAGACGGCGCAGTATCCGCTCTTGCAGCCTGCTCCTACATCGACAGTCTGTAAGGAGGTGCAAAAATGTCTGACTATATTCTTTTTGACCTTGACGGTACTCTTACCGACCCCGCTGAAGGTATAACCAATTCCGTAGCCTATGCCCTTGCAAAGTACGGCATTGAGGTAGAGGACAAAACCACTCTCAACACCTTCATCGGTCCTCCTCTCAGCGAGTCCTTTCGCAAATACTTCAAGTTCTCTATCCTCCAGTCTATTGACGCAGTTACGAAATACAGAGAATATTACCGCGACCGCGGCATCTTCGAAAACCGCCTTTACGACGGTATCATCGATATGCTTGCAGCCCTGAAGGCAGCGGGCAAGACTGTCATTATGGCTACGTCAAAGCCTACAGTCTTTGCCGAGCGCATTGCTAATCATTTTGATTTCAGAAAGTATTTCGATATAATTGTTGGAAGCGAGCTTGACGGCACGAGAGTTGATAAGGCAGAGGTTATAAAGGAAGCACTCAGACAGGCAGGCAATCCCGCCCCCGAGTCCTGCATCATGGTTGGTGACAGACTCCATGATGTTGAGGGAGCAAAGAAAAACGGTATGCGCTGTATCGGCGTCCTCTACGGCTACGGCAGCCGTGATGAGCTGACCGAATCAGGCGCAGATATCATTGTTGACTCCGTCAGCACTCTCTCATCTGTACTCTTAAAATAAACAAAAAGGAAGGAAACGGTCGCTTTTTTGAAAAAAAGCTCCGCAAAAAACTTCAATAAGATAAAAAAACAGAAAGGCAAAAGCCAACAGAAAGTAAGGACTGCAAAAATGAGCTCGTTCATTTTTGCAGTCCTTACTTTTCGTTGGGAGGCGATATATCGCCTCGGTGCTTCGCACCGCTTCTTTTGCCATTTTAAATTTAACTATACCAATTTTTAAAGTTTTTTGAAGGTGCGGAAACTTTTTTTCAAAAAAGTTCCGCCGAAAACATCTCGGCAAGCCCGAATATATATACTGTCCTTTCAAAGTTCTTGCGTGAAGAGAACTTTTTTACAAAAAAGTTCTTTGCATCCTAACTTAACCCTTTATTTTTGTACAC
>JAZUAR010000086.1:0-24807 GCA_045638055.1 Candidatus Avispirillum sp.
TAAACGGAATTGGTGTTTCGTAGGGGCCGATGCCCTTCATCGGCCCGTTGCAGACGCAACGACTCGCAGTAAATATCGTTTCGGTTCGTGTGCAGATAGGCGGGCCGATCGTAGGAATGGAACATTCCTACCAGCATCGGCCCCTACGGTTATCATATATTGTTTTACTTCAAACTCCGATTTATCTCTCAATTCAAAACAATATATCTGCTTCTTCGCAAACAGGCTTTATCTTTCTGCCGTTGAAGTAATAAACTATATCCTTTTCAAATCCGCGTACGATATAGAATACTCCTTTTTTCGAAGGTCTGATGCTGTCCTCGTTGACTTTATATGCAACAGGCTTTTTTTCACCCTTCTTCAGCATCATAAGAGTACCTGCATCCGATTTACGGTCGTAGTCACAAAGCCAGTAGAGAGTATCGCCTATCTCAAAAACACTTTCGGCTCTTACGTTCTTATCAATAAGCTCGTCTCCTATATACATCTCGCCGGACTTATTATGACTGCCGTAATTTTTGAAATACAAAAGCTCACCGCTCTCGAGCACCATTGTGTTTACGTTATAAACCTTCTCAAAGGCAAGCTCGGGAGTAGACATTTTACCGTCCTTCACTTTTGCTCTGTATACGTTGCAGTATATGTTTTCCGTGTTTTGGGTAAAATAAAAATTTTCACCCTTACTGTCCGCATAGACACTAGTAAATCTCTCAGTCTTGACCGTTTTGCCCTTATAAGCTATCAGATTCTCCGATTCACCCATCAAAGCATTTCTCTGATACTCACTAATATAACGCTCAGGATCGTTTACGTGAAGAAGATCTGAAACAAGGAGCTTTTCTGCCTTTTTGCCGATCGCTCTGTTGTAAAACAGCAAGGGCTCATCAAAGGGACCCATATAGGAATGAAGGGTGCTTCCCTGTCCCATAGAAGAAAGGCTTACTCCCTGCTCGGTCAGCGTCGATTCATTTTCACCGTCATAGTAATAGAGAGTAACCTTATAAAAGGAGGAGCCTGAGCCATTTCCGATCAAGCTTCTGATCTCCTGTACCTTGGCTCTTTCTTCATCGGACAGAGCTTCGTCCTTTACATCGTCCTTTACGTAGTCGGAATAAGGAGAAATGAATCCCTCGTTTCTTGAATAATATATCTCTCCCGTATCGTATACGGAATATATATAATCAACGTCATCGGCAATCTTGCGCTCTCCGTCCTTTGGGGAAACGAAATATAATTCATCCGAATCCTTTACGTATGCCATCGATCCGAGGCTGTCGGAAAAGGCTAAAGACGTCACAGCGCTGTAAAAATCGTTGTACTCACACTTAACATCATATACGCTGTCGCTGTTTCCGAACATAATATTATCACCCTCAATGAAGGCCATGAAATTGCCCTTTTCTTCGTTTACCTTAAGAGTGAAAATATCATCGCAAAGCTTTTTCTTTTCGTCATCAATAAGGGAATAATAATAAAGAGAATCATTTTCTCTGTAAAGGAGCGCGCTATCTTCAGCTATATAATAAAGATCAAAGGCCTCCTCTGTGACAGTTTTTTTGTTTTTCGAAAGGTCTGATACTTTAATTTTGAACTTTCTTGAGGCGCCGATGTCATCAAGGATAACGGAATCATATATATAAGAATCAAGAATATCGGTTGCATTGTCTTCTATATCAAACTCCGTAGGGTATACGATCATCTTTTTCTCTCTGTCAAAAAAGACATATCGCTCAAATAGTCCTTGTGCCGTCTCAACCAGGTTCTCCGGAACGCCCTTGAAGATATCCTCTTCGATAATAACAGGCTCTTCATTTGCAATGCAAATGCAAAGATCTCCGTCCTTTATATAAAGTGCGGGCTCCGATGCGGGAATTTTCATAATAACAAACACCGCAGCCAAGGCTAATGCTATAAGCAGACCTAAGGAAGCGAGCACGATTGCAATAACCCTTTTAGGTATCTTTACAAGGGAGATTCCCGACACCTCTCTGCTTTCACTGGTATCAAGGACTGCTCCCCCACAAATAGGGCATTTATCCTGATGCTTTTTACATTCAATATTACATTTGGGACAAAGGCGCATTTTTGCCTCCTTTCTCAGAATCCCCTTTCTCTGAGGTCTGAAACAAGCTCAACGTAAAGCTCGCGTACGTCAAAGCCGTCTATGTTTTCGCGGTTGAGGTCAATAACGTCTCCGTGGGAGATTCCTCTTTTTCCATCAGCCTTGAGCAGCCTCGTTGACTCTCCGAAGGAGAAGGAATCAACAGACACAAGTCCGTCGTTTTCGCCGTCATGCTTTTTCACCATGGGGTGGGTGAAATTAAGAGGGAATTTGCCGCTGCCCGCTCCCTTGAGAACAGAGCCTATGCTGCTGTAATAGATTCCCTCGGGCATCTTTAAAGTATTATTAAGCTCCTCGCAGGCGGATGCGGTCAGGTCGCTCACCGCCGCCATAAAATCAGGAGAGGTATCACCAAGCCTCTTTGCGGCGCTGTTATATGCGGATGCGACTCCTCTCTGAACCGATTCGGGAATCTTTGAGAGAAGATCATCTGCAAAATTGCATCCTCTGTGAGGGGTGTTAATTGTCGTGAGAGAGGCTACGTAGGGAGCCGAATCAAGAAGGGCAATTGCATAGCGACTGTCAAGTCCGCCCTTTGAATGAGCTATAACGTTTACCTTTTCGCATCCTGTCTGCTCTACGATCTCTTTTATGCGGACGGAAAGCTCCGCTGCGCTGTCCTTTACCGAGAGGGCTGACTGATGGTTTCCGTAATAGACCGTTGCGCCGTTGCGCAAAAGCTCCTCGGGAATTCTTCCCCAATAATTGAGAAGCCTTGAATCACGGAAAAATACTCCGTGTACAAAAAGGATGGGATATTTCGTTTTGCAGATCTTATTCTTTTCTCTTTTCGAGTTTACCCTTTCCTTTGCCGTTTCAAAGGCTGTTTCCTTCGAAACTGTTTTAAGTATACTTGCCAGTGCAAAAAGATGGAGTATCGGTACAGGGCCGCAAATCGCACCTATTATTCTTTGCTTTACGCCAAGCTGATAGGAGGTGAGATACACACTGATAATACCGTTCCAGAAAAGAATGAGATGAGCTATGTAGCATACCAAAAGACTTATGAGAAGCGCCGACTTTTCCGAGGGTATTATGAACAGCATCAGTATATGATATACCGCGCTGACAATGACAGACAGGGCGAAAACGAAAAGACATTCCTGTCCGTGAGTCAATGCTCTCAGCCATTTCTTTTTGACGAATAAGGGAGGAAAGCCCGCGAGGATATTCACGATAAGAAAGAGCGCTGTTGCCGCAAATATCCATTTTGAATTCCTTACGATCAGGACACCGCTGTTTGCCGCAAAAGCAAACAAAAATGTCCAGAATGCCCGCAGCACAGGGGTTCGTCCGTTCATTTTATGCATTCTCCTAAATGGTTTTGCATTTTAGTCATTTGTGTAAATAATCGTTTCGATGCTCGCTTTTATGCATCTGCCAAAGTTGTTTTATTCTTTTTTGGCAGCTTCCTTCAGCCATCTGTAGGTATATATCCAGTTGCAGGTTTTGCAGGCCTCCGCGTAGGGGATTCCCGTTGCAATGAAGCAGAGGGGCTTTACAGTTGCCACAGTCTTCATAACGAGGAAGCATATGAGAAGATTTACAAGGGTAATAACAAGGATATTGATAATATTCGAGGGCGCAACGCCGACAGAGAACATCATGCTGAGAAGGATATTGTGCATAAGATAGATCGAAAGTGAAAGTGCAACGAGGGGGACTCTCTTTGTAAAGAGGCTCTGCTTATTGAAGCTCTGCTTGAAGATAAGGAATATGATAGCTGCCAGAAGCACCTCAAAGCCTGCCGCCTGATGCTGATATGCCTGATTGTATTCACCGCTCTTAACAGTCAAGAGATAGGTTCCCACAACGATAACCGAAAGAACTGCAACGGCAGAGGGCACGAGAATGAAGTTTGATATCTTCTTTTTAATGCTGCCGAGGAAATATCCCAGCACGAAGGAGCAGAGATGACCGCCGAAGAACTCCATCTTAGTGATGAAATCAAGCTTGAGATAAGGGTCTGCAAAAGAGGGGAGAAGCATCGAGCCGATGATCTTAACGGAAGGAAGAATGGCAAGAACTGCTATGAAAATCTTTCCCTTTTTATCAAGATTTCTTATGCCGCCTGAGAGGACGGGGGAAATCATATAAAGCGCGATAAGGGTATACATATACCACATATGCACGGAGGCGGGAGTATGGAAGGAGGAAAGGATCCTGTTATAAAGAGAAACAAGAGAAAAATCTCTCGCAAGGAACATAGACCAGAGTATTGCAACCACAGTCCAGCCTACAAGGGGAAGAACAAGTCTGGGAAGCCTTTTCTTCAAAAGAAGGTTAACGTCCGAGGTCTTTTCGCTTGAAATGAGAAGATATCCCGACATCATAAAGAAGAGGGGCACCGCCGTAAAGGCAAAGCTTGTCAGAACGTTTGTGATATGCCAGTCTGCATCGATCGCGCCTCTTAACGGGCCTGCCGCCGTATGCATGAATATAACGCTGATGGCGGCAATTATTCTAAGATAATCAAAATAATATATATGCTGCTTTTCTTTCATGGCTATGTTATCTCCGTTGTCCTTTACTTTCCTACAACGCTTCTGCCCTCCCACTCGCGGGGAACGGGAAGAGACATCAATTCGGCAACGGTGGGAGCAATATCAAGAAGAGATACGGATGAAAGCACTCTTCCCTTTTCAAAATCCTCACCAACAAAAAGCATAGGTATAAGCATATCCTCGGGGATATCTGCGCCGTGACCTCTGCCGTGACCGCCGTGGTCTGCCGTGATGATGACGGTATAATCCTCGCCCACCTCATCTATCACTCTTTTTACGTTATCGATAGCAAGGCTTACGTAGTGAAGATAGGTATCCGTCATCCAGCCAACGTCGTGGCCTCCCTTTTCGTCTGTTTCCACCATATACAAAAATACGAAATCGGGGCTCTTTTCCCTGATATAGTCAAGAGCGCGGTCTGTCAGGATGCCGTCTGTATTCTCATCGGAATACGCCTCGATAAATTCTGCCCTCTCAAGGCTTCCCGGGCGGGCTACGTCTCTCATCTCCTCCCATCCGTAAAATATGGCGCTTCGCTTCTGAGATGCCTTTAAAACCTCAAAAAGGCCGCTTAAGGGGCGGACGAGGGGCGCGTATGTATTAGACAGTATTCCGTGGCGCTCGGGAGGCACGGAAAGAAACATAGACATATGGCAAGGAAGGGTTATGGAAGGGTCGCAGGCGCTTCCCTCCATTGTATAAGAGGACATTTCAAGAAGGCTTTTCACGTACTCATTGCCGCAGCCGAGAAAGCCGTCGGGTCTCATTCCGTCAATTGAGATAAGTATTACTTTTTTATTCATATCCGTATCACCTTTCATAATTATAGTTTAAGTATATCAAATCCCACGGAATTGTCAATATTCCCATAAAATTCAGATGGATATTGCAAAATATTTTTCATTGTGATAAAATAATTATATAAGCAGAAAGGAGTTTCACAATGGATAACGCAAAGAACAACATCGTCTGGAAGGACAGAAAAAGAACTCTCTTCGGTCTGCCCTGGTCATTCACAAGATATTCTCTCACAGAGGAGAAGTTTATAATCGACAAAGGCTTCTTCAACCGTGTTGAGGATGAGGTCCGCCTTTACAGAATTCTTGACATAACTCTCCGCCGCTCATTCTGGGAAAGAATCTTCGGCGTTGGCACCATTCACTGCTGCTCCGGCGACAAGAGCCTCGGAGATTTCGATATCTTACATATCAAAAATCCCAAGGACGTTAAGGAAATGCTTTCCGAAATGGTTGAGAAGGAGCGTATGGAGCGCCGCGTCGGCACACGTGAGTTTATCGACGGCGACAGCGACGGCTGCGACGATACAGACGATAATCTGCTTTAAAGCAACAAAAAAGGACTTTTTCAGAGGAAAAAGTCCTTTTTGCTTTTTATTTTTTCAGCTCCCTGAAGTCTTCAACAGGATAATCGTATATTTTGAAATCCTTCTGGTCGGGCTTGAGCTTTCGCACGTTTATGCTCACCTTATCAAGCTCATCCGCCTCGTCACCGACGTCCTTTTCAAACAAAAGCTGCTTTATTACCCTTCCCGTGCTGTCAAACTCCGCCTTCATTCCGTTTTTGTCCGTTTCAACAAGGCAGGGATGGAGCTTGAGGGGCATATTCTTGTGGCTGTTCATTCGCTCATAATATTCCGTATACTTATCAGTTGAGCAAAAGCCTCTCACTCTGAGGAAGGCACACCAGCGGCGGTGCTCAAGCCATGCAAGTCTGTGGATCAGCTTAAGATCGCAGTCACTTCCGTATATAAGGCTCTTATATTTCTCCGTGGCGTTGACCATTTCCAGAAATCTGTCGTTCTTTTCTTTTTCGATCTCCTTTTCGTTATAGACCTCACCTGAGGCCTTGCGGTCGAAGATGCTCTTCGTCAGCAGTCCGCCGGAAAAGATCTTATATTTCACGTGTCTGCTTCTGGCAAGGTGAGACCAGTAGCTATAGTCGTCCTTGGCTCTGCTCTTATGTATCTTGCTGAGCTCTTTTTTGTATTTTTCAGAATCAACAGACGCACCGCGTCCGTAAACGGCCTTCAGCTCGAAATCTCTCATGAAGATATTTCTTGTGCTGTACACCTCGTTAAGGCTGCCAAAGGCATACATATAAAGGTCTGCGCCGTCAGCAAGGGAAAAATCATGGTTGTTTTTCACGTTCAGCATCTCGCAAAGCTCGCTGTCGCGGACAACGTATGCTATGACGGTCTTCGCATCCTCACTGTCTGAAAGATGACGCGCACCCATCGTTTGTGAAAGCTTATTTGCAACGGCGATGTTCGTTTCGTCGGCACCGAGGCACACGATGAAGTAATCTGTTTTATAAAGAGTATCGCCGCTTTCCGTTTTGCTGCTCAGGATATCTGACATATGCTTTGCACTGACGTCAGCGCTGAAATAATTTATGCTGCAATAGGGCTCCGAATAATCCCCCTTGCCGTTACAGCGCAAGATTTCGCTACCGGCCATTGCACTTTTTCTGATCTCGGGATTAATATAGTCAAGAGAGCCGTAAAACTTCTCCTTTGATTCAAGAGAAACAACGTTGATATTCAGGCAAACGTCCAGCATCTGTCCGCTCCAATATGATGCCATGAACATCTCCATACCGACCTTTCCTGCGCCGAAAATAGTAACAGTAAGGTCGCGGATGCCGTTCTTGTCTTTTTTCTTATCAATGACAGGCTCGTAAAGAGGCAGGTCATCTATAAGATTTGTGGCGAGGTTTCTGTCGCTCTGCACGGGAACGATAATGGGGAACTCCTTATCAGAAAGCTTATCTCTCAAAAAGACCCTTACCTGCTCCTCAACAGGCATATACATATCATCTCTGGAGAACAAATACACCTCAGAGTTTTTCAGGCATTTATAGCTTCGCTCCGATGCAAGACCTGTAAAGCTCTGCAGATTTTTCGTTTCATCATCGGCAATAAGGATATATTTTCTTGCTCCAAAGCGATTTTTCGAGATATTAATAATATCATCGGGAACGCATATTGCGCCCAGAAGCTTTGCTTTATAGATAAGGTCGGCTCCGTTATCGCTGTCCTTGCCGCTGTGAGCCTCTGTGAATATCACAACAGGCTTTTTGAAAAACGTCTTTTCAGTTTCACAGATGCTGCAGGCAAGGGCAAGGGCGCTTTCGTTAAGCTCGCTGAAATAATACTTTGTGTTCCAGAAGGCTATATTGGCAAAGAAAAGCCTCATCATCGGGAAAATGCTGCTGAGGATATCGAAAATGATAGCGCCTCCCGCAACAGGTGCAAGCACGTTCAGCACGGAAAGGTAAACTCCGTAAAGTCCGACAAGGGACGAGCCTTCGCCGGCAAGCGCTCTCATCATTAATTTGCCTATAAGGACACAGGACTCATAATTTTCGTCAAGGCTGAAGGTTTGGAGAGTGCTGAGGAAGGTTTTCAGAACAGTCTCACACCAGTCAATACCCGTAATCTCCTGTGAATCAATTATAAAGCAAAATATCTCCGATGCCAGACGGACACACCAGACAGCACCAAGTATCATTGCGGAAAAAGCAAGCAAGCTTCTTGCAAGCTGCGAGTTTTTCTGAGACTTATAGCCTCTTACGGCAAAAACTATCTTTCGCAGGACCAGAATTATAATGGGAACAGCTATTATCAGAACTGATACTGCTATCAGCCCCCATATCAGAGCCCGTTGCATCTCTGTCATAATTACGTTTCCTTCCAGAAAATAAATATCATATATTGATTATACACAAACTTTATAAGGATGTCAAACAAGGTAACTAAAAAAGCCCGATAAAAGAGCAAGTACTCTTTTATCGGGCTTTTCTCTTATCAGTCGATGCGGCATTTATACTTTTCCTGGAAGGACTCGTCGCTCATTGTTATAATCTTTATACCGTCAATAATACCTAAAATAACAGATACTCCGTATACCCAGAACAATAAAATATAAAGGATACCCTGGCGCTTCTTGCCAAGATAGAATTTATGTATACCAAACATTCCGACAAAGAAGGCAAGCAGGGCTGCAACAAGCTTGCTCTTGATGGGAAGGGACAGCTCATTTATATAATTGATATTGTCGGCAGGAGTAAAGGAGCCTCCTCCGTTCACGTTGGTATTGCCTGTGTAGCCATCGGCATCACCCTTAGGTCCGTTCTGATTAAAGCCGGAAGGATCGAAGCCTTCGCCAAAGGGTGCAGAGCCGCCGTTTAACGTGCCTGCATTAGATGCAGAAGAAGGCGCGGGATCCTCCTCTTTTGCAGCATTTGCAATCTCACCCTTGCAAAGGTTGATGTTGTTTGCCGCAAAAAGCTTTTCATAGAAATCGTTTTCGTTTACGTAAGTATGCTTGAAAATAGACTGGAGACGGTTTACTCTCATCGCCATACCTGCAGGAAGTGTGACGTCCTCAAGATATACGATAAGTCTGTCCTTCTCAAGGTCTCTTGCATAGTTAAGCTCATCCTTGCAGTTGCTTGAGCCGAGATAATTTGAGGACATAAAAGCAATAAAATAACCGCACTCGTTTATGTGCAGCGCAATATTCTCGTCCCATTCAGTGCCGGGATCAATACCCTGATCATACCATACGCGGTAGCCGTTTTCCATAAGTCTGGAAATAATGGGGAAAACCTTCACGGTATCTCTGTGAGAATAGCTTATAAAAATATATTTTTCTTTACCCTGATAGGGTGTAGGAGCATTCATACTCAGACCATGCCTTTCTTTGCATTTGCTGTATTTAATACAGCCGCCTGTAAACAATATATAGACATTATATCAAATATGAACTTGAAATGCAACATTATTTTACATTTAAAAAGTATGTTTCAATTAAAGAAAATATACACTTTAAATTCGGGTTTGTCGGGGAGGGGATACGGTCGCTTTTTAGTGCGAAAATATAGCAATTGCAAAATCGAACTTTATTTTTTCGCACCAGCTTCGCAAGCGAAGCCAAAGAAAGCATAAATTCAACGGCGCTCCGCAAAAAACTTTATAAAAGGATAACTTGAAGAGAATAAAGTTCTCTTCAAGTTATCCTTTAAAGACCTAACAGGCTTTTATTCAAAGAAGTAACATCCCTTCTCGATAAAACCAAATTATATAAATCCCTTTTTGAAGTTTTTTGAGAGTGCAGAGAACTTTTTTACAAAAAAGTTCTTTGCATATCCTTACTTTTGATTATATTTCTCTTTCAAGCTGAACGTAGCGGATGCCCTGAACGTCGCCCTGCTGATACCAGAGGGTAACGAGGAGGGTGTTATCGGGAAGAACTGTTACGGAGGGCTCACCGAAGGAGAAATCTGTCCACTGACCGAAGTCTGTGCTGTCTCCTGTCTTTGTTGCGGTTTCAGCCTCCCATACGGGCTGATTCTCAAGAAGTGTTGCCTTGCCGTTCTCGTCAAAGGTCTCCATTGCGAGCCACACACCGATGGTGCCGTACTTGCGCTGGTTATATGCTATAAGAACGCTGCCGTCCTCCCATGCACAGATGCCTGTGCTCTGACCCTTGAACTCCTGCGCGAAGGGGCCCTTGAAGGTCTCACCGTCATCATCGGAAACGAGGTACTGGCTGGAGTTTTCGCTTGCTGTCTGCCATGTGGAAACCATAAGACGGCCGTCGGAAAGTCTTGTTATCCAGCTTTCAGCATACTGGCTGTCCTCTTCAATCTCTGCAAACTTCTTAGCTTTAAATGTCTCGCCGCCGTCTGTGCTTCTGAGAAGCACCATGCACTCGTTATCAACCTCTTCTCTCTTCTCGATTGTGGGATAGGGAGAATAGATCATTGTCATTTTGCCGTCTGCGTCTACGAGGATACCGCCGGGCTGCTCTGCGGAAGCATAGTAAGGAAGCTCTACCATTGTAGGCTCGGGGAAAGACTTTCCATCCTCACTCTTTGCAAAGAAAACACGGTTTTCCTTCATTCCCATTGCCTCATCGGACCAGAATGCCTCGCCCTCGTATGCGATGGGGAAAACCTGACCTGCGATATAATACTTATTGTCTGCACCGCGTCGAACAGAGCCGAAAAGGGATTCCTTGCCGATAAGATCGGGCCATACGGGAGCCGCACCTGCGAAATTGAGGTCCTTGTCACCGTATGCTGCCATAGTAACGAAATCGTTTGCTCCACCCTTGGAGTTTATCATAAAAGTACAGAGAATGCTGCCATCACCGAGGACCGCACAGCGGGGACCGCTTGTTGCACAGATATCCTTAGTTGCAAATACGTCGCCTTCTTTGATTATACGAAACATCTTTTTTACCTCGCTTTTATTTGCATTTTGAATTTTTTATATTATATCACGCGAATCCTTATTTTGTCAACAAGCCGAATTGATTGATAAAAATGATAAAAAGGAGTTGCGCTACTTTCTTTGAAAAGAAAGTAGCAAAGAAACTTCAAAAAGGGATTTATATAATTTGGTTTTATCGAGAGGGAGATGTTGTTTCTTTGTAGAAAAGCCCTGTAAGGGCTTAAAAGAGTTCACTAAAGATAACTTTAGTGAACTCTTTTTTAAAGTTTTTTGCGGAGCGCCGTTGAATTTATGCTTTCTTTGGCTTCGCTTGCGAAGCTGGTGCGAAAAAATAAAGTTCGATTTTGCAATTGCTATATTTCCGCACTAAAAAGCGACCGTATCCCTCCTCGGCAAACCCGAATTTTGAAGTTGAATCCAAAAAAGGAGCTGTTGCAGGTTGCAACAGCTCCGATACAAATATTAATTGAGGTATTCCTCGGGGATGACGAGGTATTCTCCGTAGATCAGGATATAATCGTGAATAGCCTCCTGTAAGGAATCATAGCCGTAATCATCATAGTTATCGAAAATCTCTCTCAGCTCATCCTCTGTGGGTACTGCAAACAGATAATAGTTATCGTAAAGCGCTGCAGCAATATCAAACATTGTGCCGCCGTTATTTTCAATATCCGCAATAAAGGCATCGATAACATCAGCATCTGCGCCGTAGTTTGTTGTCAGGTCCTCATAGGCACAGTTTGCATAGAGGAAATAAAGGAATTCCTCCTCGGAAGCGCACTCGTATTCCTCGTATTTCTTGAGGAATTCATCAAGGTCCTCCTCATACAGATCAAGATACCATTCAAGCTCTGCTCTGAAAGACGCAGGATAATCAATGTCATCACCGCCGGGGATATATGAGCCATAGATAGTATTCATAATCTCTGTGATTTCTTCCACAGAGATATCAAGCAAATTCTTATACTTGGGAAGAGTGGGAACCTCCTTACCGTAGGTTACGGAGAATTCGATTTTTTCAATATCCGCCTGTTCGTCCTTGCCGTATGCCTTGGAAAGATCAAGCTTCATCACAAACTTATTTTCGTTGCTCTCGATCTCGCCTGCTATTGAATACTTCTCTTCTCCGTCGTCACCCTTGATCTTGAATTTGCCGTCGCCATACTCGCAAACAAATTCAGTTTCAATCTTTTCGTCATTAATTTTGGAAGTGCCCTTGACCTCCATTACGAACTTGCCGTCCTTAGTGTATGACTCACCTTCAATAGTAGTTTTACCAATATCGGTACCCTCTGTTACATACTTGAACGCGGGAAGAAACTCCTTTGTGGGGTCTGCACCGAAGGTCATTTCGATGGAGTTTTCAGTCTTTGTGGTTTCATCGAAGTACTCATCGTAAACCTCGGTCACGCTCTCGCCCTCAAGCTTTACAAGCGCACCTGTCTTCTTGGAGAGATAGTACTTATATTCACCGCTCATTTCGGGGAGCGCACCTGTGAGAGTTGAAATAAAGCTCTGCGCATCCTCGTCTGTAAACTCGCCGCCTGCATTCTTGACAAGATCCTTTATACTATCCGCAAGACCATCAATAAGCTGGGTAACCGCATCCTCGTTGAGAGTTGCGCTTACTGTAATAACCTTAATATCCTTACCGCCTACGGTTATTGTTTCTTCCTTGACCTCACCAAACTCATACTGCTCCTTGGAAAGCTTTTCAAAGCTTTCACCAAGGTCTGCAAATACCTTGCCGAGTCCGTCCTTGCCGATAAGCTTTTCAAGCATTTTTTCGCTTTCCTCGTCTAACGTGCCAAAGGAATCAAAAAGCCCGTAGATGCCTGACTTTTTAAACTCATCGTATGTAAAAGCAAAATCAATACCTACCGTATCGGTATCAAAAACATCATTGAGCATATCACTCTTGAGGACTATCTGCTTATCCCCATAATAGAGAGTGCCATCAGTTTCGATTACGTTCTCACCCTCACCGGTCTTTGAAGAGAACTCAACAGCGCCCTTCTTTGCCGCTGTATCAAGATAAACGCCAAGGTCTGCGCTGTTGCCCATGCCCTCGATCTTGAGGTCATATGCGATCTTATCCTTAGCTTCAACAACGGGTGAAAGCTCGGTTTCGCTCAAGGTCAGCTTCGAGCCCTCTGTGAGGTATTTCACAGGATCGGCTTCAACCTCCTCTGCCTTCAGCTTGTCGCATCCCGTGAAGACCGCAAGTGCAACAAAAATCATCGCAACAAGAGCAAGCAATCTTAATTTCTTCATATTTTTTACCGTACCTTTCCATGGCTTTCGCCATTTGTTAATATTATTATATCTCAGACACCGTTGTTTGTCAAGCGTCAAACGCCCCTGCGCGGCTCATCTGTATATACATAGTACCACAAATCAGGTAAAATATAAATACACAATTATTCCCTTTTGTCTAAAAATCGCGCCTCGATTGACAGATTCCTGTTTTTAAGGTATAATAGAAGAGTTGTGTTTAGAACTAATTTCAAAAAGGCACGGTGCAAAATGAAGATTGAAAAAATAATATCACTTTTCTTATCATTGATAATACTTATTTCTTCCCTGTGTATTAATTCCTCTTCCCTCTCTGCCCCTGTGGGTAACATTTCGGGAGAGAGCGGTAGGTTTTATGAGAGCATCACCCTCTCCGACGGCACGGATACCGGTGTTCGTTATACTCAGATGAATCTTTCCGGCACATACGGCTCGGGAAAGGTTCTCGCCATTGCTGAGGGAGATCTTTCAAACACACGCCTTTCCATTGACGTTATCAACTGCGGCGATAATACCGTAGCGGTACAGACTGTGGCGGCAGCCTCAAGAAATCATTCAAAAAACGGAAAGACTGTTCTTGCCGCCCTCAACGGTGACCTCTGGATGACGGGAGTTAATTCCAATTCCAACGTTACAAAGAAAGTCCTCAAGGCGACCCGCGGCGTTATGATCATCGACCGCGAGATATGGGCAACTCAGGAATTCGGTATGGAAAACTACCAGAATACCTCAGGCGCAACAACAGTAGCTTCTCTCAAATCCGCCTTCGGTGTTACAGACAAGAATCAGCCTATCGTGGGCGCGCCTGTGATCACAGTTAAGGTTACAAACGAAACGAGAAGGACTACCGTCACCCCCGACGGACTTAACCGCCTTCCCGCATGGGACTCTATGGTGGTTTACAACTACCGCATCAACTCATTGAACTACGCTCTCAACGATTCATACGAGATCGTTCTTACCACAGATAATTCTTCCTTTACCCTTGACAATAAGGTAACGGCGAGAGTTTCCGCTATCTACCCCTCAGGCTCTACTACACGCCCCTCCATTGACAAAAACACAATAGTCATCACCGCCCGCGGAAGCCGCATGGACGAGCTTTCCTCCTTTAAGGTCGGAGATACAGTTTCCTTTGACCTCTCTCTTGTGGACAAGCACGGAAGCACCGACCTCTGGCAGAACGTTGTGGACGCCATCGGCGGTCATATGCACGTTATCAAGGATGACAAGCAGACGCTGATCGATGCCCGCTCCAGCGAATATCCCACCTCCCTTATCGGCATCAAGGATGACGGCACTGTTATGCTTGCCGCTGTCAATTCAGCAAAAAACGGAGAGTACAAGGGCCTTCGCTACAAGGATGCATATAGGCTTTGCAAGGAGCTTGGCTACAACAACGTTTTCTATCTTGACGGCGGCGGCTCAAGCTCCATCGTTACCTTAAAGGACGGCACCTATACCCAGAGAAACTACTCCGCTGACGGAAGTGCCCGCGCTGTTGTCAACGCAGTTGCCCTCGTTTGGAACGACACTCCCGTATGCGAAAAGCAGGGCAGCCTTTCATATATAACTACGTCAGACGAGCTTTCCTCGTTTTCTCCTGCCTTTATCCCTGCGGGAATGCTCGAAAGGGTGGTCGACCTTACAAACTGCCTCGACTATAATTATCTTATCGATGAAAAGCTTTTGGCCTTTGAGCCGACGGAAGCGACTAACGATCCGTACGCAAACCTCGATATGACAAAATTCTCGGAGCTGATAGACACCTCGAAATACAAATACGTAACCTTAAAGCTGAGAACCAATATCAAAAGGACCTCGAATTTTGCTTTGTATTACGTAACAAACACCCAGAATACAATTTATAATGTCTCAACACAGGTCACACCCCAAAGCGGGTATATGTACGTAACCTTTAATATGTCCGAGTCTTCAGGGTGGTCAGGTATGTTGAACTTCCTTCGCCTTGATTTCTTCGAGGGTATTATTTCCTCCCCCGGAGAATACGTCGAGATCGAATACTTAGCATTCTCCGCAACCCCAAGAGACGTGAATCTTCTAAAAAATGACGTCTTCCCGGAGGGCGCCATCCGCGATTATTACGCGTATAAGGATTGCAAAGAAGGACACGATTATTCTGTGTTCAAGGCAAAGGACAGCGAAAAGCACGTTTCAGAGTGCAGCCGTTGCATGCAAACCACGGAAGAAGCTCACGTGATGGATAACGGCACCCTTATCCCCCCCACCTGCACCGCAGACGGCATCGCGGTACACAGATGCAAGGTCTGTCAGTTCGTTATGAAAGCAGTTCCCCTCCCCTCATCAGGACATAAATTCTCAGACGAATTCACAATAGACCGACAGCCTACCGAAACCGAGAAGGGTCAGAAGTCCCGCCACTGTCTTAACTGCACCGCAGTTACCGACGTTACGGAAATCCCCGCCCTTTACGTCTTTGGCGACATCAGCGGAGACGGTGCGGTCAACGCATATGACTGTAACGTTCTTAAACGATATATTTTAGGCCGTTACAGAGACGAGATCTTCAACCCTGACCTTAACGGCGACGGAGAAACCAATTCTCTTGATTCGATCGTTTTGAAAAAACGTATCGCAGGATTGATTTAAGCATAAAAAAAGTCCATGGAATCCATGGACTTTTTTTATTTCAAAATGCTATATAATTTGAGGGGATACCCTTTGCGTAAAGGTGGGCGCTGTCGGAAAGAGTTATCATTTTGGGAACGCAGTACTCGCCCGTAGAATCGGGGTTGAATTCAATAAGAGTTACGCCTGTATGGCACATATCGAAATGTGTGCAGAACTGAGGATAGGGGATATCGAGAAGGCAGGACAAAAACAAAAGTCCAAAGCCCTGATGGGCAAAAAGTGCTACTCTCTTATCATTATGAGCTGTCACCTTATACTTTCCCGTATATCTTTCGTGAGAATATCCGAGGGACTCGAAAAAGCGGTCTGCCTCTTTATATACTCGCTCTACTCCCTTTTCATAATTGTATTTTGCAATTTCGGGATGATCGAACCATCTGTCGCCCATATCACGAATCTCGCGGCTTGTGAAAAGATTGATGATCTTTTCGTTATGGAAAAGCCAGGTGTTTCCGCTACCGTCATCCTTGGGGATAGTCATATCGCACCATGTATAATGCTCGTTTGCAAAATCAAGAAGCTCTGCTTCCATTCCCAATTTTTCGCAGGTGGGAGCGGCTGTCTGTCTTGCTCTGTTTGAAGTTGAAGCATAGATCTTATCAAGACCTGTTTTTACAAGTCGCTCAGATACTGCCTCTGCCTGAACGTGACCGTGATGGGTGAGGCTGTCGGGATCGTAGATTGGGTCTCCGTGTCTGATATAATAAAATAACATCTTATCACCCTATTATTTCAATTTTGTCTTAAGAACTCCGTTAGTTGCAAGAAGGAAATCCTCAATGGTCTTTTCTCTCCACTCAGTTTCTGTGGGATAGTAAAGCTCAAAATAGTTTTCCTTTACGATCTCTGATGTGATCTTGCTGTCTGAGGGATACTTGTTCTGACGGTTTTCGTCTATCGTATACTTGAGAGAAAGGATAGTATCGAAGAACTCATCACCGATGGTGCCGAACTCAAAGCAGGTGGAGAAAAGCTCCTTTTCGCTTTCCTTTGCCTCGCGGAGTCTGTAGAAGAAGTCTGTTGTATCGCCTGTTGTTGCATAGAAGGACTCGGAATCGTAAGCGATGATATGGTCATAGCCGAAGGCCTCTGCGGTCTCCTTCTCTGTCATCTTATCGTAGACAGAGTTGAAGATCACCATATTGTATCTGGGGCCGTAGCCTGAATGAATATCAATATGAACGATATTTTCATACTCGCCGTCAAGGCAATCGGAGAACACGCCCTTGAGATATGTGGTGGACTTTTCGTCGCCGTTTCCGCCGTAATATACACCTTCGGGATACTCATACTGACCTGTGAGAAGCGCATCGGAAACTGTATCAGCACCAACTGTCAGCGCTTCCTTTGCAAGAGAAAGATAGAATCCCGCCTCGTGCCAGAGAGCATTTCCGATCTTGCCCTTGGGCTGGAGAAATTCCTTTACCTTGGGGTATTCCTTGTTTGAGGAAAGATCGAAATTCTCCCAGTCGATAATAAAGTTACGGTTAAGGTCTACGTTGTTTTCGTTATATCTGCGGTAGTATTTCATACCGTAGGGATTTACGTTTGCAACTACCACAATACCAGTGTTTTCAAGGTTAAGCTCAGGATAGATCTCCTCGAAAAATACGTCAAGCATAGTGGAGCCGATATAGCCCTCCATACCGTGAACACCTGTTGTGAGAACGATAAGATTTGTTTTCTTATCCTTTGCGGGGAGATAGATATTGTCGATGTAAAGGTCGTCCTCCTCGTCAACGGCATAGCTCTCTGTTTCAACAGTAGCACCGCTGTCGCGAAGCTTCTTTACTCTTGACTCAAGATTTTTTCTGACCTCTTCGTAGGTCTCGAGAAAATACTCGCTGTAATTATACTCCTCTGCCACCTCGGGCTGACGTACAGCGGCAAGAATTACGGGAGGACCGATGAGTGTTGACAAAAGGATTATTCCCGCAAGAGAAAGGCAGATTATTATAATGACCTTTCTTGCAGAGCATCGGGGCTTTTTGTTTTCCATAGCTACAAAAGTTCCTTTCTTTGTAATTGAGCCCTTCTTTGACGCTGCAAAGAAAGGCTCAGAGATTATTAGTCCACGTTCTTGTCGGGGATAAAGAACATAAATACAAGGGAGCTCAAGAGAAGCATTGCGGGATATGTGAGATAGCGGATGATTTCAAATGCTGTGATCTCACCGCCGAGAGTGCTTACAACAGACATTGCAACAAGGATCTGTGCACCGTAAGGAAGCACGCCCTGGAAGATGCAGGAAAATGTATCAAGAATTGATGCGCACTTTCTTCTGCTGATGCCGTACTTTTCGCTCATTTCACGGGCAATGGGGTTTGCCATAACGATTGCAACTGTATTGTTTGCTGTTGCAATATCCATAAGTCCAACGAGAAGACCGATACCGAGCTGACCGCCCTTCTTGCCCTTGAACACGCGGCAGATCCAGGAAAGGAGAGCCTCAAAGCCTCCGTTGTATCTGATGAGAGCGCAAAGTGCGGAAACAAGGATAGCTACCATTGATGTTTCAAACATACCTGCAGCGCCTGCGCCCATTCCGGAAAGAAGCTCGTGGAAGGCAACACCGCCGGAAACCATCATAATAATGCTACCGGAAAGGATACCTACAAAGAGTGTGATAAACACGTTGATACCAACGACACCGCAGATAAGAACGAGAATATAGGGGATGATCTGGATCATATTATATTCGCGGCTGATCTTTTCGGGGATATCAGCGCCGAGGGAAAGAGCGAGGATAATGATAATTGCAACGATTGCCGCAGGAACAACGATTGCAAAGTTTGTCTTGAACTTATCCTTCATCTTACAGCCCTGACCGTTGCAGGCAGCAATCGTAGTATCGGAAATGAAGGAAAGGTTATCACCAAACATAGCGCCGCCAACTACGGTACCAACGCAAAGAGGAAGAGAAAATCCGCTTCCCGCGCTGATGGCAACTGCGATGGGGGCAATGAGAGTGATCGTACCAACAGACGTACCCATAGCTGTTGAAACAAAGCAGCTTACTAAAAAGAGAACAACAACTGCAAGTCTCGGGGGTGTTACGGAAAGCATGAAATAAGCAACGCTCTCAGCAGATTCGCGGCCTACAACACCTACGAAAATACCTGCAAGAAGGAAGATGAAAAGCATTGTAATGATATTCTTATCACCAACGCCCTCCCCCATGATCTCAAACTTTTTGTCAAGGGAGATTCCTCTTGTCTGCAAAACTGCAACAAAAATTGAAATGAGGAATGCCACAACAACAGGCACGGAATAGAATCCCATAGGGATCTTCATAACGTACTCGAAAATAATTCCGAGAGACAAATAGAATACCACAAATACCCCGATGGGTATAAGTGCAAGTGCATTAGATTTTTTCATATTACTCCTTTTATATTGCTTTATGCAAATTTTTTATTAATCTAAAATATCAAGGGCGATCTCAGTCCGCTTCGAATAAACTACGGTTTCGTTGTGTTCTCCCTCGCTGAGACCGAAGGAGCCTGTGATACAGGTGCCATCATCAAGATATGTGTACCAGTGGCGGCGGTAATGCTCTACCCTAAGGTCACCGCTGTAAACCGCGTAATCCTTTTTTATAAAGTCAGTCCATCCCGGAATGAAGAAAAAGCAAAGATTCACAAGAAACAGTGCCGCAATCAGCGCAAATGCAACTGTTTTCTCGATCCATTCCTGTTTGATACTCTTTTGGCGCTTGCGGTTCATTTTATCTAGCTTCTTTTTTGCAAATGGGTCAGTTTTCGCTTTTTCCTCCAGGCGCTTTCTGATCTCTCTTTGCTTTTTTGCATCCTTATTCATACAGGTAAGAACTGCAAAAATGCCGACAGCTAAAATCAAAAGCTGGAGAAAGGTGAAAATAATGTTATAAACAAGGAGAATCGTATCGTTAATTGCCATACAAGTATATGTCATGACCACTCATCCCCTTCATTATATTCTCTGACGAGCCTAAAACAGCCGGATGGCCCAAATTTATTCATTTTATTATATCATATTTAAAAGAAAAGAGCAAGATATTGAATAAAAATGATTTATATCAAAACTGCATGCCCCGTTATTTTATTCTCCATATCGGGCAAAATAGAGATATAGGATGGAGGCGATATGATGCAAAAGTCAATTTGGGAAGAAACTGCAAATGTTTCAAAGCACAACGAGCTGAAAAAAGATATAAAAACAGACGTCTTAATAATCGGCGGAGGCATCTGCGGTGTTCTCTGCTCTTATTTTCTGAAAAGAGACGGCATTGACTCTATACTCGTTGACGGGCGCACCATCTCCTCGGGAGTAACAAAAAACACAACAGCGAAAATCTCCGCTCTGCACGGACTTTTTTATTCAGATCTCTTGAAAAAGAAAAGCATAGACGAGGCACAGCTCTATTTCAAGGCCCACAGTATGGCTATTGATGAGTATGAAAAGCTTTGTAAAAAGATCGATTGCGACTTTAAAAAGTGTCCGTCATACGTTTATTCACGCAATGACAAAAGCAAAATTGAAAATGAGATCAATGCTCTTAATAAAATCGGCATCGATCCCTTATATACAGAAGAAATCGAGCTTCCCCTAAAGATTGCGGGAGCTGTGGGCTTTGAAAACCAAGCGCAGTTTAACCCTATGAAATTTATATCCGAAATTTCAAAAGACCTTGAAATATACGAAAATACTTTTATATATGAACTGCAACCGAACAAAGCATTGACGAAAAACTTCACCATAAAATATAAAGCTGCAATCGTGGCAACCCACTTCCCTTTTATAAATAAACACGGTGGCTATTTTCTCAAGCTATATCAGGAGCGCTCATACGTATGTGCATTTAAGAATGCGCAAAATCTGCAAGGAATGTATCTTGACGAATCAAATGACGGTTTCTCCTTCAGAAGCTATAATGATATCTTAATTATGGGAGGCAGCAGCCAAAGAACGGGCAAACATACCTGTGCTTGGGAGCCAATGAAAGCATTTGCAAAAAAGTATTATCCGAAATCAGATCCCGTATGTCATTGGGCAACACAGGACTGCATGAGCCTTGACCGTATTGCATATATAGGTCAATATTCAAAGCTTACCCCTAATCTGTATGTTGCAACAGGGTTTAACAAATGGGGCATGACCTCATCCATGGTTTCGGCATTGATCCTTACAGATATGATAAAAGGAAAGAAAAACATCTATGCAGATCTGTTCTCACCCCAAAGAAGCATTCTCTCCCCTCAGCTTGCAACAAATATTTTAGAATCGACCAAAAATCTTATCCTCCCGTCAAAAAAACGATGTCCCCATCTTGGTTGCGGACTTAAATGGAACAAGCACGAACACACGTGGGATTGCCCTTGTCATGGATCGCGGTTTGATAAAAACGGTGAGGTTATTGATAATCCGGCGATGAAGGATTTGGAATGAATTAAATAATGAAGTAATAGAAAAGCACTTGCCTCGGCAAATGCTTTTCTGTGTTTAAATTATATAACTTATTTTTTATAAAAATATGGTCCGCACATTTCTTCGTGTGTTTTACAGTACGTCCATGAAAAATCACTTGATGCGATTGTTATATCCATAAATTCACAAAGCACCTCAGAGGAGAGCTTTTCCGCATCCGAAAGAACAAAGCCGATACAATCAAAATTGCTGATTATAACACAGGAAGCTTTATTTGCTCTGTCGTAGCACTCCTTGGGATCGTCTACAGAATCTAAAAACTCAAAGCTGAAAATATGCCATAAATAAGAAGTGAATTTTTTATTGAACAGGCAAAGCTCATTGATTTCCTTTTGGTTTGCATCCTCGGGGGAATACGTCCCAATCCAATTTTTTCGAAAATCAACTATCTCTTTCTTGCTTAATTCAGAATGCTTTATTCCAAGTTTTTCGAATACGTTTTTAAATTCCTGCTTATTTTCCTCAAAATCTTTTTTCTCTTGCTTTTTCCATTGAATTTTTTCTTTGATGATTTTACCGATCTCCCAAAATCTCGGAGGCTCATACATGATCATATCAGCTTCGAGCTTTTCTTTGAGAAGCCAACGCATATCTTCACACCAAAATCTGACACAAATAAAGCCATCGGGCATATCATCGGGAATATCACAAATGAGATTTCCCTCGCGCTGAAAATCAAACTGGAAAATACCAATATCGACGCGAGGATCTTCACGATCATCAATGAAATCATTAGCCACAAGCTCTTCAACTGTAATCAATTCCTCTTCAGGATATTTTAAATATTCTCCGCAGATCAGATAGTAACCGCCGCAAGGAAATCTTTTCTTTCGATCTACACCAATATGATTAATCTCGCAGCATTCGGGTGTAATGCCAAAGGAATCAAAAAAGCTTCTTTCTTCGTCGCTCATAATCTTGCAATATTCAGCAAAATTACGTTTAGCTTGATTTTCGTTTTTTACATACTTGGAATAGTATTCTTTTGTTTTCTCTACATCAACTTCAATTTCCCATTCACCGTATTTTACGATGTTCATGTAATTCACCACCTATCTAAATTCATAATATCAAACTATCATTCAGCCTTTTTATAAATCTCATAAATACAGTATCTTCCGCGCTCTGTCCAATCTTCGTTCAAATACTTGACCATATAATCATACGCAGATTGCCAGTCGTTAAATAATCCGTCGTCATTTAATTTATTGAATTCAGGGATAAACAACGTCCCTTCTTCATCACACCCATGCCAACAGCAAATGAACATACAATCATTTATGATAGAAAAGCTACCAAAACAATCACAGGGATATGCTATATCATACCCTATAAATTTGTAACCGTTAGGAATCTCACCTTTTGTTTTGCAATTACGTACCCATATCAGTTCAAAATTATCAGATTTTTCAAACAATGAAAGATACTGAAGAGCCGAATCTTCAGTTTTCATCAGCTTATATGTAATGTCGAAATCGCGAAATATCTTTTTGGCAAGTTGCTTTTGATCTTTTGTAAGCTTCTTTTTAAACTTAATGTCTATATGAAGCTCCCCTCTTCCTAAACCATTATAAAATTTGGAAGGTTCATCAGAATACGGCAATGCGTAATAATTTAAAGGGTTTTCTTTGAAACGATGTAATTCTTCTGAATATAAAACATCATATTTCTTTACAGCTACAAAACCGGCAAAAGCATTTGCTTCATGCTCTGTTATACACCCTGTCTCATAACACTCATAATAAATGTTTTTCATAATTTCACCACCTTAGTAGTATTGTAACACAACAAAAGAGCTTTCGCAATAGGGAAAGTGAGGCACTCGCTGCGCTCGGTCTTCGACCCGACGTTCGATATGGTCGGCTCGTCAAGCGCTATCGGCTCTTCGATTCTCCCTATCTCTCGTCCCTCAATCCCCTCCCTTTATCCTCCGCAGGAGGCGGGAGGGGATTTCGTCCAACTCCAACCTGATTAACAGTCATGAAAGGCTACTTCCTGAAACATAGTCGTCTCGGGCGGCTCGGTACACTCGCCTTCTCTTCAAGCTTTGTTCTGATCTCCCTTTGCTTTTTCGCATCCTTATTCATATACGTAATAAAGACAAAAACAAGCACAACTGTAATCAAAAGCTGCAGAAAAGTAAAAACAATACTGAAAACAGGGAGGGTGGTATCGTTTATTGCCATACACGTCATAATAATTCGTTTTCTCCGCTCATCAGCTTTATTATAGTAAATAATAAACTATCTATTTATTATGCCATTATTATAAAGACATCAATTCTAAGGCTTTAAAAAAGACCACCGAAACGGTGGTCTTTAAAATTATAAATCAAACAACTCCGAGAATAAGCTGGAAGGAGGCAAAGCCTTCGCCGTCATTATCAGAAAGATAATTAACACTCAGATATATAACCGCTTCATCCTCGAGCACTACCTTATATGCGACCTGCTCCTGTCTTACCTTTCCCGCAGTTCCCGTAGAGGCGGAAATATTAATACTTGTAACCTCCATGGAAGAAGCCTTACGACCGTCAAGATAATCGCTTATCTGATCAAGAGCAGCATCGGATTCTTCTGCCGATGCAGGATGCAGCAATGCTTTTCCGTCCTCCGTATTATCAAGCGCAAGTGCCTCCATCATTTTTTCGACCTTAGGTGTAGCCTCAGCCGAATCAGACAAAACGCCTGACAAATTCTGCGTAAAATTACAGGATGAAAGACATACTGCCAGCAAAACTATTGTTAAAATTAAGGAAATTGACTTTTTCATAATAAATCTTCCTTTCAATTTATTTACAATCAAATTGCAACGCATCAATTGGATGTTATCAACAGTCTTGCAGATCATTCTGTTCATATTCCCGAATAACCTTCATGAACCGCTCGCCGTAAAGGTCTGCCTTCTTTCTGCCCACACCGGGCACCTCCATGAGCTCCCACGTATGAACGGGACGAAGCCTTGCCATCTCCTCAAGGGTTGCATTGGAGAAAACTATGTATGCGGGAACTCCCTGCTCTGCGGCAATAGTCTGTCGAAGCTCACGAAGCTTTTCGAAAAGTGTATTATTACAGGTGACGGAGGCCTTTTTCTTTGACTTTTTCTCCTCCACCTTATATTCCATATAAACGCTGTCCTTACCCGAAAGAACTCTTCGCGCCTTCTCCATAGGCTCAATGGAGCCGTGGATCCTGTCCTGCCTGAGATAGCCCTGATCGCAAAGAGCGGCTATCATATCGTTGACCTCGCCCCTTGAAGCATTCTTCATAATTCCGTAGGTGCTGAGAGAGGTCAAGCCGAGAGACTGTATCCTCTGATCGTGTCCCTCGCGAAGAACACGCACAACGAGAGCGCTTCCCACGTAATAGCCGAGAAGATCGCGGATCCTTATAATGCAGGAAATGATCTTTTGCGCATCGAGGGTTATATCCTTTTTATCAAAGGTTGCGGCACAGTTTGAGCAGTTGTCGCAGTCCCCCTCGGAATCC
>JAZUAR010000087.1:0-11329 GCA_045638055.1 Candidatus Avispirillum sp.
GCATCTTTCTTCATAGATAAATCCTCCGATTGTGTTTTTTCGACTGGCAGGTCGTTTCTATCTTAACACAATCGGAGGATTTTTTCTCATCGGTTAACCTCTTTTCAACCACGCGACTATCGCGTGGTTTTCGTTTTACAATAAAAAAGCTGTTGCTATGCAACAGCTTTAATTCACTCCTCTTCGGAGGAGGTCAAGTGTTTCTGTGAAATTTTCGGGGAGGGGGGCCTTTACAGTTACCTTTTCACCTGTTCTCGGATGAACGAAGGTCAATTCCCCTGCGTGGAGCATCTGTCCCTTGAAAAGGCGGGGATGATGCTTTTCAAACTGTGTAGGGATTCCGTACACGGGGTCACCGAGGATGGGATGTCCGATATGAGAAAGGTGGACTCTTATCTGATGTGTTCTTCCAGTCTCAAGCTTCATTCTTGCAAGAGTGAACTGAGGCAGGCTTTCTACAGACTCATAATGGGTGACCGCATTTCTGCCGCCCTTCACTACTGCCATCTTCTGACGGTCGCGGGGGTGACGGGCGATGGGAGCATCTACCTTTCCCGCCTCATCAAGATGTCCGCACACTATGGCATAGTAAACTCGGGACAGAGTATGGTCCTCAAGCTGAGCTGCAAGGGATACGTGGGCGTTATTGTTTTTGGCAACCGCCAAAAGTCCGCTCGTGTCACGGTCGATACGATGAACGATGCCGGGACGGATAACTCCGTTTATATCGGAAAGGCTATCCTTGCAGTGATACATGAGGGCAGAAACCAAAGTGCCGGTCGCGTGGCCGGGGGCGGGATGAACTACCATGCCCTGAGGCTTATTGATGACGATAACGTCCTCATCCTCATACACGATATCAAGGGGGATATTCTCGGGAAGCACCTCGCACATCTCGGGTTCGGGAAGCTCTATCTCCACTATATCTCCGCCTGCCATCTTATAGCTCTTGGTTACAGTCTTGCCGTTTACCGTTACTGCGCCCTTCTCTATAAGACCTGATGCGGCGCTTCTTGTTACGTCGCAGGCCTTTGAAACGAAAACATCGGCTCTCTTGCCGATGTCTTCATTCTCTGCTAATGCTGATATTATATTCTTTTCAGTGCTCATTTTCTTCACTTTCAAGCTTATTTTCTGCATCTGCCAATTTTTCCTTGCTGTTTTCTGCATTTGCCAAAAGCTTCTTTTCCTTTTCAGCCTTAGCTTCGCGGGGAAGCTCAACGAAAAGAAGATAAACTATAAGGGCAAAGCAGCCAACGGTGATAAAGCAGTCTGCAATATTGAATATGGGGAAATCCTCAAGGTGCATTGAGAAGCCGCCCTCAAAGCTTATAACGGGATACTGAACGAAATCCGCATCGATAAAATCCACAACTCCGGGACGGAAGGTGCGGTCTATCATATTGCCGATGCCGCCGCCAAGGATAAATGCAAGAGTTGTTTTTATCCAGAAGCTTTCAGGCTTTTCCTTCCAGAGAAAGAAAAGAATTCCCACGATCGCAAGAGCGGATATTACCATAAACACCCATCTGTGTTCGGAAAGCATTCCGAAGGCAGCGCCCTTGTTTTCAATATAGGTCAGGTTAAATATCCCGGGGATGACCTCGATAAGCTCCCCCTCGGGAATTGCTCCTATAACTATTACCTTTGAGATCTGATCAAGGATTATAACTATTGCTGTTATTATAAGACAGTATATCATGTTTTTCAGGAATCAAGCTCGTCATCGGAATTAATAAAGTCATTAAGGAACTTGAAGTAATCCGTGTCGTCTACTTTCTCGAGCTCCTCTTCTGTTACTTCGCCAAGATCAAGAAGCTCCTCAGTAGCATCAACAGCAAACTCCTCTGTGAGCTCCTCTTCTTCTTCCGGTACTGTTTCAGGGCTGATATCAAAGGATATCTCCTCTACATTTACAGGCTCAGCTACCGGCTCCTCAAGAATAAGCTGGCTGAAATCCTCAGATTCCTCAGCCTCTTCTTCCTTTTCAAAAACTATATCTTCCTCTTTGTCAGCGGAAATATCAGCAAGAGAAAACTCTTCGCTCTCCTCAGGCTGTTCCTCATCGGCAAGCTCTGTGAAGATAGACTCCTCAGGATATTCCACAAACTCGGGAATAGTGCAATCAGGCTCGCCTGCGGCCTCAAATTCATCAACCGCCTCTGCAACTGCAGTATAGTCGGGGACGTATTCGAAGTCCTCTGCGCTTTGTGCAAGGTTATCTATCATTTCAATATGAGAAGAATAGAAGCTGAAAAGCTGCTCCTTGAATGCAGCTACCTCAGCCTTCATATTGCTGATAGTTTCCATTCTCTGAGCGATCTGGAGATCAAGGTCTGAAATGATCTCGCCACAGCTCTCGCGGGCGCTGTCGAGGAGGTCTGCGCTGCGGTCCTTTGCATCGGAGATCATATAAGCCGCCGCTCTCTTTGAGTCTGCAATATTCTGCTTGAGAGCATTTTCCGTATCGGAAAAACGGCGGATAAGACGCTTTGCAGTAGCAAGCTTCTGCTCAAGCTCTGTATTCTGAGCCTGAAGTCTCTGATACTTTCCAAGAAGGTCCTCAAGGAACGTATCTACCTCTTCAATGCTGTATCCTTTTTTCTCAATTGAAAAGTTCATTTTTATGACCCTACCTTTTCTTAGCATTTGTGCCGCTCATTCAAATTGCCGCCGACGGCGACAATATGCTACACATATTTCCTCGCTATAAGTCTGATTCTTCCCCGTCGGGTGACGTCACCCACGCGGTCGATTATATATTTACCGCTTCCGCGCACGGAAATTATATCTCTCTCGCGGACAGGACGGTCAGGTTCTTTTTCCATAAAATAATTTATTTCCACAGAGCCCTGGGAAACCAGTCCGAGAGCATCATCTCTGGAAATATTACAAAGCGCACGCACCACGCCATCAAGACGCGGAGATGCCACCGTGGTCGCAATCTCTTTAAACTTTCTGTCCGGGACAAATCCCTCGTCTACTGAGATACGCTCACACTTGATGCTGTCTCTGCCTGCCTTTTTAAGCTCCTCGGTTATAAAATCGCAGGTCTTATCATCGCAGAAGGCAACGGCACCAAAATCAAAAACGCAAATATCGCCGATAACACTGCGTTTCAATCCAAGGCTCATAAGAGCACCTAAAAAATCTCTGTGGGAAAGCTCTTTATATCCGCTTCCCGAAAGCTTTACGGCAGCGGTATAGTCTGAAAGGATGGATTCCATTCCCATCTCGGAAAGCCCCTGAGCAAAAAACTCTTCTCTCTCCTTTGAATAAAGAGAATGCTCGCATCTTCCAAGATCAAGCCATGACGGCAAAAAAATCGCCTTTCGGCGTTCGGCTCCGAAATAGCCGCCCCAGAAAAGCACTCTGTCAGCCTTGCCCGCTCTTTCCATTGCAGAAAAGACCAGTCTTTGCTCTCTTGGGGTTAAAAAAGACAATGCGACCGCAGAATTCTCGCTTCGTTCGGAAAGCTCCGTCGCTCTTGAGATCAGCAGTCGCTCTTCATCAGTACAGAGGAAGCCCCCTGCGTTTTCTTTATTATGCATCAGTAGTTAAAACACAAGATTCCGCCCCGCAAAAAGCGAGGCGGAGCCTATGTATTAAAATCAATACTCGCCGAAATCGTCAACAACAGGTGCAGGAGCGGGCTCGGGCTCAGCTACCTTCTTGGATGTGAGCTTTGCATCGCCTACGTTAACGTTGCTGGGTGTGATTACATATGCGTTGGATGCGATCTTCTTGAGAGATCCATCGATGGAATATGCAACACCGGAAAGGAAGTCGATAAGACGGCGGGATGTTTCCTTATTTGTGTTCTCGAGGTTGAGAACTACAGTTCTTCTGGAAATAAGGTGATCAGCGATCTGAGCTACGCTGTCGAAGGACTCGGGCTTAACAACCTTCATCTCAAGTGCGCTTCCGGAAGAGCCGGAAAGGCTGATGCCTGCGCCCATGCCGCTCATAGGAGCCTGAGCTGTCATACCTGCATCTGTATCTTCGGGCTCGTCATAGCTGCCGAATGTATCGGAGTAGTAGCCGTCATCTGCATATGCATCATCATAATCTACCTGGTCCTGTGTGCCTGCCATTCTCTTTTTGATATTATCTACGATTCCCATTTTCATGTTCCTCCAAAATTTAGTTTATTTTTATTTAGTCGGGTATATTCTATGTCCGAAGATCGAGCTGCCCACGCGAACCATGGTTGCTCCCTCTTCGATTGCAGCTTCAAAGCTGTCGCTCATACCCATAGATAATACAGACTCTATTTTATTATGCCTTTTTTCTCCTAAAAAGTCAAGATATATCGCATATGTTTTCTCAAAATATTTTTTATATTCATCTTTTGTTTCACATACGGGAGCCATGGTCATAAGACCTGCAACCTCGATACCCTCGATCTCGCGAAGCTGTGCCACAAACTCCGCACATTCCTCGGGGAGAATTCCGCTTTTGTTCTCCTCTTTTCCGATATTTATCTCGCAGAGGACCTTTGTTGTGATACCTGCCTCGCGGCTTCTTTTTGCTATCTCGTTTGCAAGGCGAAGAGAATCGCAGGACTGAATCATATCCACCTTTCCGACGATGCTTTTCACCTTATTGGTCTGCAGATGGCCGATGAGATGAAGGGGGACTGTATTCTTCAGCGCATCATATTTTGAGAGAAGCTCCTGCACCTTGTTCTCGCCGACTGCGGGAAGTCCAAGCTCGTTTATTGCAAAAAGGATCTCCTCGGCGGGAACGGTCTTTGTAGCCGCAAGGAGAGTCACCTCTCCGCCTGCGTTTCTCCTGGCCTTTGCCGCCTCGATCTTTTCCATTACTATCTCATAATTCTCGCGAATTATCTGTTTTCTGAGTGCATCCATTGTTATGCCTTTCTTTAGTCGCCTATTATTCTGCCCTCGTAAAGTCCCTTACCCTCAACGATTATGCTGTCGTGAAGCCTGAGGTCTCTTGTCTTCTTTGATTCCTCATCCTCTTCATCGGACTGCGTGCCGTCGGGCAGCTTTACGATATAGCTGTTATCAGTCATATAAAGGATCTCGACCTTTCTGAAGGAAACGGTTGAAACGTCAAGAATATATACTCCGGTCTCGCCGTTTATCATTCGTACGGCCTTTGCGGGCACGTTAAGTCCAGTATATTCACGCTTTACTATCTCAACGTCCTGAATACGCTGAAAAACAAACTCCTCGGGCATCACGTTTGTTGAAAGAACAAGGGCCGCGCCCTCCTTATCGTAAAGAACGGAATCAACGTCCATCTCAAGCGAGATCTCCGTATTTTTGAACTTGACGGTGCATTTCTTACCCGCCTTGTAGGTGTTCTTTTCCGACTCGTCTATCATACAGACAAGATACCAGCGGCTCTTTGTTACGGTTTTTCCCGCAGATGATTTTTCTCCGGGCTCGCTTTTCAGAAGCTCTCTCAGATCGCTGATGCCTATATCCTCAAGAAGGTCTGCTGAGAATACCTCCTCATATCCGTCTGCCTCGGAATAATAAAATCCGCTGACAGGGGTGTGAACCGTTCCGAGCATTGAGCCAAGCTCACCTATAAGAGAATTCTTCTTTTTTGTAAGAGCGTCTATCTCACTCTTCGTATCCGCATAGCCGCCTGTGAGCACCGCGCGCTCGCCAACCGCAGATACAAGAGCCTGTCTGAGCTCCACGGCATCCTTTGCATCACCTCTGTCGGAAAGACCTCTGATATCCGATAAAACAGCTCTGATCTCGCTGTCTATTCCCTGAGTATCCTTAAGGCTGATGCTTTCCGTATCTGAATATTTTGATAAGAGCTCTATCTGCTTTTCTATCTGAGCGATCTTCGCAACCGTATCGGGAGAAAAATCCGAATACATTTTTGCAACGGCTCCGCCCTTTCTGATATGCTCTCCCTCAGACACCGTGGGAACAACGCTTTTTGCAGAGGCAGCTCCCGCTATGGGAGATTCCGTACGGAAGATATATCCCTCGGTCTCGATGGCCTCCTCATAGGATATCTGAGTTGCCGCTACGGTTTCTATCTCTTTTGTAAAGGAGTGCCATATATGATATCCGAAATAGAATACAAGACCTACGCACAAAACAGCGCAAAGGACGTATATGCCGACTTTTTTCAGATATTCGGTATCCATTTCGTACCTCCTGTGATTTTTACAATACTGTCTTTTCAGCGCTCAGCCCTTCTGCTATCCTGCCCTCAAGAGTGCGGCAGGTGAATACAAGGGACTGAGTTTTGCTTTTTGCAAGCATTGAAAGGATGCCGAAAAGGCGCTCCTCGTCAATACGTGCAAAGCTCTCGTCATATACGAGAGGGGGTGTATCGGAAGCAAAAAGAACTGTTGCAAGCGCTGCGCGGAAGCTGATATACGCCGCATCCGACGTGCCTGCGGAAAGATATGACACCTCTCTCTTTCTTCCGTTCTGAATAAACTCAAGGGAAAGCTCCTTATCGGAGGTGAGATTTTCGTATTTTCCATTTGTGAAGGAGGACATAAGCTCGTTTGCCTCGTCGATCACGCGGGGCATGATAGACTCGCGCATAGTCTGTCCTGCGCAGAGGAGCGCCGCAGTTGCTCTTTCGATTCCCGAAAGAGCTCTTTGCATTCGCCAAAGCTCCCTTTCGCAAAGGTCAAGCTGAGCGGAAAGCACTGCCGTATCGGCTGTGGTTGCCTTCACTCTTGCAAGATTTGAGTCAACGTCGCCCTTCTGGGCAAGAAGACCGGGGAGGGCGCTTTCCGCAAAATTCTTTTTGCTTATCGCCATTGCCGCATCCTTTGTTGTGAAGGCAGCGGCGGTCCTGCCGGGCTCCGTTTCCATAACCTCGCTGTATGCGCGGGCAACAGCCTCGCCGCCGTCGCAGCCGAGAACGTCGGAATATCCTCTCAGCTCGCCTCTTGCCATAGCAAGTTCAGCGCTTATCTGCTCCCTGTTTTCGGAAAGCTCTCTTGCAACCCCGAGAGCCTCCGTTGCCATAATATCCGTATCGGGAATATCGTCGCCCACAAAATCCGCGCAGCTTTCGCGGAGAGCGGCGATAACAGAATCTCTTTCCCTCTCACAGCTTGAAATTTCAAGTCTGCGCTTGGAGTGATCGTCATATGCCTTGTTATATGCATCGGCACGGTCAAAGCGGCGCTCCACCTCTTTTTCAAGGCCGTCTGTGTTGCGGACGCCCCAGCTCTTCAATATGCCGTTAAGCCTTGCGGCATTTACAATACCGCAGATGCAGAATACAAACGATACCAAAACAAGAAAAGCACCTGAGCCGCATACGGCAAAAAACATGGCATTGCCCACAGCCGCTCTGAAAAGGAATGCACAGGCAAGAATGGCTCCTCCGATGAGCGCGAGAATTGTAAACAGGGTAAAGAATACTCCCAGACCCTTCTTTGCCTTCTTGGCGGATGCAATATCCGTCTTTGCAGAAAGTATCTCCTCGCCGCTCATGCGGTCAAATGCATCAGGCTCGTCACCAAGGCTTCTGCGAAGACCTCTGAGTCTGTTCTCAATGCCTGAAAGCTTTGCTGAAAGCGCGTTTATCCTGCTTGTCTTTTCGGGAATATTCCCGTATGCATCAAGCATCTCAAGGGAAGCCTCAAGGGTCTGGATATTCTCCTCTATCTCCCTTGCGCGGATAAGACGTCTTCCCGCCTCCACCTTTTTGTGGGCACGGCAAAGTGCATCGTATCTGTTCTTTTCCTTAGTTCTCTTTTCAATGAGAGAGGCAAGCTTTGCCGCCTCGTTTTCATATGCAATGAGGGATGCATTGCCCTCCTTTGCCTCCTCCAGCTTTGAGGCAAGACGGAGTTTTTCCTGCATAAGAAGCTGGATCTTTCCGCCTGAGCCCTTTTTGGGCATAAGAGCCTTTCTCGCCTTTTCAAGTCGGTCAACAGCCTTTTTGATGCTGACGCTCTCATCTCCCGTAAGGAGAATGTTTTCGATAGCCTGAGCCATTCCGTCGCCGTCAATGGATACGCTTCCCACCTGACGGACAAACACAGTGTTCACAAACATCTGCTCGTCCACACCGAGAATGCATTCTCCGGGAACCTGACCCTTGAACACCCGCTCGCCGGAATAAAGGTCGATGACCTCAAGGCGCTCGCCGGGCTTTGCGTCGTCAAAGACAGTAAGCTCGCGGTTTATTTCAAATTCGCCCTTTGCAGTCACAATGATGAGCTTTCCCGCAGCTCTTCCCGTATCCCAGGAAACGTACCGCTGGCGCTCGGACAGCTCTTTGTCCCCTGCTCTTCCCGAAAGGCCGTAAAACATGAATTTTATAAACATACAAAGAGTGCTTTTTCCCGATTCGTTTGCACCCTCAATAACGTTGAGAGTGCGGGAAAAGGTGAACTCCCTGTCCTTCATTCCTGCGAAGGATTCAATATATAAGGATTTTATATACATATCTTCACCAATTAAATATCTGAAATATCTTCTCCCGAAAGAGCGGCAAGACCGTATCTGAGAGCAAGACCTGCCGTTTTTCTCTTACCCTCGTCCTCGCTTTCAAGGTCGGGAAGGAGAGTTCTGTAAAGCTCTCCGCGGATCCCGCGGTCACGAAGGAGAAGCTCTGCATTCCACGTGGGAGACGTAGCATCCTCGATCTCAAGATAGAAAAGGCCACGGGTGTTTTCCGAAAGTGCCTGAGTGTTTATAACAAGAGAGGGAGAAACGCTTCCCACAAGAGTGATGCGGACAAGATGCTCCTCACCCTCACCGTTTTCGTAAATGCATCTGTCGATCGCCGCGCTGATGGAAGCCATATCCTCCGCTCCGTCAATGCTCAGAGTGTGGGTAACGTACATTCTTTTTGAAAAACGGACAGCTTCAATGCTGACTAAGTTCTTGTCGATCTCAATAACAAGCGCGCCCTTTTCGCCGCACTCACCGAAATCACGTCCCTCGGGACATCCGCAGTACGCGCCAAGCCCATTCAAAGGGGCTTCAGTTGCCTGAGGGTTGTGAATATGACCGAGAGCCGCATAATCGGCACCGAAAGCACGAATAGCCGCTACGGGCAGAGGGGCATACTTGCTGATGGGGGACGTCACGTCACCGTGGCAAAGGAGAATGTTTGTCCTTTCAGGGTCAATCACTCTTCCGCCGACTCTGCACTCTGTCTCATAGGCAGAGGTGAATGCATAGCCGTATACGTCGCAGCCGAGGCTGTCAAAGGAAAATCTCTCAAGGCCCGAATCCTTGAAAATATGTACGTTTTCGGAAAAAGCCGTTTTCTCCCAGACACTGCCTGCAGTGTAAGGGTCGTGATTTCCGGGCGCTATCACAACGGGACAGGAGAGGGCTGAAAACTCGCGGCAAAGAAGAGCCACGGTCTCTCTCGTCACAAAAGCCGAGTCAAAAAGATCACCCGCAATAACCACCATATCAACAGCCGCCTCATTTGCATATCGCATCATGCGGGAAAAGGTCTCGCGCAATTCCCTGCGGCGGCGCTCGGCGCGGCTTATATCAAAGCCTGCAAAGGGACTGTCAAGATGCAGGTCTCCCGTGTGGAGTATTTTCATAATCATTACCCTTTCTTCGGTCGGTACCTGAAAAAGATACTAAAACCCGATATTAACATCTATAATAATATTTTATTATAACATAATAACAAACCCATTTCAACCGATTTGAAAATAATAATAAATTCACATATTAGACACTAATTGTAGTTGACCTTTACATATTTTTAGGGATATAATAAAAGCAGAAATCGGAAAGGATTTTCAAACATGGAAAAGAATAATAAAAATCTGAAAAATATATTGATTGCATCCGGCGTTGCAGCGGCAACTGCCCTTGCAGTGGGCGCCGTACGACGCCTGATCGCAAAAAGCCTTATGAATATCGCCGTTGACCGCGAGGAGCCTAAGGCAATGACAAAGGGCAAGGAAAAGATAATGGGCTCCGGCGAGCTTTCCGCTATTATGGATACAGTCATGGATGCGAAAAAAGCCTTCGAGGAAAAGGAGCATAAGATCGTAGAGATCGAAAGCCACGACGGACTTCGCCTTGTGGGACATTGGTTTCCCTGCGAGGGAGCAAAAAGAGTCCTCGTCGCAATGCACGGCTGGAGAAGCACCTGGTCTCAGGACTTTGGCCTGATAAACGACTTCTGGCATAATAGCGGCTGCTCCGTGCTTTATGCCGAGCAGCGCGGTCAGGGCGAGAGCGAGGGCGAATATATGGGATTTGGACTTCTCGAGCGCCACGATTGCCTCAGATGGGTAAACTGGGCCTGCGAAAACACAGACGAAAGCCTCCCCGTCTACCTCTGCGGACTTTCCATGGGCGCAACCACCGTCCTTATGACAGCAGGATTCGACCTTCCCGAAAGAGTCCATGGCGTTATGGCAGATTGCGCCTTCATTTCCCCTCATGCAATCTGGAAGCACGTTGTTCAGGATAACCTCCATCTTCCCTACGGAATGTACCAGGGAGCTGCCAGCGATATCTATAAAAAGAAGCTGCAGATAGACTCAAAGGAATATTCCTGCACCGAAGCGCTTAAAAACTGTAAGGTTCCCGTCGTTTTCATCCACGGAACGGATGACCAGTTTGTCCCCGTCACCCAGACCTACGAAAATTATAAGGCCTGCGCCTCCGAGAAGCGCGTTGTCATCGTCCCCGGCGCCGACCATGGTCTCAGCTACCTCGTAGACCGTAAGACCTACGAAAAGACCTCCCTTGAATTCTGGGCAGACTACGACAAAGAGATCCCCGAGGTTGCGCATACAGAAAAAGAATAATTCATCCCCCTGCAAGAGTGATTTTGCAGGGGATTTTTCCATAACCTGTAAAAAGCATTCCCCCTGCGACTAATATGCCGCGTGTAAGACTAAAACTGTAGACTTTTCTTTAAACCAAAAATATTTTTCAAAAAGTTGCATAAAAGGCTTGACAAACGGATATTATAGTGATATACTATGTGAGCATCGAAAGCAGGGCCGCGTTTGATGTGTGTGTCAGTGTGCCGGAATGGCGGAATTGGCAGACGCATCGGACTTAAAATCCGATGGTAGCAATACCGTACCGGTTCGAGCCCGGTTTCCGGCACCATTCATATCGCGGGGTAGAGCAGCCTGGTAGCTCGTCGGGCTCATAACCCGGAGGTCGTGAGGTTCAAATCCCACCCCCGCAACCATAAAACAAAAAGCACACCATTCGGTGTGCTTTTTGTTTTATCCTTGAGAGTAGATTTTGAATTGCCGAACGACCTCCGCGGAGGGAGTGGGTGAGCAAGTAAAAACATCACAGTGTGATGTTTTTTCGAAGCGAAGGAGCCAAAGCAAGGAGTGTTGCGAGTGAATTAT
>JAZUAR010000088.1:0-11689 GCA_045638055.1 Candidatus Avispirillum sp.
CCCTTTTTTAAGGTTTTTTGAGAGTGAGGAGGAAGAAAAAACGATTGAGTATCGTTTTTTCAACGACGTAACTAAAACAAGGAGAGTATCAAGGCGAGTGTATCGCGCCGTAGATAATCGACTATGTTTTAGGAAGATAGAGAACTTTTTTTCAAAAAAGTTCTTTGCAAATATTCCTGCAATACAGGATAACCTATCAGTCTATCATAGTAGCAAAGTCAAGCTCTGCTGTGGATTTGAGGGGAAGGTCGGGAGTGATAGAGGTAACAGTTACGTTAATGCCGATGGACTTCATACCTGCGGCGTTAATTGCCTCGATACCTGCCTGGGAGTCCTCAACGCCAACGCAGAATTCGGGAGCGATTCCGAGGGACTCTGCGCAAACTGTGAAGATCTCGGGATCGGGCTTAGACTTTGAGATCTTTCTTGCATCTGCGATATAGTCGAACTCATCGATGATGCCGAGGGATGCGAGGAGAGCGGGCGCGTTCTTGGAAACGGATGCAACTGCCAGCTTGAGGCCGGCAGCCTTTGCGTCTGCCATGAACTTTGCGATACCGGGGAGGATATCCTCGGGAGTTACCTTTGCGATAAGGTTAACGTAGTTATCGTTCTTCTCAGTGCACATAGCCTCCTTCTCTTCGAGGGTGAATGCATCGAGAGCGTTATTGATCTCAAGAATGATATTGAGAGAATCGAGACGGGAAACACCCTTAAGGCGCTCGTTATCGTCCTCGTCGAACTTATAGCCGAGACGGTCAGCGAGCTCCTTCCAAGCCTCGAAATGATACTTGGCAGAATCGGTGATAACACCGTCAAGGTCAAAAATTATAGCTTTTGTGTTCATTTTCGTATTCCTTTCGATACGTTCTGTGACTTTTTTATCGATATATTTGCAAACTCCAAAAAAATTGTTGTTAATGTCACGATTCAGGATTCGTATAACCTCTATACCGTGCTTTTTCAGATACTCGGTTCTCTTACTGTCATACTCTCTGCCTTCGGGCTTATAATGCTGTGATCCGTCAAGCTCAAGTGCTATTTTAGTTCTTGCACAGCAAAAATCAAGAATATATCTATCAACGATCTTCTGACGGGTGAATTTTATAGGGTAATCACAAAGGAAATCGTACCAAAGATGACGTTCTTCCTTCGTCATATTACTTCTTAATTCTTTTGCAAATCCGGATAATTTTCTATTATATTTTTTATACATATCAAATATATAAAATGAAAGCTGTTGCTATTATGCCTCCCATTCTCAGCTTGCTGTGAAGGGGAGGGGGACCGCTTGCGGTGGAAGGGTTGCTACATCAGCACGAGAACCAATTTGTATATTTCGTGCTCTGTAAAATGATAGCTTAACTATAACTATCAGACAGCTCTCGTGCAGATAAGACACCCCTACCGTCATCGGTGCCAAAGAAAACAAAATTCAAAATTCACCTTGCACCGATGCCACCTCCCCTCACAACCTTACGGTTGAGAAGGGGAGGCTTTCGGTTCGTGCGAACTTAGTTAAGCTTAATTGTAATTCCTTCGCCAACGGAGCAGAGGTTGCCCTTATGGAGGAACTGAACGTCTGCTGTGCCTGTTACGTTCACAACGGAGAACTCCTCGTGATCTGCGTAGATCTCGAGGCGCTGGCCGTGCCACTTGATGGCAAAGGAAACAGAATTCCATGCATCGGGAAGGTTAGGATCGATACGAAGCTCTGAACCGTAGCGGCGAATGCCACCGAAGCCGAGAACTGCGCACTGCCAGATACCGCCGAGAGATGCCGCATGCATACCCTCATTGGAGGACCACATTACGTTACCCATATCGATCATGGTTGCTCTCTCGAAGAGATCGTATGCCATTTTCTTTTCGCCAAGGTCAGAAGCCAGTGCGGAGAATGTGGAGAGAGAAAGGCTGGAATCGTGGATGCAGCACTCCTCATAGAAATAGAAGTTCTTAACCTTTGTTTCAGGCTTGAAGAGATCCTCCATCATATAAAGAAGAGCAACAACGTCTGCCTGCTTGCCGATCATTACCTTAAGGAAGCCGCCAAGCTCGTTGATTCTCTCGCGGATAGTGGGGTCAAGAGATGCGGAGATTCCGTCACGGGTTACCTTGGGGAGAGAAAGGAATGTCTCGTCCTCGGGAATGATGCCGTCCTCGTTCTCTGTGGGGAGGTAGAGCTTCTCAAGAATGAGAGTCCACTTATCGTATGCGCCGTCAATATCACAGATCTCGTTAAGGCGCTTGTATGTTTCGGGCTTGTCCTTTCTGAGCATATCCGCATACTCTACTGCAAGGCGGATATTCTGATGAACCATATAGTTTGTGAAGGCGTTGTTATCAACGTTTTCCTTATACTCATTAGCACCGATTACGTTGAGGATATCATACTGATCCTTCTCAGCATTGTAGGAAACTCTGGAGGGCCAGAAGCTTGCGCACTCGAAGAGAAGCTCGTAGCCGCACTTTTCCATGAAGTCCTCATCGCCTGTTACCATATTATAATAATGTACGCCGAATGCTACGTCTGCTGTAATATGGATCTCGTAGTCACCTGTGTTATAGATAACGGGAGTAGCCTCTCCGTCTGTGATCCATGCAGCCTCCCAGGGGAAGCGGGCGCCTGTGAAGCCTGTGTTGTGAGCGTGGTCACGGCAAGCATCGAGGCAGTTGTAGCGGTACTCAAGAAGGCTTCTTGCTTCCTTGGGTGCAGCAAAAATGAAGTAGGGGAGCATATAAATTTCTGTATCCCAGAAGGTATGTCCGTAGTATCCGGGGCCGGAAAGACCCTTTGCCGCAATGTTCATTCTGTTATCGTGAACGGGGGACATTGCTGTGAGGTGGTAGATAGCAAAGCGAAGTGCAAGCTGGTCGCAGTCAGCACCGTCGATAATAACGTCGCGGTTATTCCAGATGCGCTCGATCCACTCCTCTTCACTTTCCTTAACGATAGTGCAGATGCAGCGCTCTCTCTCGCTTCTTACCTTTTCATATGCAAGGCTGAAGAGTGCGTCGGATGTAAGAGAATCTCTGCCCTGATCGCGGCTTGTAAACAAAGCGATCTTCTTACTAACGGTAATGCTCTCGCCCTTCTTGAGGTTAACGGTTACAGAGCCGTATGCACAAAGGTCGTCCTTTGTATATGTAATATCGGAGAGCTCTGTCTTTTCCTCTCCGGAGCACTTTGAAAACTTAAGGCTTGCAACTGTTGCAATACGGATATTGGACTGGCTTGTATGTGTGTTAACGGCAACGATACCGCCAAAGGCCTCGCTTGTTACGGGAACGAGGTGCTGATTGATACGGATAAGCTCGTCCTTTCCGTTAATACCTGCGGAAAGTGTGATCTCGCAATCGTCGCTCATAGCTGTGATCGTTACCTTCTGAGCTGCAAGATGACGGTCCTTGAGGGAAACGATGCGCTTTTCTGTACAGAGATACTTTGCTCCGTCCTTACCTGTCCACTCAGTCTTTCTTTCAAGAAGACCGTTTCTGAGGTTAAGGGAGCGGGTGTGGGTAGTATAATCGATATTGTCATAGCCCATCTTCTCTCCGTTGATAACTGCGACGGTGGAGAGAGGGTTTGCGGAGTTGATGAGCATCATACATCCGTCACCCTCGTGATGGTTGAAGGTACCTGCGATCATAGTAACGGGGCCCACGTCCTCGGAGGGAGCCTCGAAAAGACCGCCTCTCATACAGAAGTAGCCGTTACCCTGGCACATGATGGATTCGCACTTTGCAAGGCGCTGTACGGAAAGCTGGTCCTCGGAGAGTATCCAATTCTTGTTTTCGCCTTCGCCGAGATCGTACACGATCTTGTGATTGTCGTTTGTAAACATATTTATTCCCTTTCTCAGTTCATTGAAAGTACTTTTTCTCTTAATGTTTTGTATGCAGTTTCTGCATCACGAATAGGAGCAACCGTTCTTTCCATGGGGCAGATGCCGTCGCCTCTGCGGTTTGAGATGGCGATGGTGGTCATGGAATAGATACAGGGGATATTCGCATCGGAAAGAACCTCTAATGCTCCGTTGGAGATAACGGAGGCAAAGACCTCCCGAACTCCCGCATGGACCATTATCATTGCGGCAGCCCTTCCCACGATCTTATCGGCAACGGATGCGCCGCGAAGAAACTCGGGGTCCTCCTCAAGCCAGAGGATCATAGGGCGTATGCCTCGCTCGTTCGACGTGCAAAGACCCGAATCGGTATATACAGCGCAGCGAACGGCACCTGTCAGTGCCATGCGCGCTTCTTTAAGTCTGTCAATATTTGAACTCATTGTCAAACTGCCTCACTGATACTGCGTATCTGCTTTCCCAAGCCTTTTCTATAAGCTCGGCGCGGTTGAATTTCTCCTCCTCTGCCAGAACCTTTTCCATTTCGGGGCGGGTCTTGTGGTGGCGGGGAGTGATTACTGTCCAGCAGTCCTCATAGGGGAGGATAGAGGTTTCGAACGTTCCGATCTCGCGGGAGCGGACAACGATCTCCTCCTTATCAAGACCGATGCAGGGACGGAGAACAGGCACCTCGGCAACACAGTCTGTTACTGCGAGAGCGCCCATGGTCTGGCTCGCTACCTGACCGAGGCTCTCACCTGTGATAAGGCACTGATACTGACCCTCAGCGGCAACGCGGTTGGAAAGCTCCATCATGCAGCGGCGAAGAAGGAGAGTGAAATACTCTTCGTTACAGTTGTCGCGCAGAGCCTCCTGAATTTCTGTAAGAGAGATGATATGAACGCGGATGTGACCGCAGTATTCGCAAAGCTCCTTTGCAAGAGTGAGCACCTTTTCGCGGGCTCTCTCGCTTGTATAGGGGAAGGACTCAAAATGGAGAGCATCGATGAAAAGACCGCGCTTTGCCATCATATAGCCTGCAACGGGGCTGTCGATACCGCCGGAAAGGAGAAGAAGACCGCGTCCTCCGCAGCCGAGGGGAATACCGCCGGCGCCGGGCTCCTGACCTGCGTGAACGTATGCCGCCTTATCGCGGACCTCGATACGAACTGTGATGTCCGCATTCTTAAGCTTTACCTTGATATTGCCTCCCATAGCCTCAAGGATAACACCGCCAATCTGAGCTGCGATCTCGGGGCTCTCGAGAGGGAACTTTTTGTCGCTTCTCTTTGCCTCGCAGCGGAAGGTCTTATATCCGCGGAGCTTTTCGGGAAGGTACTCTCTTGCTGTTTCGCAGATAGCCTCCATTGTCTTGTCGCAAACTGCGGCTCTTGTTATGGAAGCAAAGCCGAATACCTTTCGCGCCTGCTCGTACATCTCGTCAATATCGGCAAACTCATCGCGAGGCTCGATATAAACTGTGGACTGAGCATAGCGGATATCAAATCCGCCAACGTGCTTTGCGCGTCTCTTGAGCTCCTTTAAGAGCATAGCCTCAAAGGAACCCTTGTTTGAGCCCTTGAGGATGATTTCTCCGTATTTACAAAGTATAACTTCTCTCATATTTTATCCTTTTCAGTTTGTTACGGTTTTTTCAGCATGTAACCCCGACCGCGCACGGAAATGAGCACACCGGGCCCTGCAATTTTTTCAAGCTTTTTTCTGAGATAACAGATATATACGTCAGCACAGTTTCCCGCAGTCTCGCCCTGCCAGAGAGAGGAATCGATCTCCTCACGCAAGACACACTCTCCCACCCTTGAAAGAAGGAGCAAAAACAGCTGGAGCTCGCGGCAGGTGAGGCTGACTTCCTTTTCTGCAAAAATTGCCACACTTCGCTTGCTGTCAACAGACCAACCGCTTTCGGAAAGAACTGTCATGCTTTTGCAAAGGCGTCGGCATTCTCCCACAAATTCCTCAATGTCGAGAGGGCGGGGCATGAAGACCTGCATGTCCGAAAGCTCATTCGGAGCCTTGCCTACGTAAATGCATGGTCCCTTCACCTCGGGAGGAGACTTCTCCGTGCAGACAACAGTTACGTCCGCACCCTTGTCGGAAAAAGCCGCAACAGGGTATAGCACCGCCCTGATAAGCTCCTCCATAACGGGGATGTCGGAAATAACAGAAACCGTCAGCTCATTATTTTTCGTTTCATTAAATAAATTTATATCCATAAAAATATAATAACTTATCTGAAAAGTTTTGTCAATCAAAAATGGCCATTAGTTCATTCTTTATTGTTTATTCTTACCTATATATTTTAAATTCGGGGTTAGTGTGAAAGGAGTTACCCTACTTTCTTTGAAAAGAAAGTAGCAAAGAAACTTCAAAAAGACAAAGAAACAAGAAAGGTAAAAGCCAACGCAAGGGTAAAGACAGTAAAAATGAACGAGCTCATTTTTGATGTCTTTACCGCGTTGGTAAGCGATATATCGCTTACGGTGCTTTGCACCGCTTCTTTTGCCTTGTATAATTCAGTCATACCAATTTTTAAAGTTTTTTGCGGAGCTTTTTTTCAAAAAAGCGACCGTATCCCCATCTCTCAGAAAGGATTTTCTATGCTATTACCATTCATCATTTTCTCGGCTGCTCTTTTTGTTGACGGGGCGACGGATTGTGCCAATGCCGTGACAGGGGCAGTTTCCTCGGGGGCGATGTCACTGAAAAAATCCGTTATAATGTCCGCGGTCCTTTCCTTTCTCGGGTGTCTTATTTTTTGTCTTTTTTGCCCGTCTGTTGCAGAAAGCTCTGCCGCGGCTCTTGCTTTTCCCGAGGGGCGGGAAATTCCCGGTGTATGCATCTCACTTTTCACTGTGGTGCTCTGGTCGGGGGCGGCATGGTATCTCGGGCTTCCCACAAGCGAGGGTCACGCCCTTATCTGCGCCGCATCGGGTGCCGCCGCGGCCCTTGGGGGTAAGGTCTTTATAAAGGACCTGCTTTTTCTCATTCTCTCAATTTTTCCCGCTGCTGCACTGGGTGTTGTTTTTTCATTGATTTTCGCAAAGGTTTTCAACAAAAAAGTTGAAAACTCTCTTCGTTTTCCCATAATTCTTTCTTCTGCTCTGTCCTCATTTTTCCACGGCGCACAGGACGGACAGAAGTTTATGGCGCTTGCCCTTTCCGCCTCCCTCCTTTCGGAGAAAAATTCAACGTCTGCCATTATCGCCTTTTCCTTTGCAATGGGCATTGGCACCCTTTTCGGAAAGCGGATAATTGAAAAAATGGGTTGTGAGATGGCAGTTGCAGATAAGCGCTCCGCCCTCTCCTCGGACCTCGGAAGCGCTCTTGCCCTCTCGATTCTGACCTCCCTCGGCATCCCCGCAAGCACCACTCACCTGAAGATGACCTCCCTTGCCGCCGCCACCCGATTCCTCGGCGGCAGGACCGACAAGGCAACCTTTGTCCTTCTCCTTTTTGCATGGATATCCACCTTCCCCGTATCCTTTGCCCTCTCCTATCTTATTTCAAAGGGGATTTTGCTGGTTTTATTGTAGATATTGCACAAATAGACCCCCTTGATTTCTACAACAGATATGCAAATTGTATTTGCATATCATATTAAATGTATGTATAATAGATGTATAGTCCCTCATTGGACACTTGCACGAAACTAAATTAAGGAGACATACACTCATGGCAATCACCACAAAAGAAATAAGAAACGTTGTACTTCTCGGTCATAGCGGAAGCGGTAAGACCTCTCTTTGTGAGGCGATGCTTTACTCTGTTGGCGATATTGACAGAATGGGCAAGGTTTCTGACGGAAATACAGTATCTGACTACGACCCCGAGGAAGTAGCAAGAGGCTCCTCCGTATCCCTTTCCAACGTCGGTTTCATGTACCACGACCACAAGATCAACATCCTTGACACTCCCGGCTCTCCCGATTTCGTAGGCGAGACAATGGAAGGTCTTCGCGCTGCTGACGCGGCTATTATCGTTGTAGACGGTAAGGCAGGCGTTGAGGTTGGTACTATTCTTGCATGGGAAAAGGCAACAAAGGCAGGCCTTCCCGTTGCATTCTTCATCAACAAGCTTGATGATCCTGAGGCAAACTATGAAAGAGTATTCTCAGAGATCCGTGATACCTTTGGTCGTAAGGTTTGTCTTACAAGCGTTCCCGTAATGTATAAGGACAGAATGACATACGTTTCTCTTGCAGAGAGAATGGCATTCGTGTTTGACGAAAAGGGTAGAAGAAGCGATATCGAGATGGATTCCGATCTCTACGGTATCGTTGAAACATATCTTGACACATTCAACGAGGCTATCGCTACAACAAGCGATGACCTTATGGCTAAGTACTTCGACGGCGAGGTTATCACAAGTGCTGAGGCTATCGAGGCTCTCCACGAGGCTATCATCGTCGGTGACGTAGTTCCCGTATACTGCGGCTCAGTTCCCAATATGTGGGGCGTTCGTACTCTCGTTACAGCTATCAAGGGCTCCTTCCCCAGAATCACAGCTAAGAAGAACGAGAAGATCATCGTTGACGAATTTATCGCTGATAAGCCCATCGAGCCTACAGGCGATTGCTCTATCTTCGTATTCAAGACCATTGCCGATCAGTACGGTAAGATCACAATGTTCAAGGTTATGAACGGTGCTCTCAAGAAGGATATGGTTCTCACAAACGCTCGTACAGGCGGCCAGGAAAAGGCAGGCCATATCTACATGATCCGCGGTAAGAAGCAGACAGAGGTTGATGAGCTCCAGTGCGGTGACATCGGCGTTATGACAAAGCTTAACGATACAGTAACAAACGATACCCTCTGCGCAGGCAAGGTTATCTCCTACGTTGGCGTTAAGTTCCCCGAGGCTCATATGAAGAAGGCAGTTATTGCTGCAGCTAAGGGCGATGAGGATAAGATCTCCACAGCTATCGCAAGAATCCTCGAGGAGGATCCCTCCCTCGTATACGAGAACAATGCTGAAACAAAGCAGCTCACACTCTCCGGTATGTCCGATATTCACCTTGAAGTTGTTAAGGCTAAGATGAAGAACCGCTACGGCACAAAGGTTGATTACATTACACCTAAGATCCCCTACCGCGAGACTATCCGTAAGACTGTTCAGGCAGAAGGTAAGCATAAGAAGCAGTCCGGTGGCTCCGGTCAGTACGGTCACGTTAAGATCACATTCACACGCGGTGACGAGGAAGGCCTCACCTTCACTCAGTCCGTTGTCGGCGGTGCAGTTCCCAAGGGATTCTATCCCGCAGTAGAAAAGGGACTTCTTGAGGCTATGCAGAAGGGCGTTCTCGCAGGATACCCCGTAGTTAACCTCAAGGCAGACCTCTACGACGGCTCTTACCACGACGTTGACTCTAACGAAATCTCCTTCAAGCTTGCTGCAAAGCTTGCTTATAAGAACGGTCTTCCCCAGGCTTCCCCTGTGCTCCTCGAGCCCGTTGGCGAGCTTAAGGTTTCCGTTCCCGAGAACATGGTGGGCGACGTTATGGGCGACCTTAACAAGCGCCGCGGCCGTGTAATGGGTATGAACCCCGATGAGGACCGTAAGGGCTACACCATCGTTGAGGCAGAGGCACCCTACGCTGAAATGATGGAATACACAATTATTCTCCGTGCTATGACTCAGGGCAGAGGCTCTTATACATATAAGTTCATCCGCTATGAGGAAGTTCCCAACAACGAAGCACAGAAGATCATTGCTAACGCAAAGGTTGAAGACGACGAATAATATAAAAAATCCCTCCCGAAATCGGGAGGGATTTTTTAGGTAATAGGTAATAAGTAATAGTGAAGAAGTAAGGAAGAAATCCTCCTTTAAGGGAGGATTTCAACAATACTTATTACCTATTCCTTTTTACTTATTACTTCATTCTACTGCTTCGTTCAGCTTGTCAAGAAGTTTTACGAGGGCGAGGGTGTCCAGTGAGCAGTAGCGCTCAAGGTCTTCTATTACGCCGTTACAGTCGGGGAAGGCATCGGGGTCGGCGCACATGATGGCGTATACCGTTGTTGCCTCCTGTCCGTTGTGCACTCCCGAAAGATTTGCATAATCAAGCTCCTCGGAATCGGGATAGAGGGCGTGGAGAACAGCCTTCAGTGAGCAGGCGCCCTTCATTTTTCCGTCGTAATACCAGCGCTTTTCAAAGGGGCGCATCATATCGCAAACTCGGGATGCAATATCCAGAAGCTTTTCTCTCAGGTCGGGGAAACGGTCGGCAAGGGTCACGAGCATCATCTTCTCAAGCTGCATATTGTATGCCGTAACACAAGCGCCGTCGGGAATATTCTCGCAAAGAGCCTCGGCAATGAGGCGGCGGGGGTCTGTTCCCGGCTTTGCGATACAGCTCACGTGCTCAAGGGGACCGCCCTTGTACTCCTGCTTGTGGAGAGAAAACTGGAAAGCGCAGGGCTCAAAGGGATGAAGACCGTCAAAGGGCGGGAAAGGAAGCTGCATTGTTTCAAAATCAAGGTAGCACATGGGATACCAGAGATTTGAAAGAAAGCTCTTCAGGTTTTCGCGGTCAACTATGGGGGGAGAATCGTTGAGATACATCTCGATCTGCTTTTTCTGCAGAGGAGAAAGGCATCCCTCGCGAAGCATGTCCTCAAAGGAGCATTTGCCCTTGCGGTAGAGCTTATATTTGATCTCGTGGCTGACACCGCTCATGGAGAAAACGTTGTCCTCGGGGAGACACTTGAAGCATTCCTCGCGGTTTTCGCAATCGGAGGGGTTGAAGCATCCGTTGTGGATAGGCTGACGGGGCATTTCATCCTTAGCGATAGCGGAAAGCATATTTTTTGCTCTGTTGGGCACTCCCGAAACAAGAGAAGCAACGCGGCTTGAAATATTTTCAAGAATGAAAAGCTCCTTTTCGTCGCTGACACCCTTTTCAAAGCAGGTGTTGAGCTTTACGAAAAATACGCGGGAAATGCGGATGCCCTTTGTTGCAAGGATGAACACCTGATAGGAGGCATCGTGGCACACGGTCTGACGGATATGAGCCGCCGCGCGGATTATGTAGAGGGCATAGGTGCCGTCACTGCGACGCTTTATAAAATCGCAGCGGCAGGAAAGAGAGCCTGAAACAAAGGTAGCTCCCGCAATATCGAGAACGCCTTCCTTTATTGCCTCATCAGTTGCTTTCGCATCCTCCTCAACCGAAGCTTCGGGGATGAATCTGATACCGGAAAGGCTTTCAGTATAAAGGTCCGCCGCCTTTTTGTTGTGAAGCTGTATAATATTTCGCTCGGAATAAGGAGAAAGACCCTCGGGGCGATTTTTGAGAATCCACAAAAGCCCGGGGCATCTGATTCCGAGACAATATTCGTTTCTTGTCAGATAATTTTTCATTTACAGTACCTTAAAGTCAAAGATACAGTTATTATACTATACTTTCGGATTTTTTGCAAGTAAAGGGGGAGAAATGTAGATTAAATTACTCTGCCGAGATTCGTATCCAAATTAAATCAAAAAACGAGCCTGCAAGCAGGCGAAGGTTCGGTCGTGTAATTCAGCAATAAAAAAACAGACCCAAGGGTCTGTTTTTTTATTGGTGGGCCATCAAGGACTCGAACCTTGGACCGACCGGTTATGAGCCGGTAGCTCTAACCAACTGAGCTAATGGCCCGCTATTGCGGTATTATTTATATTACCATATACTTCCCTGTTTGTCAATGTTTTTGAGCACAGTACCAGCAATAATTATCCCTAATTTTCTTAGTAAACACTATTTATTATTGTTTTTGTAACTTATTTCGCCATTAATTGATTCAAATTCATTTATAGCATTTCTAATAATTATACGTATTTCA
>JAZUAR010000089.1:0-9449 GCA_045638055.1 Candidatus Avispirillum sp.
GGTATTCCAGAAGGTTGTTGGTACAACAGGTAACCTTCTCTGGGGTATGAACAAGCAGGAGATCGTTTGGAACATCAACCCCATTCATCCTATCGCAAAGGGTATTCCCACTCACTTCAAGCTTGAGGCTGAGGAGATCTACGCAGAGCCCTTCCAGATTCCCGAGCCCGATGAGCTCGTATTCATGGGTTGGTTCGAGACAGGCTACGTATTCCGCAGCGGCTGCTGCTGGAGACGCGGCTACGGTAAGGTATTCTACTTCCAGCCCGGTCACGAGGAATTCCCCGTATACTACAACGAAAACGTAATTCAGATCATCAAGAATGCTATCCACTGGGCAGCTCCTGCAGACACAGGCTACGTTAAGCAGTGGGGCGCTCCCTGCATCGGCGGCGATTTCGTTCCCGACGGCGAGCTTGAGTTCTTTAAGAAATAATAAAATCTAAAGGAAGGGGCTGCCTCGTGCAGCCCCGAAATTTACCTATGCCTATTGAAGAATATATGAAAGAAGCATCACCCGTCAGCGGAAAGCGTGTTCTCGTTGAGATGAAGAGCACTCAAAATGATATGACCGGTGTAGGCTTTTTTACAGTTAAAAAGGGATCTCCCGACAAGCTTCTTTCCGACGTACCCGACGGAGAAAAGAACGAATACAGCCTTGTCAGCGAGGGACTTCTCGAGGAGCGGGACGGAAGAATAATCCTTTCCTATGAGGAAAATGCCATCGAGGGCGTTACGGGATGCACCACCGTTATTTCCTTTGCCGCTGATATGCCCGAATGCGTAACAGTCGAGCGCCGCGGACCTCTCGCTTCTGTTTTTGTAATATCCAAGGGAGAGCGTCTTTTCAGCGTTTATCAGACACCCTACGGTGCTCTTGATATGTGTATTTATGCAAAAAAGGTGGAAAACACAATAACCGCAGAGGGCGGTACTCTCAATCTTGACTATGCCGTAGAGCTTAAGGGCCTCACAGCCCAGCGCACAAGAATGGAAGTCAAGATAAAATAAAGATTACTTCTTACTTATTACCTATTACCTATTACCTATTACTTAATTTCATCGAGGGGAGGTCCTGCTATGAATCAGGCGGAATTCAGAAAAGAATTGAAAAACGGGCTTTCGGGCACCTATCTTTTCTACGGCGACGAGGAATATCTCAAAAAGTTCTATGCAGGACGTGCCGAAAAGCACACTGTGGGAGATGACCCCGACCTTGCGTCCTGGAACACCCACGTTATCAACGCCGAGAACGATGCAAACCTCGGAGAGCTCAGCGCGGCTGTTCTTTCCGTTTCCATGATGGGAGACAGGATATTCGTCCGCTACAACGCAGACCTCACGGCCCTCACAGAGGATGAAACCGATTCTCTTATCGAGATAATTGAAAACATTGACCCTTATAACACGGTCCTTCTCATAGTAGCCCCTCCCGGAGGCTTTGACCCCGGCACTGCGAAGAAGCCGTCAAAAATGTACAAGCGCTACGAGGAAGTAGCAAAGCTTGTGGACCTTACCTCAGAGACACCCGCAGAGCTTAAAAAGTGGATGGCAAGGCGCCTTTCTCAGGATAATCTTGCTATCACCCCCGATGCACAGGAGCTTCTCATCAGCCGATCAACGAACAATATGTTCATTTTATCGGGAGAGCTTGAAAAGCTTGCGGCATATTCTCTTGCAAACGGTATTTCCACCGTTGACTCAGCAGTTGTAACAGAAATCAGCACAGTGACCGCCGAGGAGGATGCCTTTGCCCTTGCAAATGCTGTCCTTGAGGGCGACCGCCGCCGTGCTCTTTCCGTGCTTCATATTTACAAGACCCACCGCGAGCCTGCCGTTGCTGTTCTCGCATCTGTTACCAAGTGTATCTGTGATATGATGGCAATATCATACCTTGCAAGAGAGGGAGCGGACAAGCAGACGGTAGCCTCGAAGATGAAGATGCACGAATACCGTGCAGGGCTTTATCTGAAGGCTGTTGCGGGCTCACCTCCCGAGCGACTTCTGGCGGCGGCAAAGCGATGCCGCGAGGCAGACATCAAGCTCAAGAGCACCTCTCTGGACTACATTGCTCTCGAGCGACTTATCTGCACCATCCCCGCCAAAAAGAGGATGAGATAAATGAATAGAATAAAAATAGACCTGCCCGTCATAGTTGAGGGCAAGTACGATAAAATAAAGGTTTCCTCCGTGATTGACGGAGAGATAATCGTAACAGACGGCTTTGGAGTATTCAAAAGCCGCGAAAAGCTTACTCTTATAAAGCGCCTGTCGCAAAACGGAGTCATTATTCTCACCGATTCCGACGGCGCGGGAAAGCTGATACGCTCCCACATATCGGGCGCTGTCCCTGCAGACAAGATATATAATCTGTATATTCCCAAGATAAAGGGTAAGGAAAAGAGAAAAAGAGAGGGCTCCAAGGAGGGAACTCTCGGGGTTGAGGGTATTGATGCGGCAACTCTTCGCGAGATATTCGAGACCTTTTTGAAAAATCATGACGTTGCGAAAAAAAGCGGTGAAAAGGTAACGAAGGCAGACCTTTTCGAACTCGGTCTTTCCGGAAGCGAAGGAAGCTCCGAGCGCCGCGACCGAATTGCAGAGCGCCTCGGCCTACCCTCGGGCCTCACCGCCCCCGCCTTTATCTCGGCGGTTAACGTTATAATGACGAGAGAAGAGTTTCTCGGCATAGCGGAGAATGAGGGATAAAAATTGCAATTGTAGGGGCGAGCATCGCTCGTCCGCGCATCTGCACACGAGCCGAAATGATATTGGTATTTCGTAGGGGCCGATGCCCACATCGGCCCGCCTATCTGCACGAGAACACAAGCGGGATTTGATGCTTTGCTATCAAATTTCGTTGGGTGCTGATTTCTCGTGTTTCGCCCTCAAGCGGTGGGCTGAGCATGGTAGAAACCTTCGGTTTCTACGCGAAGAATCTTCGATTCTTCCAGGCGCGCCCTTGCAACCCGCTGGACGGCAAAAGTATTTCGACCGTTGCGACGGTCGACAAGGGCTCCGCGCCCTTGACTGCGCCACCTTTTGAAAAACGTGGACGAAAACTTTAAAAAAGATTAACTTTAACTATAAAATAGGTAAAATTATGGAACTTGCAAAAAACTTTTTGCCCGTAACGCCTGAGGAGGTTCACGCCCTCGGACGTGACGTGCCCGACTTTGTTTACGTTTCGGGCGATGCATACGTTGACCACCCTTCCTTCGGTGCGGCTCTCATCTGCCGTGTTCTCGAGGCGGAGGGCTTCGTTGTTGCAATGCTTCCCCAGCCCGACTACAAGACCTGCGAATCTATGAAGAAATTCGGACGTCCCCGTCTCGGATTCCTCGTTTCCTCAGGAAACATTGATTCCATGGTCTGCCACTATACTGCGGCTAAGAAAAAGAGAACAAACGATTATTATTCACCCGGCGGAAAGGCGGGCTACCGCCCCGACCGTGCCGTTATCGTTTACTGCAACCGCATCCGCGAGGCGTACGGTGACGTGCCCATCATCATCGGCGGCATCGAGGCCTCTCTTCGCCGCTGCGCTCACTACGATTACTGGACAGACAAGGTCCGTCGCTCTGTTCTCGTGGACTCCCGCGCCGACATCCTTTCCTACGGAATGGGCGAGAAGTCCATCGTCCGCATAGCAAAGCTTCTGGACAAGGGTATCCCCGTTAAGAAGATCCGCGACGTGCGCGGCACCTCCTATCTTTGCAAAAAAGGTGAAAAGATCAATTTTGAATGTGCTCAGGGTCTCGACGAATCGGGTGAGCCCTTCGGCTACGATTACGACGAGCTGAAAACAGACAAAAAGACCTACGCCCGTGCCTTTGCCGTACAGTACAAGAACAATGACGGTATCAACGGCAAGGCTATCGTTGAATATTACGGCGACAGAATGCTCGTACAGAACCCTCCTCAGCCTCCCCTGGAGCGAGAGGAGCTTGACCGCATCTACAACATCCCCTTCAAGCGCGACTGGCATCCCATGTACGAGGCAGACGGAGGCATCCCCGCCATTGCGGAGGTGAAGTTCTCCATCACTCACAACCGAGGCTGCTTTGGCGGCTGTAACTTCTGCGCTCTCGCCTTCCATCAGGGAAGAAGCGTGCGCTCAAGAAGCATTCAGAGTGTAGTTGAGGAGGCCCGTCTTATAGCCTCCCTCCCCGATTTCAAGGGATATATCCACGACGTTGGCGGACCTACTGCCAATTTCCGCGCTCCCGCCTGCAAAAATCAGCTGAAAAACGGTGTTTGCCAGAACAAGCGCTGTCTCGTCCCCACCCCCTGCAAAAATCTCGAGGCGGATCACTCCGAATACATAGAGCTTCTGTCCGAGGTTGAAAAGATCCCCGGCATCAAGAAGGTATTTATCCGAAGCGGAATCCGCTTTGACTATATGCTTGCAGACCGCAGCGATGCGTTCTTCAGAAAGCTTGTACGCGACCACGTCAGCGGTCAGCTGAAGGTTGCTCCCGAGCATTGCACAAGCCACGTGCTTTCCTGCATGGGCAAGCCCGACATTGCGGTATACGACAAATTCCGCGAAAAGTTCTTCCGTCTTTCCGAGGAGGAGGGACTCAAGCAGTATCTCGTGCCCTATCTTATGTCAAGCCACCCCGGAAGCCGACTTTCCGATGCGGTAGAGCTGGCCCTTTACACAAAGGAGATCGGTCTCAACCCCGAGCAGGTGCAGGACTATTATCCCACCCCCGGCACTGCATCCACAGTTATGTTCTATACGGGAATCGATCCCTTGACGGGAAAGGACATCTACTGTCCCACGGACTACCGTGAAAAGCAGCTTCAGAGAGCGCTTCTTCAGTATCGCCGTCCCGAAAACCGCAGTCTTGTAAGAGAGGCGCTGAAAAAGTGCGGCAGAGAGGACCTTATCGGATTTGGCAAAGACTGTCTTGTAACTCCCGATATGAGAAAGGGACAGGGACAGGGCAAGCAGGAGGAAAAGCCTGCTGCAAAGGGAGGAAAAAAGGTAGCTCCCGACAAGAAAAAACCTAAGAAGGCAGCGGACAAGAAGCCTGTCGGCAAATCAAAGCCCGCTCCCGCAAAGAAGGGCAGCCCTAAAGGCAAGCCCGCTCCTAAGAATAATAAAAAAGGTACAAAAAGATAAAAAGAAAAGGTCTGTTGCGATATGATCGCGACAGACCTTTTTCATATTTGGGTTCAAAATTGAGTGATGCACATTTTATGCGTCATCCTGAGCGGAGTAAATATCATGGTATGATATTTACGGAGTCGAACCCGACCCAAGGGAGGGCGCCCCTGCGGGGCGGGATCTCTAAAATTTGATAGACGATATCGATAATCGTTCCTGGATCCTGCCCTCTAAAGAGGGCACCATCCTTTAGGATGGTTCGACTTCGCAAACAACTCACTGGGTTGTTTGCTGCGCTCAGGATGACGTATCAAGTGAACTCCCCGACACATACAAATTTGTAATGGCATAAGCTCATTTTCATGCTCCCTTTTGTGTCCAAACTGTTTCCTTTCCGTGAGAGAAAATTCTATAAAAAGTTGTGAAACAATGACTGTTTTCTCATAATTCACATAATATATTTAAAATAGTTACTATTTGTTAATAATTTGTGCAGTATTTACATACGGAGAAAAATCGCCCGTTTTTTTGTGCAATGTATTCAAAAAAATAGGTTTTCATTATACGATTGCAACAAAAACCTCTATTTGGGGGTGGCTTCAAAATAGTAAATAAAAATTACTGTTATATTAAATCAAACTGCATTATGTGCTGAAAATGTGTTTATTTAGCTACATATACCGCCTAAAAGGTAACAAATATTTACCCAATTAAAGGGGTGGCTTCAGGCGGTTTTCGAGGGGGATAAAAACCCTGTTAAGAAGAGCCGAAAAAGCCCATAAAATAAGGGGATTCTTAATTTTGTTCAGTACGCATATATTTAGGTAGAAACTTGACATAGGGCGGCTCTTGTGTTATCATAAATTGTATGCAAAAGGGACTTAAAGGCGTATTTTGTCCCGTATGCTCAGCGGCGCTGTCGAAAAACGGTCACGCTGGAAAAAACAGCGAGCCGAAAGGCCGCCGAGCAGCCTAAAAAAGGCATTATTCATAGTAGGAGGAAGAATCTTATGAGAACGACAAAGACCAAAAAGCTGCTTGCGTTTATACTTGCGCTTGTCATGCTTGTTGGCTCCGTTTTGCCCGTAGCAGCTGCAGAAGCAGATGCTCAGGATGAAGCGGGAACAAAGGTATCTCTTCAGGAGCTCACAGATGAGTATTCTCTCATCAGCTACGAGGAGTACAAGAGTAAGTACAACTACACCACGGAGTCCATCGCCGGTCTCCGTACAGGCAAGTCAGTTACTGTTGCCGCAACTGATTTCCTTGAGGGTGAGGAGTACACAAGCGGAGATATCAAGGTTGATAAGATCGACGGAAAGGATTGTATCATTACACCTCAGGTCGGTAAGGTATCCTGGAAGCTCACAGTCCCCGAGACAGGCTTCTATTGCGTAAAGATCGTATACCGTTCAACCACAGATCTCACAACTGACATCGAGCGTATCTTCACTATCGACGGTAAGGCTCCCTACCAGGAGTCCAGATACCAGAGCATGCCCAAGACATGGACATTTGAGTACAAGTCTAAGGACGGCGAGAGAGAAGGCGCATTCGATACTGATATTACTAACAACGAGCTTCGCCCCGTTGCTACAGTATCTCATCAGTGGACTGAGTACAGCATTTCCGATGCTGACGGTTACTACACAATTCCCCTTGAGTTCTATCTCGAGGCTAAGGCTGAGGCTACAGACGATAAGCCTGCTACAAGCGGTGAGATCATCCTCACACTTGACGGCGTTCGCGACGAGATGGCAATTGCTGAGGTAGGTATCTACTCTTACGAGGAGCTTCCTTCTTATAGCGATTATATCAAGGGCCTCAAGAAGGACGGCCTCTACGATAAGACTCCCAAGGCGGAGGCTATCAAGCTCGAGGCTGAAATGCCCGACTACGTATCTAACTACACTCTCTATCCCGTATACGACCGTTCCTCTCCCCTTACAAGCCCTCAGGATTCTGTGGCTATCCTCAGAAACACCATCGGTGCTGATAAGTGGGTAAGCTCCGGTCAGTGGATCAGATACTCCTTTGATTGTAAGGAGAGCGGTATGTATCAGATCGGTGTCCGCTTCATGCAGGATACTCTTCAGGGTATGTACTCCTCCAGAAGTATCAAGATCAACGGCGAGTATCTCTTCGAGGAGTCCAGATCACTCCAGTTCCCCTATGACAGCCAGTTCCAGTATGACTACCTTACAGACGGTAACTCATACTTCGAGTTCTACTTCGAAAAGGGCAAGACATACGATATCGAGTTTGAAGTTGTTCTTGGTAGCTTTGCATCTGTTATCCGTCAGATCAACAGCGTAATCAACAGCCTCAACGAGGACTACCTCAGAATCCTCGAGCTCACAGGTGCTGATGCCGACGTAAACCGTGACTACGGTCTTACACGTATCATGCCTGACGTTATCGGTGATATGGCTGTTCAGGCTGACATCCTTTACACTCTCGTAGACTACATCACAGAAACTGCAGGTCTCAAGTCCGAGACAACATCTACTCTTGAGCAGGCAGCGGTTGTAATCGAGAGAATGTCCGAGGATGAGAAGGAGATCGCAGCTAACCTCGGATCCATGAAGTCCTATATTTCCTCTCTCGGTACATGGCTCGCAGATATGAGCGCACAGTTCCTTGAGATGGACTATATCAAGATCGTTCCTACAGGCAGCGAGAAGGACAAGGCAGAGGCAGGCTTCTGGTCCTCCATGTGGTTCGAGCTCAGAAAGTTCGCAGCAAGCTTCTTTGCTAACTACGATGCTTTCTCTGTTGACGGTGAGGCAGGCGAAACTATCACAGTTTGGACATCTGCAGGTCGTGACCAGGCTCAGATCACAAAGAACCTTATTGACTTCGGATTTACACAGGAAACAGGCACACAGGTAAGCCTTAAGCTTACAGCAGGCGGTGCGCTGCTTCCCTCTATCCTTGCAGGTGTTGGTCCCGACGTTTCCATCGACGCAACAAGCCCCATGGAAATGGCGATCAGAGGCGCTATCATGCCCCTTAACCACCACGATACATTTGAAGAGGTTATGTCAAGATTCTCCGATGCAGCGAGAACACCTCTTACACTTTACGGAACAACATACGCGGTTCCCGTATCTCAGGGCTTCTCCATGATGTTTATCAGAAACGATATCCTCACAGAGCTTGGCCTCGAGATCCCCGAGACATGGGATGACCTCATGTCCATGGTACCTGTTCTCCAGGTCAACAACATGGAGATCGGTATGAGCCAGGATTTCGCAGTGTTCCTTTACCAGAGCGGCGGTCAGTACTGGAAGAACGAGGGTATGGCAACAAACCTCGACGACCATATGACTCTCGACGCATTCGAATATATGTGTAACCTCTTTACACAGTATTCTCTCCCCACAGCATATGATGCGCAGAACCGTTTCAAGACTGGTGAAATGCCCATCATCATATCCTCTTACGTGCTTTATAATACACTTACCGTATTCGCTCCCGAAATCGCAGGTCTCTGGCAGTTCTACCAGATCCCCGGTACTGAGAGAGTTGACGAGGAAACAGGCAAGACTTACGTTGACCATACAGCTATCTCTTCTATTTCCGGCGTTATCATCCCCAAGGGCTGTAAGAATGAAGATCTCGCTTGGGACTTCATGGACTGGTACAGCGATAAGGACTTCAACGTTGACTACTGTAACGAAATGGTAGCTCTCCTTGGTCCCTCCGGTAAGACAACTCCCGCAAACATCGAGGCTCTCGCTGAGCTTCCCTGGACAGACGCAGAGTATAAGGTTCTTGAAACATGTATCAAGGATACAATCGCAATCGAGCCTTATCCCGGTGACTACTTCATCGGTCGTTTCACAGGATTCGCGTTTGCAGCAGCTTACAACGAGGGTGCAGACCCCTCCAGCTCACTCCTTGAGTACATTGATTCCATCAACAAGGAGCTTTCCCGTAAGCGTAAGGAGTTCGAGCTTATGCTGAACGAGGATTGGAAGGCAATTCAGGCATTCGCAGGCTTCGAGACATTCGAGGACTGGAAGACCTATTGGGAAGAAGAAGCTAAGAAACCCGACGATGACATGATCGGCTACATTCAGGATCGTGAAGATGTAGAATACTCCTACGTTGACTGGATGGAAGAGCAGGGTATCAGCGCTGACAGCTACGCAACTTACGAGCGCGAGGTTAAGCGCGGCGATACAGAGCTTTCCTATAAGGAATGGCTTAAAAAGTAATTTTTCCTTCCTATTTATTATATATAAATAAATAACTAAAAATAAACCGGAGCGGCGACCGTTTCGCCGCTTCGGAAAAAATCTAAAACAGGACAAAAAGACATGTGTAA
>JAZUAR010000090.1:0-17594 GCA_045638055.1 Candidatus Avispirillum sp.
GCAGCCCTTTATGCAAAGAGCGATATGGCATCCTTTGCCGATTCCCTCGTTGCCCCTCTCTCTATCATCAACGCCCTTCTTGCGGCTATCAGCATGAAGAGACAGGATCAGGTCATGAAAGCCCTTCGCGACCTTGAGGCAGTTTGGGATCAGTACGACGTTTACGATAAAAAGAAAGGTCTTGACCAATGAGTATTGCTGTTATCGGCGGGGGTGCCGCAGGTATGATGGCAGCGGGTGCGGCTCTCGACTCCGGCTGCGTGGTATGCCTCTACGTGCCTAACCGTCTTCTCGGAAAGAAGCTCCGTATTACGGGCAAGGGCAGATGCAACGTTACGAACAACTGCGCCCCCGAGGAGATACTGAAAAACGTTATCTCAAACAGAAAATTCCTCTATTCCTCCGTTTATAAGTTCACCCCCGAGGATTGTATCGCCTATTTCGAGGGTCTCGGTGTTCCTATGAAGACGGAGCGCGGAAGAAGAGTTTTCCCCGTTTCCGACAAGGCGGCTGACGTTTCCGATGCCCTTAAGAATTATATCACCTCTATGGGCTGTCGCATCGTCCGCGCTAAGGTTAACGATATTATTATAAAGGACGGCAAGGCCTGTGGCGTTGTCACCGACCTTGGCGAAAAAGAGCACTCTGCCGTTATCGTATGCACAGGCGGAGTTTCCTATCCCGGCACGGGATCTACGGGTGACGGCCACAGAATGGCAAAGAGACTCGGAATCGAGGTCACTCCCTTGAAGCCCTCTCTCGTTCCCATCGTTCTTTATGACAGAACGGGTCATCTTATGGGCCTTTCTTTAAAGAACGTCCGCTTGTCTGTTTTCCTTGGCGACAAGGAGATCATCGGCGAGCAGGGCGAGATGCTCTTCACTCATTTCGGCATCAGCGGTCCTCTTGTGCTTTCTGCATCCGCACATATGCAGTCTGCCCCCGTGGAAAGCTACCGAATGGAGATCGACTTAAAGCCCGCCCTCGACGAGGAGACTCTGGACCGACGCCTTATTCAGGACCTCCAGAAATATGCGGCAAAGGACTTTATCAATTCCCTCGGTGACCTTCTCCCCTCAAAGCTTATTGAGGAGGTTGTGGAAAGAAGCGGCATCGACCCGAGAAAGAAGTCCGGCGAGGTTTCCAAAAAGGAGCGCGCAGCTCTTCTTAACACCCTTAAGCACTTTAAGCTTACCCCTAAATCCTTCCGCTCTCTTGACGAGGCTGTCGTTACGGCGGGAGGCATCGATACAAAAGAGATCCATCCGACAACGATGATGTCAAAATCCTACGAGGGACTTTTCTTTGCAGGCGAGATCATCGACGTTGACGCATATACAGGCGGCTACAACCTGCAGATTGCCTGGTCCACAGGCAGAAAAGCAGGAGAGAGCGCCGCAGAATATACCTTCGAAAACGAAGGCTGAGAAAGGATATACCTATGAAGATCAGAATAGCAATCGACGGACCCAGCGGAAGCGGCAAGAGCACCCTTGCTAAAAACATCGCAAGAGAGCTTGGTCTCGTTTACGTTGATACAGGCGCCCTTTACCGCACCGTGGGACTCTACGCAAAAAGATGCGGCGTTGCCCTTGAGGAAGCGGCAAAGGTTATCGCTTTTCTTCCCGAGGCAAATATCTCCATCCGCTATACAGATGAGGGACAGAGAGTTATCCTCAACGATGAGGACGTTTCCGACCTTATCAGAACTCCCGAAATGTCCATGTATGCTTCTGCTGTAAGCGCTGTAAACGAGGTTCGCGCATTCCTTCTCGGAATCCAGAAGAAGATGGTTGCCGAGGGCGGCGTTGTTATGGACGGCCGCGATATCGGTACAGTTATCATGCCCGATGCAGACGTTAAGCTCTTTATGGAGGCTTCCCCCGAGGCAAGAGCGCACCGTCGCTTTGAGGAATTACAGGCTAAGGGCGATACAAGCACAGAGGCAGAGGTTCTTGCAGATATCATCAAGAGAGATGCAAATGACCGCGGCCGCGCCATTGCTCCCGCAATTCCCGCACCCGATGCCATCTTTGTGGACAACTCTGAGATGACTCCCGCAGAGACCCTTGCTCATTCTATCAACATCATCAAGACAAAGCTCGGCATCGAGCTCTGATTGAAGAAGGAATATTATGGCTAAGAAAAATAAGACCTACGCAAGTCTCAAGAAAATTCTCGGCGGCCCCCTCAAGCTGATATTCGGCGTTAGATCTCACGGAGAGGAGAATATCCCCTCAGACCGCGGAGTTATTATCTGTGCAAACCACACCTCCCTTTTCGACGTTATCGTAATGGCGATAGCATCCAAAGTACAGATTCGCTTTATGGCAAAAAAGGAGCTTTTCTCCGTTCCCGTTATCGGTCCTCTTGTCAGAGCGCTTGGTGCATTCCCCGTTGACCGCAAGGGCGGTGACGTTGCAGCTCTCAGAAAGACTGTTTCTATGCTCGGTGAGGGCAGCGCTGTGGGTATCTTCCCTCAGGGAACAAGACACGCTCACGAAAACCCCAGAGGCACTGAGGTTCGCCACGGAGTGGGACTTATCGCATACCGCGCAAAGTGCGACGTTGTTCCCGTTTATATTAAAACAAAGAATAACCACGTCCGCCCCTTTAAAAAGACTGAGCTTTATTTCGGGGAGCCTATTCCCTACAGCGAGCTTGGCTTTGAAAACGGCGGCAAGGATGAATATAAGGGCGCCGCAGAGCTGATATTTGACCGTATCTGCTCCATCGGCGAGGAACTTTCGGAGAAAAACTAATGGCAGAGATCAGAGTTGCAAATCACGCAGGCTTTTGCTTTGGCGTTAAGCGCGCAACTGACGTTGCGGAGAAAATGGCAAGCGAGGCAGGCAAGGATTCCAAGATCTATACCCTCGGCCGCCTTATCCATAACGACGGATACGTGGCAGAGCTGAAGCAGAAGGGCGTTGGAGAGCTTTCTCAGGCGGACATCCCCGCAGTCTGCGAAAGAGCCCGCGCAGGAGAAAAGATCACAGTTATCATCCGTGCCCACGGCGAGCTTTCCGAAAACCTTGAAGCACTCAGAAATTGCGAAAAGGAAACGGGAAATCTCACAGTCCTTGACTGTACCTGCCCTTACGTTAATAAGGTAAGAAAGATCGCCCGCGAAAATTCGGGCGAGGGAAAGCTTTTCATCCTCATCGGTGCCGGGGAGCATCCCGAGGTGAGAGGCATCATCAGCTGTTGCAAAGGCGACAGCGCAGTTTTTGATTCGGCAGAGGCTATTGAAGAATGGATTGTTTCCGAAAATGCCCCCGACCCTGCCGAAATCGAGGTGTCCGTAGCCGCCCAGACTACTCAAAAACTGTCAGAATGGAAAAAATGTTTGGAAATTATCAAAAAACTATATACAAATGCTAAAATTTTTGATACAATATGTAATGTTACGGAAGAAAGGCAGACAGAGGTGAAGGAGCTTGCAGATACCTCCGATGCGGTCATCGTTATCGGCAGCCGCGGCTCATCAAACACCGTCAAGCTTTTCGAAATATGCAAAAAGAGGTGCGAAAACACCTTCCTCTGCGAAAACGCAGATGCTCTTCGGGAATTGGTCGTTCCCAAATGTAACAAAATATCAATTGCTGCCGGTGCATCCACGCCGTTCAGTGTAATACAGGAGGTTAAAACCATGATTGAGCAAAAAGAAAATTTTGCTGAGATGCTCGAGCAGACCATGAAAACTATTAATCCAGGAGATATCGTCGTCGGTATTGTTACATCCGTCGCACAGAACGAGATCACACTTGATCTCGGTGCTAAGACAACCGGCGTTATTGTACATGACAAGCTTACCGACGACCCCCAGGCAAAGCTGGATCAGCTTTTCAAGGTCGGCGATGAGGTTAAGGCAAAGGTAATCAGAGTAAGCGACATCGAAGGATTTGCTTATCTCGACAAGCTTCGTGTTGATTCCGAGGCTAACTGGTACGACATCGTAGCTAAGTGCGAGTCTCAGGAAGTTGTTGAAGGAAAGATCGTTGAGCGCGTTAAGGGCGGTCTCATCATTTCTATCAACTCCGTTCGCGTATTCATCCCCGCTTCCCTTTCCGGCGTAGCTAAGGATGCAGGCGACGAGGCTCTCCAGGCACTCGTTGGCACAACTCAGAAGGTAAAGATCATCGAGATCAAGGAGGATCGTAAGCGCGCATTCGCTTCCATCCGTGCCGTTGCTCTCGAGGAGAAGAAGGCTAAGGAAGCTGCTTTCTGGGCACAGGTTGAGGTTGGCCAGATCTATGAGGGTCCCGTAAAGAGCCTCACAAACTACGGCGCATTCGTTGATCTCGGCGGCGTAGACGGTATGGTACATACATCCGAGCTTTCCTGGAGACGTATCCGTCATCCCCAGGAGGTTGTAAGCGTTGGTGACGTTATCAAGGTTTACATCAAGGCTCTCGATGCTGAGAAGGGCAGAATCTCTCTCGGCTACAAGACAGAGGACATGGATCCCTGGAACATCTTCAACGAGAAGTACTCCGTTGGCGATACAGCAAGCGTTAAGATCGTATCTCTCATGCCCTTCGGTGCATTTGCAGAGGTAGTTCCCGGCGCTGACGGTCTCATCCACATCAGCCAGATCGCAGACCACAAGATCGCAGCTCCCGCTGACGTTCTCAAGGTTGGCGACGTTGTTGATGCAAAGGTTACAGCTATCGACGATGAGAACCGCAAGATCAGCCTTTCCATCCGCGCTCTTCTTGAGGAAGCAAACGCTTCCGAAGAGGCAGCTGAGGTTGCTGAGGACGCTGAGTAATCAGATAATTAAAAATGACTGCCTACAGGCAGTCATTTTTTCTTTGCTCTTCAATTTGGCGGTGCAATTCTCTGAGGGCATCGCAAAGGGAGCCGCATTCGTCGATAAGGCCGCAACGAACGGCCTCGACGCCGTCGATAAGGCTTCCCGTATCAGTTGCGATCTGGTCTGTTCGGGAAAGCATTTTGCGAAAATCGTTTTCGCTGACGGAGGAATGGTCGGTTATAAACTTGATTATCCTGTCCTGCATCCGTTCAAAATAATAATAGGTCTGGGGCACGCCGATGACCACTCCGCTGATTCGCACGGGGTGGATAGTCATAGTGGCAGAGGGGACGATAAAGGACCTTCTCGCGCTGACAGCCAAGGGGACTCCGATGGAATGACCGCCGCCGAGGACAAGTGAAACAGTTGGCTTTTTCATTCCCGCCACCATTTCCGCAATGGCAAGACCTGCCTCAACGTCGCCGCCCATGGTGTTGAGTACAAGGAGGAGGCCGTCTATTTCGTCAGACTCCTCGATGGACACGAGAAGGGGGATTATATGCTCGTATTTCGTTGCCTTCTGACCGTCGCCGAGGGCATAGTGACCCTCTATCTGCCCGATTATCGTGAGGCAATGGATGCGCGAGCCGCCCTTCTCGGCTATGACACTACCGCTTTCGTATATCTCGTCAAGCTTTTCGTTGTCTGTGTTTCTTTCCTCGTCCTGCGCCTCGGAATTTAAAAATCTCATACAAAAGCCTCCATTTTCTCGCTGTTTTGTCTTTCTTTTTCGATGATTTCGCGGCAAACGCCCATTATGTGAGCATCGCACCCACAGGAAACCTCCTCGCACACGGTCTCAAGCCTGTTTGCCGACGCCCGCATCTCGCTGCTGCACAGACGGGCGATATGGGAGGGGGAGGAATTCATAATAGTATTTATAAAGACCCCCGCCTTTGCACCGATTTTCGAAATGGCTCCCGGAGAGGAGGGCTCCATTCCCCGCTCATGCATCATATTCTCGATTGATTTTGACAGCTCCATATATCCGTGAAGACTTGAAGTCATCTCCCTCACAAGAAATTTATCGTAAACCTTCGGGAGAAGGCTGACTATATTCTCGCTTTCCATCTTCACGCTTCGGTACATCGAGCTAAGGAGATATTCCGTTGGATTTTTGCCTTTTGAGAGTGTATCCATAGCTACCTCTTTCGGTTTTTTATTAGTATGCCCGAAGGAGGTAAAGAGTATGCAAAGGACTTTAATACTGTTTTAAAAGAAAAAAATGGCTACGGGAAAACCCATAGCCATTCTTTTTATAAAGTTTTTGGGAGTGCAGAGGACTTTTTTCAAAAAGTCCTTTGCATTTTTAGATATTCTCGCCGTTTTCTGCGATTACCTGCTTATAGAAGTCGAAGGAGTCCTTCTTTACGCGCTCGAGGGTCTGGTAGTTCATATATACAAGACCGAAGTGCTGTGTATAGCCGTCGCCCCACTCGAAGTTATCGAGGAGCGCCCAGTACCAATATCCTGCGATCTCTGCGCCATCCTCGGAGCACTTCTTGAGGGCTCTGAGATAACGTGTGATATAGTCGATACGGTTGGGGTCGTGAACCTTGCCGTCAACGGAAATCCAGTCGTGGCAAGCCATACCGTTCTCTGTGATGATAACGGGAGTCTTATATCTCTCGTAGAGGAACTTGGGTCCCCAGTAGAGGGCCTCGGGAGTGAGGGGCCAGTTGTTTGTGGACTTCGCTGTACCTGTAGGAAGGCGTGTCCACTGTGCAACGCCGTTTTCGTCAGCTGTCCAATGGGATGCAGTATAGATATTCTGACCGTAGAAGTCAAGGGGCTGGCAGATGATCTTCATATCATCCTCATAGCCCTCGGGAAGGTGGGGCTTGAGCTTGCGCTGGAACACCTCGTCCTCCTCAGGGTAACGGCCGAGCATTACAGGGTCGCTCCAGAGGGAAACGTTCCACATCCACCACTCCTCGTCAAAGGAGAAGTAACGGCGACGGGCTGCCTCAACGTCCGCAGGATCGTCTGTATCGGGTGCGCAAACGTCGCAGGAGGGAGCATAACCAACAATGCTGTCCTCTACAAGCTCACGGATTGCCATAACAGCCTTACCGTGGGAAAGCATTACGTTATGACCCATGCGAACAACGTCGCCAACGGTCATCTTGATTCCGGGAGCTGTGCCGCCGTTAAGGTGACCCTCGCCGAGGAAGCACTGAGGCTCGTTGAAGGTTACCCACATCTTAACTCTGTCGCCGAATGCCTTTGCGCAGACCTCGGTATAATACTTGAACCACTCGGAGCTGTCTGCATTGAGCCAGCCGCCCTTCTTATAAAGCTCATAAGGATAATCCCAATGGAAGAGAACGAGACAGGGAGTGATTCCTGCCGCGAGAAGCTCATCGATAAGGTTATTATAGAAATCGATTCCCTTCTGATTTACCTCGCCGATGCCGTTAGGAATAACGCGGGGCCAGGATACGGAAAAACGGTATACCTTTGTGCCAAGCTCCTTCATAAGAGCTACGTCCTCTTTGTATCTGTGGTAGTGGTCGCAGGCAACGTCACCATTGTGCTCTTCCTTGATCTTGCCGGGGATATGGGAATAAACGTCCCAGATGGAAAGGCCCTTGCCATCCTCAAATGCGGCACCCTCGATCTGATAAGCGGCGCTTGCTACGCCCCACAAAAAGTCTTTTTTGAAGCTCATTTTTATCTCCTATGTAATTAAATTATTTTCGTAAATTCAATGCAGTCTCTCACCCAGTTTGCAACGTGGGGATTGACGTTATCGGGATTTTTGCACTCTATCTCCTTATTGGCCACGGAAAGTCCGTGATGGCCGAAGGGATAGATATGAAGCTCGGCAGGAATACCCTTATCAATAAGGGCTTTCGCCAGTTTAACGGAATTTTTATAGCTGACGTCCTTATCACTTGCAGTATGCCAGATAAACGAGGGAACAGTATCACCGTCCACCTGCTTTTCGGGAGAATATATCTCGCATTCCTCGGCGCTGAAGCTGTCGCGACCCATAACACGAAGTCGGGAAAGCTCGTGGGTATACTCACCGAGGGTTACCACAGGATAGCAAAGGATAGTGGCGCAGGGCTTGTTTTCGCCCTTTTCCATACCCTCAAATGCGGCAAAATCACGGTTATACATAGTTCCCACAGATGCCGCAAGATGTCCGCCTGCGGAAAAGCCGAGAACAAATATACGATCGGGATTTATATTATATTTTTTTGCGTTTTTCTTAATATGGGCAATTGCAAGAGAAGCATCCTGCAAAGGACGGGGGAAGCTTGCCTTTTCGCCTACGGAATAGTAAAGCACAAAAGCATTAAAGCCATGTGGCATAAATGCGCGGACCACCGGCTCTGCTTCATGTGCGGCATGACCGCAGTAAGCTCCGCCGGGAAGGATCAAAATTGCATCACGGGGATCGCTTGGGTCGCCGCTCCAAAGGGGGAGCGCCGCATAGGTATCCAGGCGAACGTCCTTATCGTCCTCTCTTAAATAAACTGTTTCGCAAAGCATAGACACCCTCCTTATTATACTATCTTCATCCACTGAGCGCAATCCTTTACCCAGTTTGAAACGTGGATATTTGATATGTCCTCAGAGCCGAAGGAAATTCCGTCCATACAAACAGAAAGCCCGTGCCAGCCGAAGGGATAGATATGAAGCTCAGTGGGGATGCCCTTTTCCATAAGGGCATCTGCCATAACGAGGGAGTTTCGCACGTCCACCGTCTCATCGTTTGCAGTATGCCATATAAAGGCGGGGACAGTATTCTCCGTTACGTTTTTATCGGGGGAATAAAGAGCGATCTCATCATCGGTCAGCTTATCCTTACCGAAAACAAATCTTCGGCTGAGCTCGTGGGAATACTCTCCGAGAGTGCATGCACCGTAGGAGATTATCATTCCCGCAGGGCGGTTTTCTCCCTTTTTCATTCCCTCAAATGCGGCAATATCCCTGTCATACAGAGTACCGATTGATGCCGCAAGATGGCCTCCTGCGGAAAAGCCGAGAACGAAGATGCGGTCGGGGTCGATATTATATTTTTCGCTGTTTCTTTTAATATGGGCGATAGCACGGGAAACGTCCTTCAGGGAAGTTGAAAGACTTGCCCTCTCGCCTACGGTATAGTAAAGGGTAAAGCAGTTCATTCCCCTCTGCATAAAGGAGCGGGCAACGGGCTCGTCCTCGTGAAGTGCGCAGAAATTATAGCCTCCGCCGGGGAGGATGAGCAAGCAATCTCTCTTTATTCCCTTTACGTACTCCTCGGAAACGTAGGTTTTTAAGACTACGTCTTTATTTTCTTCGTTTAAGTATATTTTTTCGCAATACATGATTTAAAACTCGGGGGCCAGTTTAGTCCACTCAGTACAATCTCTTATCCAATGGGCGATATGGGAATCTACCTTTCCCGTTTCCTCGGTTGCTACGGAAAGTCCGTGGGGTCCCTCGGGGTAAATATGTATCTCTGAGGGTACGCCGCCGAGAATAAGGGCATTTGCCATTTCAAGAGCATTTCTCACGTCTACACAGTCATCCTTCTGGGTATGCCAAAGGAATGCGGGGACGGTATCGGGGCCGATATGCTTATCGGGAGACCAGTATTCGCGCTCCTCGAGTGTAGGCTCCTCTTTTCCCGTAACGTAGCGGCAGGATTCAAGATGTGTATGCTCACCGAGAGTTACAACTCCGTAGCTGAGCACCATTCCTGCGGGGCGGTTTTCTCCCGCCTCCATTCCCTCGAATGCCGCCTCGGGACGATTCCAGAATACGCCTGCACTCGCTGCAAGGTGGCCGCCTGCGGAAAAGCCGCAAACGAATATTCTGTCGGGGTTTATATTATACTTTTCTGCGTTTCTCTTAATATGGGCAATGGCAAGGGACACGTCCTGCAAGGGGCGGGGGAACTTTGCCTTCTCGCCGAGAGAATAGTAGAGAACAAAGCAATTGAAGCCCTCGGCAAGAAATGCCTTTGCTGCAGGCTCTGCCTCTCTTTCCGCAAGGAAAAAATATGCTCCGCCGGGAAGGATAAGCATACAGTCGCGGGGAGGTGTCCACCACATATCTCCCGCTTTTTTGGATACGTATGTTTCAAGACGGACGTCCTTATCGTCATCTCTCAAATAAATTGTTTCACAAAGCATAGCTTACTCCCAAATTTCAGTAGCACCGTAAATGATAACGGTGGTAATTTCGCCTTTTTCGTTAAAGTCCACGAATGCGCCGGTCAGGCTGTTATCCGCAGTTTCAAATGCGCCATCAAAGGATATCTCCTCATACTCGTAGGACTCCTCGCCGTTGACTATTTTTGCAAAGAGAGTATGTATTTTTGCATCCTTTGCAAGGGGGGCACGGTATTCCTGACCCTCGAAGCGCTCCCTCTCATCAGTGCTGTAATGCTGGGGGAGAAGGGTCAGATATCCGTCCTTTTCCTCCTTTATCATTGTGTAGAGCTGAGCCTTTTCGAGAATTTCCATGACAAAATCATACTCTTCCCACACGGTTATTGCATTTTCATTAATAAAATACTTAAACTTTCCGCCGGGAATCTGAAGGAAAAGAGTTGTTTCATCGTGATAAAGCACCTTGAATTTTCTTGTGCCGAAGCCCTTTACCTTTATAACGTTATTTTTGCTGTCGTATTTATAGGAATCAAACAAATCGTAATCCTCAACGGGTGAGCCGCATCCGCAGGAAAAGGAGAATCCTCCGTCCTCGCGAAAGCTGATGGACTCTGTGCAGTTGATATCAAGATCGCAGCTTTCCCAATCGTATGCAGTGAGGAATTCGGGATAGATATCTCCCTCTTCCTTTGCAAAAAACATAAAAACGCCGATTCCTACTATCGCAAGCGCAATAGCTACGGAGATGAGGCTTATTATCAAAGCAAGCTTATTTTTCATTTTCGCTTTCCTTTTTCTTTCTCGCTCTTTCGGCATACATCTGACGGCGCTTTTTCTTTGCTTCCTTTGCCGCCATTTCTGCCGCTTTTCTTTCGGCATACTTTTCATAAAGGTCGGGGCGGCGCTCCTTTGTTATCTCCTCAGCCTTTTCAAGGCGCCACGCCTCGATCTTTCCATGGTGACCGGAGAGAAGCACCTCAGGCACCTTGCGACCCATAAAATCAATGGGGCGGGTATACTGAGGGAACTCAAGAAGATCGTTTTCAAAGCTTTCCACCTCGTGGCATTCAGCCTCGGAAAGAACGCCTGTACAAAGTCGGGAAACGCAGTCCACAAGAATGCAGGCAGGAATCTCTCCGCCTGTGAGCACGTAGTCTCCGATGGAGATCTCCTCATCAACGATCTCGTCAATGATTCGCTGGTCAACGCCCTCATAGTGTCCGCAAAGGATAACAAGTCTGTCGCATTCCCCTGCAATTCTCTTTGCAACGCCCTCGTTGAGAACGGTGCCGCGGGGGGACATATAGACAACCTTTACTCTCTCATCCTCTTTTTTGTCTGCGACAACAGCCTCGTAGCAGCGATAGATGGGAGGCGCTGCCATAAGCATGCCCATACCGCCGCCGCAGGGGGTATCGTCCACGCGACGGTGCTTATCAAGAGACCAGTCGCGGATATTATAGGCATTTATCAAAAGATGTCCCGCATCCTGTGCGCGTCCGATAATGCTTTCGGAAAGCACGCTTTTCACAAGATCGGGGAACAGGGTCATAATATCAAATCTCATTATCTTACCTTTCCAATGCGCCATTGGCGCAAATCATGCCGAAGGCAATTCATGAACTACGTTCAATTCATGAAACGCAGTTTCAATTCATTTTCTCTATGAATTGGCTTCGCCATGAATTGACGTATCCGTCATGATTTCTCGCTTCGCTCCATGAATTGAATTGCTGTTTGCAATTCATTAATTTGCCACGGGCAAATTATTCGATCATGCCTTCGATAAGGCTGACGTAGATTCCCTCTTCTCTTTCCTCTCCGAGGGAGATCTCCTTGATAAACTCGGGAACTGCGGGGATCATGAAGTCGCCCGCCTCACGCTTTACGACGTACACCTGATGGGCGCCGGGGGTGAGGATATTGGAAAGTGTGCCATAAACCTCGCCGGACTCATTATCGATCACGGGAAGACCCATAATATCTGCCCAGAAATAGTCGCCCTTACGGAGGTGGAAGTCCTCTCTCTTTGCATAGAGAACAGTGCCCTTCATAGCCGCTGCCGCCTCTACGGAATCAAGTCCCTCAAAGGTACAAAGAACCATATTCTTCTGAACGGAGGAGCTTACAACCTTCATCTCGGTGTAAGCATCGCCCTTTTTCTTATACATTCTCTTGAGCTTAGCAAGAACGGCGGGGGAATCGCATCTGTTTTCAAGGCGAACAGTTCCCTTTACTCCGTGAGTGGACACGATCTGTCCGCATTCAAGATATTCGCAAAGCTGTCTCATTTTTATCTCCTTATTGTTCGTTTTCGCTGAGGGGACATTCAACGCAATCGTTCCCCGTTACAATATAATGTGCCATCAAGGAAAATCCCTTTTTCTCAAGGGCATTTTTCAAATACGCCGTCAAATAAATATCCTCGATCGACGGCGATTTCTCGCAGTTTCTGTGGTTATGGCAAAGCACCGCCGACACAGCCCCGTGCTTTTTGAGAGCACAAACAATAGATCTCTCATAGCTTCGCGGCAGGCGGGAATCGGAAATATTCAGCGCCTTACATTCCAAAAATCTGTTTTTTGAATCAAGCAGCAGGACAGCCACTCTTTTCTCGGGTCTTGTTCTGAACCAGAGCCACATGAACTGCTTTCTCGTAAACTCTCCGTCCATAGGGGCTTTTTTCAGACCCTCTGTCAGCACGGTGAGTACCGTATCTGTGGAAATACGCAAAAGATTTGCCGTATTTTTGCCAACGCCCTCAACGTCTGTCAGCTCATAGGAATCTGTGATTCCGAAGGCCACGTCGGGATGGGCATCAAGAATTTTATGGGCGATGGGATTGGTATCGCCCTGGCGCAGAGAATGGAAAAGAAGCATCTCCATAAGCTGATGCAGCTCAAATGCATCGGCGCCGTTCTTTTCATATCTTTCCCTTATTCTCTTGCGGTGATTTTTATGGACGTTTATTTTCTGCATTTTAATCCTTTATACGATATATCTGAGCATATCCTTCTTCGGCAATAAGCTCGTAGCTGTCGCCCATTGCATCGAGCATCTTTGCCGTATGACTGTCATAATCATATCGGGTATCAACGATATAGTAGTCTGTTTTTTCATAGGGTGCGTAATACTCGGGGCAGGTGTGAAGGTCCTTCACGTACCAGAGATGGGGCACAAAATAGCCGTATGCCGTTACTGATGCATCGGCGGGAATATCCTTCAGCGCCTCGGCTGTCATATCGTATGCTTCCTTATTCTGACCGTAGCTGTCCGTATACCTTTTTGCCTTGGGCAGGATAAGCGCGCAGGAAAAAACAAGAGATGCGCACAAGGCAGAAACTACTACAAATCTTCTCATTTGCTTTGAGCTTTCCCCGATGAAAAGAAGAGAGGAAACTATCATAAGCGCCGCCGTGCCGTAGGTATACTGGAAATCAACGTCAAACTGATACATCCAGCGGGGCATAAGATTTATAACAAGAAGCGGGATGAGCAGCACAAGCTCTGAGGGGCGCTTGCGAAGAAAGGGAGTGAAAAGCAGGGGCGCCGCTGTCCACAGCACGAATTCCAGCTTTTGTCCCGTATAGGTCATCTCATAAAAGGCATCAGTGTCCGCTCCCGCAAAGACCTCCTTGAAAAGAAAGCCGATGTCCGTAAAGCAGGTGCGCACAGCCTCAAGAAGACCGCCCTCCTTGCCGTGTGTATAGTTGGAGAATCGGCCTGTCATTATCTCTCCGCCCGAAAGCTCTATCATATTACATGCAAAGAAAAACCATGCGAATGAGAGGAGCGCAACAATAATTGCAAAAAGCCTGTTTCTCTTCGTTACAAACATCCAAAGGCAGATGGCGATAACGTAAATAAACGCATCTTCCTTGACAGTGAGAATAAGAAAACAGAAAATTCCGCAGCCTATAAGCTTTTTTTCAAGAGCGAAGGCTACTGCCCACAAAATAAGGACAGCAAGGAATTTGTTTTCGTGAAAATCGTAGAAGCAGCCGTTTGCCATTGTGGGAAAAAGCAGATACACCGCCGCCCCTGCAAGGGACATCCCCTCGCTAAGACCGAGGCTCAGGCATATCCTTCTTACAGCAAAAGCTCCCAGACCTATGCCAAGCGCCTGTGCAAAAAGCAAAAACAAAGGTGAACGCCACAAAAAATAAAAGGGCAGAAGCACGTAGAAAAAAGGCGAAAAATGAACGGCAAAATGGCTGAGGTACTGGCTTCTCTCAACGGTTGTATAGGGAAGGCCCGTTGTTGCCATGCTTTCAAACATCTGGCAGAATATGCCAAAGTCAAAGGCGGAATGATAGAAGCTTTTATATTTCGCCGCAGTCAGGCTATAGACGAGAATCGTGAATACCACCACAAGTATTGCACAAATGATAAAAGACGCTCTTTTTGATATGCTTCTGGAAAGAAGACCGGTTTTATCCTCCTCGCAGACATATTTTGCAACGAGGACAAGGACTGCCGCAAGTCCGATACAGAAAAAGATATTATCCGGAAAAGCGGCAACAAGAGTTACGCAAAGCGTGAGGGATGACAAAAGCAGAGTCCATGCAATTATCCGCTTTGTAAGAAGCAGGATGCTGAGAGCTGCAAGAAGAACAAAGCCTCCCAAGGTTATTGAAACTGATATCCACAAGGGATACATCTGCGCAAGCGCTATTACGGTAAAATCATTTTGCAAGGCATAAACCACAGATGCAACAACGAAAGCCGCCGCTAAAGCCGCAAAAAAATCGCCGCCTGTGAGCCCTGCTCTTTCAGCTCTTGCTTTAATACTGCAAATAAGCTTCATTCCCTCGCTCCTTTCCCTTAAAGCTATACCTATATTTTAACATTTGGCGAAAAAAAGTCAATAGCATTGACCCCTGCAAACACGTTAAAGAATAAATAATAAATAAGAAAGAATAAATAATAAATATTGACATGTTTAACATCATATGTTATAATTTCCTATCGGTAGAGGTGCATTATGCCAAAAGTATTGCAGATGCCAAGGGGTGACCGCCCGTTGTCTGCAAAAAAGGGGCAGGTGCCGAGGGCAGGCGGTGGTTTCGTCTGTGCCGGTTTGAGCGAATAAGATCGCTCCGACTGTCGCTTTTCGCGGAGAGCTATCAAAGTCCCGAAGTGGGATTTTCTTTGCCGACCGCCGTCGGCTTTTTTAATTGCTTTGAAAAATTTAAGGATCCTTCGGATCAAGGAGATAAACTATGAAAAAGACTATTTTTAAGGGTATTGCGACCGCTCTTGTAACACCCTTCACAGAAAACGGTATCAACTACGATCAGTTCGGTAAGATCATCGACTGGCAGATCGACTCAGGCATCAACGCTCTCGTTATCGCAGGCACAACAGGTGAGGCCTCCACTCTTACTGACGACGAGCACCGCGATGCTATCGCTTACGCTGTTAAGCGCGCAGACGGCCGCGTGCCGATCATTGCAGGCACAGGCTCCAACGATACAGGCTACGCCCTCGACCTTACAAGATGCGCGTGCGAAGCAGGTGCTGACGCTGTTCTCGTTGTTACTCCCTACTACAACAAGGCAACTCAGAAGGGTCTTGTTAAGATGTTCACAGAAATCGCGGACAAGTCCACAGCTCCCGTTATCCTCTACAACGTTCCCTCCAGAACAGGCGTTAACATCGAGCCCGATACATACCGTATCCTTGCAGACCACGATAATATCGTAGGTATCAAGGAGGCAAACGGTAACCTTTCCAAGATCGTTGAAACAATGCACTACGTTCACGAGAAGCTCGACCTTTACTCCGGTAACGATGACCAGATCGTTCCCCTCATGTCTCTCGGCGGCGTTGGCGCAATCTCCGTTCTTTCCAACATCATGGCCCGCCAGACCTGCGAGATCTGCGAGAAGTTCTTTGCAGGCGATATTGCAGGCGCAGCAAAGCTCCAGTACAAGTACCACTCCATCATCGATGCCCTCTTCTCCGAGGTCAACCCCATTCCCGTTAAGGCTGCCATGGCTAAGATGGGCTTCTGCGAGAACAACCTCCGTCTCCCCCTCACAGAAATGGACGAGGCTAAGGCTGAGAAGATGTACGCAATTATGCGCGGCCACGGTCTCATTGGTTAAAGAGGTACTTTATGAACGTTATTCTCTACGGCGCAGGAGGAAGAATGGGCAAGGAGGTCCTTTCCCTTCTCGAGACCTGCGAGGACGCAACACTTGCTTGTGCAGTTGACAAGATCTGCGAAAATATAGAGATCCACGATCTTTGCGACTATCAGGGCGAGGCAGACGTTATCATCGACTTTTCCCACCACTCCCTGACAAAGGAAGTGATCGCATATGCTATGGGCCGCTCTCTCCCCCTCGTTATGTGCACAACAGGACATACCGAAGAGGAAAAGGCTCTCCTTTTTGAGGCGGCAAAGTCTATTCCCGTATTCTATTCTGCAAATATGTCTCTCGGTGTTGCAACACTTTGCGACCTTGCGAGAAAGGCGGCAAGCCTTTTCCCCGATGCGGATATTGAGATCGTTGAAGCGCATCATAACAGAAAGCTTGATGCCCCCAGCGGCACTGCTCTTATGATCGCCGATACCATCAAGGAGGTCCGCCCCCAGGCTGAGTACGTTTACGGCCGCCACGGTATGTCAAAGAGAGCCCCCAACGAGATCGGCATCCACTCTCTCCGTTGCGGAAACGAGCCCGGAATGCACGAGGTCATCATCGCAACAGACTACCAGACTCTATCCCTCAAGCACAATGCAGAATCCCGCGCAGTTTTCGCCGAGGGCGCCATCAGTGCGGCAAGATTCATCAAGGGTCGCTGTGCAGGCCTTTACAATATGTACAGCCTTGTAAACAACTGATGAGGTAATTATGCTACACCAAAATCTTTCTATAAACGAAAAAGGTCATCTCTGCCTGGCAGAAATGGACGTTTGCGATCTTGCAAAAAAGCACGGCACTCCCCTCTTTCTCATGGATGAGGCGCGAATCCGCAATAACTGCCGCACCTATATCGATGCAATGCGAGAGTTTATGCCCGAGGGCTCAAGACCCCTTCTTGCAAGCAAGTCCTGCTGCTTCAAAAAGCTTTACTCTATCGTAGCAGAGGAAGGCATGGGAACAGACCTTGTTTCCCCCGGCGAGCTTTATACTGCAAAGGCGGCGGGATTCCCCCTTGAAAATGCTTTCTTCCACGGCAACAATAAGACAGACAGCGATATCGAATATGCTATCGACTCCGGCGTCGGCTACTTTATCGTAGACAACCGCGAGGAGCTTGACTGCATAAACGAGACCGCAAAAAAGAAGGGCATTTGCCAGAATATCCTTCTTCGTCTTTCCCCCGGAATCGATCCTCATACACAGAAAAAGATCTCCACAGGTAAGGTTGATTCCAAGTTCGGTACTGCAATCGAGACAGGTCAGGCTCTCGAAATGTGCCGCTATGCGCTCACTCTTGAGTGCGTTTGTCTCAAGGGCTTCCATTGCCACATCGGCTCTCAGATCTTTGAGTACGAGTCCTTTGCGGATGCGGCTGATATTATGCTCCGCTTTATCCGCACACTTTACGATGACTGCGGATTTGTGACAGAGATGCTTAACCTTGGCGGCGGCTTCGGTGTCCGCTACGTTGAGTCTGACCCCCATATCGACTACCGTGAAAACATCAAGGGC
>JAZUAR010000091.1:0-9952 GCA_045638055.1 Candidatus Avispirillum sp.
GCTACTTTCTTTTCAAAGAAAGTAGCGTAACTCCTCTTCTGCAAACCCGAAGCTATTTCTCCCTTTTCAAAGTTTTTTGGGAGTGCAGAGGACTTTTTTATAAAAAAGTCCTTTGCAATTCTCTTTTTTCTGCTATAATCAAAAATATGAAAAACGAATTGCTTTCAAGGCTCCGTGACGGGGGGCCCTTAAACACCCGTCAGCAGATAAGCTTGATTTCAAGGCTCAGCTATCCTGCCATACTTGCACAGCTTTCGTCCATTATAATGCAATACATAGATGCCGCTATGGTGGGCAGGCTTGGTGCGGATGCTTCCGCATCCATCGGTCTTGTTTCTTCAAGCACCTGGCTTTTTGGCGGTGTTTTATCTGCGGCAGTTACCGGATTTACGGTGCAGGCGGCACAGACTTTGGGCGCGAAGGACCCCAAAAAGGCCCGTGGCATCGTAAAATGTGCTTTTCTCGGCTGTCTTCTTTTCAGCCTTCTGCTTTGCATTATCGGTGTGTCCATCAGCGGAATACTTCCCCGCTGGCTTTCCGACGGTGCAGATATTGCCGCTGATGCTTCAAAATACTTCTTTGTATATGCCCTTTCTCTGCCCTTTATTCAGCTGAACAATATTGCGGGCGGAATGCTTCAGGCAAGCGGAAATATGAAGGTGCCAAGCGCCCTTCACGTGCTTATGTGCGCCCTTGACGTGGTCTTCAATATGATATTCATATTCCCTACCCGAAGCTGGAATGGCATCACCCTGTACGGCGCAGGTCTTGGGGTGATGGGTGCATCTATCGGTACCGCTCTCTCCCAGGTTACTGTGGCATTTATTATGGTATGGTTCCTTCTTTGCCGCTCTCCCGAGCTTCGGATACATATGAAGGATCGGGCAAAAATGTCTGCGGAATATTTTGTAAGGGGTGTAAAGCTTGCTCTCCCCATCGGAATTGAGCAGGTGATAATGTGCTCCGCATATGTGGCATCCACGAAGATCGTTGCCCCCATCGGCTCCGTTGCCATTGCGGCAAACTCCTTTGCCATAACGGCGGAGAGCCTTTGCTATATGCCCGGCTACGGCATCGGAAATGCGGCAACCACCCTTATCGGTCAGTCTGTGGGAGCAGGTCGCCGCGACCTGACAAAGCGCCTCGGCTGGATAACCACCCTTTTCGGTATGGCGGTTATGACGGTCTGCGGAATCTGCATGTGGTTCTTGTGCCCCTACGTTGTAGGACTTCTGTCCCCCGATAAGGACGTAGTTGACCTCGCGGTCTCCGTTCTTCGAATCGAGGTATTTGCAGAGCCTATGTATGCGGCGTCCATCGTCGCTCTCGGAGTTTTCCGCGGCGCGGGAGACACCTTTGCTCCCAGCTGCATGAGCTTTATCAGCATGTGGGCGGTGCGAATCACCCTTGCCGCCATCCTCACACCTTATTTCGGACTTTACGGCTACTGGATCGCAATGACGGCAGAGCTTGTATTCCGCGGCGCCATCTTCCTCATCCGTCTCGCAGGCGGAAGATGGATGAAGGAACGAGAAGATGCGACTTTTTTGAAAAAAAGTCGCCCAAAAAACTTTAAAAATGGGTAATAAGAAAGACTATGCAAGTGCATCAAATGATGGTTTGCATAGTCTTTTTTAAAATATAAAATAAAACCCATTTCCGCCAAAGCCAAATACATCACTCGCACGAAGTGCGAACATCACTTCCCACAAACAAAAAACCACCCGAATGGGTGGTTTTTTTATTAGTGGGAAATCTATAAGCCGGGTTCTGTATTCAGCTGCCATCTATCTCGAACATACATTGCTGTATGTCTCCAGCCACCCGCAGAGGTATGTCGGGCAGACACAGACCGAAGTCTCTCTGCATACGGTGTTGCACCGGATAGGGTTTACATTTGCACACAGTCCCCTGTCGTGCCGGTGAGCACTTACCTCGCCTTTCCATCCTTACCCCCGCGGACACAAGGTCTCGGAGGCGGTCTATTTCTGTTGCACTTTCCCGGAGGTTACCCTCGGCGGACGTTATCCGTTATCCTGCCCTGTAGTGCCCGGACTTTCCTCACTCTAATACCTTTCGGCAACATAGAGCGCGGCAGCCCAACTTCCCGCAAAGTATTTTACATTTAAATGTCGCTTCTGTCAAGCTTTTTGTCGTCTTTATTTTTGAAGGAGAAGCCGTTTCCGTTAACCTCGCTGACTCTCGTTACGATCATGAACGCAGTGGGGTCAACGTCGAGGATGAGTCTCTTTGCGCGGGCGAGCTGACGGGTGGAAATGATAGTCATAACCATCTCGCAGGGCTCTCCTGTGAGACCCTTTCTTGAGGAAATGAGAGTAATGCCGCGGTGCATATCTGTAAGAATTGCTGCGCGGACCTCTTCCATGTGGTTGCTGATGACGGAGATCTGGATCTTTTCGTTACCCATGACCATAACCTGGTTGATAACGAAGGAGTTGATAACGATCATAACAACGCCGTAAAGCACGTGGGTCAGGTCGCTCTTGATAAGCTGAGTTGCGATAACCACAACGTCGAAGCAAAGGAGAGTTGTTCCCACAGGTGCGCCTGTCAGCTTATTGATAACGAGGGGAGGAATGTCCATACCGCCTGTTGATGCGCCTGTTCTTGCCACGATACCGATGGAAACGCCGATGAGAAGACCTGCAACTGCGGCGTTGAGGATAAGGTCATCGGGAATGAGGGCGCTTTTGGCGAATATCTTTTCAAAAACACCGAGGAAGAAGGGGTAAAGCACAGTGCTTGCCGCCGTTGTGATGGCAAAGCGCTTGCCGATAACGATAGCGCCGAGAATAAAGAGCGCCACGTTTATTGCAAATACGATATAAGAGACCTCGATAGGCCATCCCTCGGGGATGAATTTCTCAAGGAAAATGGAAATACCGGTAACACCGCCGACAACGATGCCTGTAGGCATAACGAAAGCGGCAACTGCGAATGCATAGAGGGCATTACCGAGAACAAGAATGATAGAGTTGGCAATAGCCATCAGTATTTTTCTTCTTTTAGAAACAGAAACGTTCATACTTCCTCTTAATGTATAAAGATTTTATACCTCTAATATACCACTCGCCGCATTTTTTGTCAATCGGGGGCGAGGGGGAATTAGCTATTTATTGCAAGTTTTTATTCTTTTCGCGCATGGGAGGCGGTATGATAAATGAAAATATGAAAAGGCGGTTTGATTTATGAAAAGATACATATCGTTTTTGGTTGCGGTTTTGCTTTCGTTATTCCTTCTTGGATGCGAAAATGAGGAGAAAGCGCCGCAAAAAGAAAGGTCAAAAAAGGCGGATTTTCTGATAGTGACTCTGGAGGGAGGAATCGAAGCGCAAACGGCAAAAATGGTTGCCGCTCATCTTGAAAGCATGGGATATTCCTCGGTTTTGGAGACAGGGATACCGAAAAAGCTTCCCGAAGGGCTAAAGGGGGCGGCTTTTGTGGGGGTCGACAGCGGGGAGCTTTCGGACGTGACCTCGGTGGGGTGTGATTTTGATATGAAGTCAAGGGGAGATGAGGATATGCTTTCGCCTTATCTTTCATCGGGAAGCATGGCAAGGGCGGCCACACTTCTTTTGCCCGAGGCTGAGCATTTTACGGTATTTTCAGGTGAGCAGGGTGCTGCGGACGTGCAGGATGCCTGCGACGTTTTTGATCTTTGCGGTGTTGATTACAGAGCGGAGACTCTGGAAATGGGAGAATTCACTCGACTGGTCAGTGTTTCGGAGAAATGGGGCAGCGATGCCCTGCTTTTGCCCTCCGCGGAGCTGAGCGGCAGGGGCGTTGAGCTTTTCGGCGGTGACTGTGCGGTTTTTGCCGTGGGAGAGGGCGAGCCTGTCAAGGGCGCTCTTGCCAGCTTTTGTATTGATACGGAAAATCTTGCCCGTGATACGGCGCGGCTTTTAGTCTCCCGTGCAACGGGGGAGGAGGCGCTGCTTCATAGGGAGAGCTATTATATCCTTTGTCTCGACCGCGCTTTATGCGAAAAATACGGCGCCGATATTACCGCAGTGAGCGAGGATTTTCGGGTTATAGTAGTGGATTAGAGGAGATAAAGCAAAGAACTTTTTTGTAAAAAAGTTCTCTGCACTCTCAAAAAACTTCAAAAAGGATTTAAACAATTTGGTTTTATCAAGAAGAGATGTTGTTTCTCTGTAGAAAAGCCCTGTAAAGGGCTTAAAAAGGGTCACCAAGAAAACTTGGTGAGCCTTTTTAATTAAAGTTTTTTGCGGAGCTTTTTTACAAAAAAGCGACCGTCTCCCCTTCCCGATAACCCCAAAATTTATTTTGAAATACAAAAATCCCCCTGCATCGCAGGGGGATTTGATATCTTAATTACTTAAGAAGCTTTTCAACCTTTGCGCCCAGCTCTTCCATGGACTCGAGGAAGTCGCCGTAGCTGCAGCGCTTTGAGCGGTTCCATGTGTTCTCCGCAACTGCGGGGAGACGCTCGCAGATCTCCTCAAGCTCCTTAGCAAGACCTACCTCGGGATCCTTGTACTCGCACTTGAGACCGTCACCCCAGGAGCAGAGCTGACCGCCCTGGATGCCGTCAAGGTAGTTATACTGCATGAAGCCATCCTTATAAGGGGAGTTCTCGTTGATGGTACCGAATGCGTAAACGTTCCAGTCGAAGCAGTTCTTCTTTGTGTAGATCCAATAGGGGATAACTACGTAGAGGGGGAACCATGCGCAGTTGATAACCTCAAAGCCGGACTCGCAAAGAGAGGGAGCAAGCTGATAGGAGGAATCAAATACCATAACTGTTACGTTCTTGGGAACCATATGGTTGGTTTCCTTATTGAAGCCCTCCCAAACTGCAGGCTTCTTGCCGCAAGCGGTGATCGTATCAGCCATTTCCTGAATAAACTTAGCAAGGAAGCGGAGCATAACCCATTCGTTGGGAGTCATGCCGGGAGCCTCGTCGTTTACGGAAATGCCGATCTCCTCGCCGTATGCGAAGCACTCGTCTGTGAGCCACCAGCCGAGACGGGACTCGTCGCCGCCGATGTGAACGTACTCGGAGTGGGGGAACATCTCGCAAAGCTCGCGATAGAGGATCTTTGTAGCCTCGATAGCTTCCTTTGTGAACTTGATGATGCCCTCTACACCGAAGATCTCGGGATATGCCTTGAGAATGGAGGTTGTGTGTCCGGGAGTATCAAGCTCGGGGATGATGGAAACGCCGTTCTCGTATGCATATGTATCGATCTCTGCAAGCTCCTCGTAGGAGTAGCAGTTCTCGGGAGTTGTCATCTTGGGGAATGCCTTGGAGGGGAGAGTGTAGTTCTCGTCGTCTGTGAAGTGGATGTGGAGATACTTTACCTTGTAGAAGCGGCAAAGGTCAACGTACTTCTTGAGAAGAGCTACGGAGTGGTTGCGGCGTGCGCAGTCGATAAGGAGACCTCTCCACTTGCACTCGGGCTTGTCGCAAACAGTACCCTTGGGAAGCTGAGGCTTGCCCTCGTAGTTCTTACCCATAAGCTGGAGAAGAGTGCCGAAAGCAGCGTTTGCAGCATCGGAATCTGCAGCCTTGATGATGATCTTGCCCTCTTCCTCACCGATCTCGAGACGGTACTCGCCTGCAGAGATGCGATCGCACTTCTTTACGATGATAGCGCCGTCCTCTACGATGGAAAAATCGATGTCAGCGATCTTCTTAGCGTAGCGGATGAAGGAAGCGATCTCCATAGAGAACTCACCGCAGATAGTAGCCTCGAAGGTCTTGTAGGTGCCGTCGCCCCAGTAACCCTTGGGGGTAGGGATGATATTTGAAAAATTAGTCATTGTCGTAAAACCTCGAACAATAAAGTTACCTTATTCTATCATATGCAAAAAACAAAGTCAACGGGAAAAAGGAAATGAAAATGAAGAATGAAAAATTGCTGAGGAATTCGGGCGGACGGTATTGGCCTTTAGTAGGGGGAGGGGTTTCCCCTCCCCTAATCTGCACACGAACCGAAACAAAATTTGGTGCACAAACAAGCGATGAAGTTGAATGTTGAAAGCCTTCCCCCGAATCATGGGGGAAGGCCTTGCTTTAGGTCAATGCCTCGTGCGTTGACGGAGCGAGCGCGGAAACTTTGAGTTTGGATTAAATTTACGTCCACGGGGGAAGGCTTTGTGCCATTTCCTGCATAAAAACAGAACAAAAAACCCTGCAAAAGCCTTTCACAGCCTTTACAGGGGTATTGTATCAGCGATAATTCAACTCAAGAGATTTCTGGATGTAGTAGGCTGTGTCATCGTCGGGAATGTAGTACATTCCGTAGTCTGAATATTCGGTGACTATGACTTCCCCATCATTTGTCATTTTTTCTGTACGTTTTAGTCTTCCGTTGCCGTCATATTCCATTTTTATGCTTTTGCATGCACTCCACGCCGTTCCGGTATCATAACGGGACATACTTGTGATCTGTCCTCTTGAATTGTAGGTGTACTTGGCAAGAACCCAATCGTCTAATATTTCTTCAAGAATATTACCATTCATATCATACTTGTAAATAATGGAATCGCTATAAATTTTGTAATAATAGTCTTTTTCGTATATATAGTCGTACCGGCTTGATTCTTTTCCGTTGGAACAATGTATCTCTGCTGTGATTCTGTCGAAAGAGTCGTACTCTCTTTTTTCTATCAGTGATCCGTTCTTGGTTTTAGTGAGCATTTTCCCGGTTTTGGAATAGGTATATACGAAAGTATCGTTTACTACGTAACTCTTTCTGGTCTGCTTGATGAGATTACCGTCATCGTCATACTCGTACGTATAAGTCGTATAATTATCTGCAACTTCCTTTATTACGTTACCGTTATTATCGTATTCGTACGTTCTGAGCGAGTGTCCGTGTTCAAATCTAATAACGTTCCTATCGTCGTTGAAGGTAAATATTTTAGTGCCGACTCCGTTATAGGAATCTATCGATGAAATATAGACGTCGCTGTCATCACATCTTATATTATAAGCGACTCTATACGGTATGGATGGATCTCCGGCTGTGTAGATATAATCGGGGAGATTTACGGTAATGGAGTTGTCGCCCGATACGGTGACGATATTGATATTTGCGGTTTTACCGTTTTCCGTTCTTTTACCCTTTGTCGGAATAGCAACGAAATCTTCGAGTAATTTTGCAGCGATCTTATTGTTACGAATGAGCCACAGGGCATTATACGCCTTAGTATGCTTTCCCTCCATAAGATATTTTTGTGCGAGAGCAAGCTGTTCATCTTCATTTACGGGAATGGTTAACTCAGTGGTTTCCTCTTTGGTTTCGCTTGAAACAGGAGCCTTTGATGTATCCTTGGAGGTGGTAGTTACTTCGCTCTTTTGGGTATCGGGATTTTTTGTTTCGTCTTTCTTTTTAGTTGTATCGGGACTTTCAGTGGCGTTAGCGGCAGTTGTTTCGCCGTCGGTAGTGTCATCGTTTTTCTTTGTCGTTTCATCGTGTGCGGTACTATCCTCGGGAACGGTGGTTTCTGTCGGGATAGCGGTAGTATCCTCCGAATCGCTGTCCTCAGGCACTCCCGTAGTTTCCTCGGCTTTATTATCGGGGGTATTGTCTTTGCTATTATTTGATCTGATTACCTTAAAGCCTATGGCCACACCTATCAAAAGGCAAAGTGCAACAACGACACAAATAATAATAATTCCGCGTTTTTTCTTCTTTGTGTTAAGTATATTTTCAATTCTCTCACTTGTTGCATTCTTTTTCGGGTTGAATTTCGTTGTGAGATAAGCTTCTCTGCCGCGGCAGTTTTGTACGATATCCAGCATAGTCTTTCCGTAAAGCACTCTTGCTTCCTCGGAGAGAGTGGCAAGAACCTTCTCGTCGCAGGAAAGCTCCATTTCACGATTGAAGCGGGATACTGCAAGATATACAAAGGGATTAAACCAATGGATGGCGTTTGCAATACGGGCAAGTAGCTTTGTCCAGAGATCACCGCGGCGGTGGTGGGTCAGTTCGTGGGAGAGAACTGAGCGCAGTGCTTCTTCGGAAAGCTCTGCGTTGGGAATTACCACTATCCTTTTGAAATATCCGTAAAGAATGGGGCTTTCGAAAAGAGAACATTTATACAGAAGCGGAGGAGTCTTTATTTTCATCTCAGCGCACAGCTTTTCATAAACTGAAAGCGCTTCACCCTCGGCAAGAACGAGAGATTTTTTGGTTTTGGTACAAAAAATGTTGTATCTTACAAGATCGGTGAGAATGAAAGCACAAGCACCTGCACCCCATAGGATAAACAGAACGGGGATTATCATGGAGGGATCAAAAGTAAATGGTTTTACATTTGATCGGTCGGTTTCATCAGGAATGTCCTCAGCTGAGGTTTCTTTGTCTGAGATGATCGGACCGGGAACGTCAACAACTCCCGAGTTGGGTACAAAATGATGTGTTTCATCTTTTGTGGGGAGCTTTTCCTCATTTTCCGTAAATTCGGTCTCATATACGGGTATTTCTATGATAGAGGGCAGAAATATTCCGCCAAAGGGAATGGCAAGGCGGATGATGACTACCAACCAAATTATAAAGTGGCAGGTAGCAGTAAAGGTGCTTTTTATACCCTTTGAAAAAGCGAGAAGAAGCAATATTATTGCTGACATAGGCAAAGATATGCCTATGAGTTCAATCAAAAACTCTCTCATTTTAATGTCTTCCTTTTTTCTCTTATATCCTTTATTTTTGCATCAATGAGAGCCGAAAGCTCTGATAGCTCTTCGTCGGTAATATCCTCTGAGTCCATAAGGGCGGCTACCATTGCAGGCAGCTTCGTTCCCGATTTTTTCATAAGCTGTACAGATTCGGCTGAAATATATTCGCTTTCGGTGACAGCTGCACAAAAACGATGGAAATAGGATGAGCGGTCCGCAATTACAAAGCCCTTGTCCTCAAGACGGGAGAGGAGGGCGTGGACGGTGGGCACCTTCCAGGAATGTTTTTCTGAGAGGCGTTTTGCAATATCGCTTGCTTTCAGAGATGCTTCGCTTTTCCAAAGCTCTTTCATAATGTCAAGCTCTGCATCGGGCAGACGTTCGATCTTCATAGCATATCATATGTCCTTTCTCTTAAAATAATTGTATATCGTCCATTAAACCATTTACTACTTGTCTACGGTTTTAGTGTATCATAGCTTTTACAAAATGTCAACGCTTTTCGGAAAATATATTCAAATTTTCCAGGAGTGGCGTTGCTCTTGTGTGTTAAGCTTTGGTTCACGCTACTGCGTAGCGCAACGGCAACTTCGTTGCCTACCCCTCATCGGTCAGCTCCGCTGCTACCTTCCCTTCGAGGGGAAGGCAAAGGGTTTCTCCTCTGCTGAGGCGACTCAAGGCTCGCCCTCGGAATCCGCGATTTTTTGAAAAAATCGAGTAAAACTTTAATAAAGTATTTTTCTACCTTATTAAACCTATTGAAATGCAAAAAACTATTTGATATAATTAATGTATCAAATAAATTCGGAAAGTGAGATTTGTTATGGCAAAGATCAGAGTAACTGTCTGGAATGAGTACAGACACGAGAGAGATGAAGAAAAGATCGCAGAGGTTTATCCCGAGGGTATTCACGCGCAGATCGCTAAGGCTATCGGTACAGAGGATTTTGAAGTGAGAACTGCTACTCTTGATGAGCCTGAGCACGGTCTTACAGATGAGGTTCTTGACAACACCGACGTTCTTATCTGGTGGGGTCACATGGCTCACTGGGAGGTTTCCGACGAGATCGCTGAGAAGGTAAAGCAGAAGGTATACATGGGCATGGGTCTTATCTGCCTCCATTCTGCTCACTACTCCAAGGTATTCCAGAAGGTTGTTGGTACAACAGGTAACCTTCTCTGGGGTATGAACAAGCAGGAGATCGTTTGGAACATCAACCCCATTCATCCTATCGCAAAGGGTATTCCCACTCACTTCAAGCTTGAGGCTGAGGAGATCTA
>JAZUAR010000092.1:0-2707 GCA_045638055.1 Candidatus Avispirillum sp.
ATATCAGCTATATCGGCAAAACCCTTACGTTAAGCGTTAAGGCTCATCCTGTTCAGAGAGAAAACAAGCCCATCTCCGATGGTAATGTCTATACTGCCTCCGGTTGGCCTGGAGAGTAAGGAGGATACGTAGATGAAAAAATTTATTTCTTTACTGATTGTTTTCCTTATCGCCTTTTCTTCTGTTTTGCCTGCTTATGCGGCAGACGGTAAGGTGACATATAGCGGAAATGCAGGAAGCTGCATTTTCGAGCCCGGCAGCGACCATTCGCTGACAGACCTTTTCCCCAATTTCAAGGGCGTTATGCCCGGCGATACCTTAACTCAGAAGATCACCGTTAAGAATGATGCTGATAACAAGGTTAAGGTCAAGATCTATATCCGTTCTCTTGGCGCTCATGACGATTCTGAGGAGTTCCTTTCTCAGTTAGGCCTCAAGGTTCAGAAGAGCGAGGATAACGAGATGGCATATATGTTTGATGCCGCAGCCGATGAAACCGCTCAGCTCACAGACTGGGTCTGCCTCGGAACCCTCTACTCAGGCGGCGAGGTTAACCTTGACGTAATGCTGAACGTTCCCGTTTCGCTGGATAATAAATTCCAGAATCAGATCGGCTATCTTGATTGGGAATTCAGAATCGAGGAATTTCCCGTGGAGCCTGACGATCCTGAGGCGCCCCAGACCGGCGATACTCTTAATATCGGCTTATGGCTCACTGTTTTGAGCTGCTCTGTGGCAACTATGTTCATTATTTTCCTTTGGCGTAAAAAAGAAGCCGAAAAGGAAGAATTCTCCGAAAAGCACTAAGAAGGGAGGTATTAGGCGTGAAATCGCAAGCTAAAAAAACACGTTACAAAAAAATAGTTTTAATACTCAGTTTAGTAGCGCTTGTGATTTGGGCTCTTCTTGGTACCGGTGCATCATTGGCGTGGTTCTCTGATACTTCTCCTGAGATCAACAATATCTTCCACACCGCTAAGTTCGATCTTGTAGTTTCTCATCAGCTTACGGATGGAAAGTGGGAAGAGATCGACGGTAAGACCAAGGTATTCAATGAGGAAGCAATATACGAGCCCGGTTACGTTCAGGTCGTATATTTGAAAATCGAAAATAAGGGTGACCGTGAGTTTGAGTTCTTTACCGCAGTTAACGTAAACGGCTACACGGTTGCTAAAAACGTGTTCGGTCAGCAATTTCTGTTACAGGATTATCTGAAATTCGGTATAGTGACTGCTGATAGCTTACAAGAAATGAAGGATAGCGTTCCCAACCGCGAAGCGGCGGTTAAGATCGCTGATATGCCCCTGCACAACTACGATACAACCACTGCAATCCTTGCTCCCGGCGAAACATCGTATCTCGCGCTGATCGTCCGTATGCCTGAGGATGTTAACAATGTCGCCAACTACCGCGGCGATATTGTTCCCAAGGTTGAGCTTGGTATTACAGTGAAAGCAGACCAAATTAAGAAATAACAATCTGATGCAAATCTTTGAAAGGAGGTAGATCGTGTGAGAAATCTGTACAGAGAATTTTTCCATATATCAAAGGACGGAAAAATTCGTGAAAAAGTAATGTTAACGCGTGTATTTATTACTGTAACCGTGTGCATCGTTTGTCTGATCGCAATGGGTCTTAGCGCTTATGCTTATTTTTCTTACGATGTCACCTCCCCTAAAAATCTGATTCAATCCGCAAGCTTTGAGACAGAAGTGAAAATCAACGTTTCAAACAAAAACGGAGCTCCCGTAGACGTGACTACAGGAGATGACAAGGCACACGAGGCGACCTTGAAGGCTGAAATACCCTATTTTATCACCCTTGAGCTTACAGATAATAACACTGCAAATACAGGCTTCGTTATTGTCACTGCTGAAGGCAGTGAGGAACGCTACCATACACAGCAGCTTGGTGTTGATGGCGAGGAAACAACAGGCCTGATCGAGTTCACTATTATTCTTGAAGCTGATGCTAAGGTTTCCTTCATCGATCACTGGGGTACCTCCTCCTACTATGGTTACGAAACCGACAGCGAACAGTATATTATTGACGGTGAGACTGTAACACTTAAGGTGGATAAGTCATCAACCTCAGATAAAAAAGAAGAGGACAATGTCAAAAAGCCCACACCTCCTCAGTCAACAGCACCGATCAATGTTGTTCACAAGGTGGCGGCAGGTGAGACCCTCGCGGATATTGCAGCCCTCTACAACACTACTGTCGCCCGAATCGCGGCTTATAACAAGCTTGCAGATCCCGCTGTTATCAAAGAAGGCGATACAGTAAAGATTCCTCCCGCTGACTGGGTAATGCCGCAGATGTCAACTCCCAATCCTACACCTCCTGCGGTAACAACACCTCCGGAAACTGAAATAATTAAGCCGGAAGAGACTACTCCGCCCGATACAAGTGTGCAGGAGAATCCGACGGTGCCGGACGATCCGGTGGATACGGATGATCCCGCTCCTCCCACAGAGCCCACAGACTCTACGGAAGTAACGGATACACCTGATACGCCCGATACTCAGGACGGGTCGGAGCCGATTGTCGACTCACCCCCCGAAGAGAGTAATTAGTAAATCAAAGCAATAATAAATCCCCAACCGAAATAACGGTTGGGGATTTTTCGTTTATGATCGTGTTTGTTTATAATGTTGCTATCGCTTTAAGGTTAAAGTCGGATCGTAGCCATGTCGTTCTGTGTGCC
>JAZUAR010000093.1:0-24031 GCA_045638055.1 Candidatus Avispirillum sp.
ATCCGCCAGAACGACGCGAAGTAAGGGGAGTACGGTCGCTTTTTTGTAAAAAAGCTCCGCAAAAAGCTTCACAAAAGACCGGCTATGGGTTTTGCCCGTAGCCGGTTTGTTTTTCTTTAATTTTTAGTATTTAACCACAAATTCAGTTTTATCGCTCTGTTTGAATGTTACAACGGAGGCGCGAGCATTGCTCGTCTTTGCATCAGCACGATATCGAAAAGAAAACTCAAAGCATTGTGGTATCAAACTAATCGTAAGATTTATCCGTAGGGGCCGATGTGGGCATCGGCCCCTACGAAACATCAATATAGTTTTTATTCGTGTGCAGATATGAGGGCGAGCGATGCTCAACCCTACATTGCAGCACTTATATAACTACCTTTTTAAAGTTTTTTGGAGTGCAGAACCTTTTTTTCAAAAAAGGTTTTGCAAATATCAAATAAAAAAAGACCGCGGTCGCGGTCTTTTTTTATTTGATTACATTTCAACCTTATATGTGAGCTTCTTTGCTCTGTGGTCATCCTTGGAGATTGCAAACTTTGTTGTCTTGCCGTCGCATGTGCAGAAGTCAACTGCCTGGCCGTCAAGAGTAACAGACTTTGCAACGCCGTTGATAACAACGTCAAAGCTTGTAACGTCGCCCATACCGAAGATATCGGGATCGGAAAGGAGGCTGTCAGCAGTCTTCTCGCGACCCTCGTAGCTACCCTCACGCATATTAACTGTGAGAGAGAATGCCTTATCGTCGCCGCAGAGCTCGATGAGAGTCTTAGCTACCTTACCGTTCTCATAATCGTATGTATAACCGTCATCCTCGTAGAGAGTGAAGGAGCCGCAGCCGCCGGGATATACGTTGATATGATAGTTCTCGGGAATGCACTTCTCGATGTACTTCTGGTAATCCTGAGTGCAGAATACGCTGCCTGCCTTAACAAGCATAGCACCGCCCTTGCCTGCGGGAACCTTATACTCGATAGTCTGGCCGCCCTCGTAAACGTCGCCTGTGAAGTAGTCAACCCACTTGCCCTCGGGAAGTGTTACCTTCATATCGAATACTGCAACGAGGAAGCTGTCACCGAACATATACTCGTTTGTGATATAGTCGTATTCAGCCTTATCGGGCCACATGAGAGAGAGTGCACGAGTCATAGGAAGTGCTGTCTCGTTTGCCTTGTGAGCCATGGAGTAGATGTAGGGGAAGAGGCTGTTTCTCATATGAGAGTACTCGCGGATAGCATCGCAAAGCTCATCACGGAGGAACCAGGGCTGATTCCATGTTCTCCAGCCGAGCTGCTGTGTCCAGGGAGTAAGGAAGCCGTAGTGGATACCCTCAAGGCTTGTTGCCTCCATGTCACAAGTAGCATTGGAGTGACCGGAAAGACCGAAGTTAAGCATTGCTACAACTGTATCGTATCCGCCGCCTGTATCGCCTGCCCAGGAGGAAGCATAACGCTGTGTACCTGCGTATACGCAAGGTGTATAAACAACAGCACGGCGACCTGTATGATCGGAGAAGCCCTCCTGCATCTGCTTAACGTAGATTACGGGATATACGTTGTGTACCTCATCGTCGAAGTACTTACCTGCCCAGAGTCTGTCGGGATGGTCGTTTACCTGGAAAGCGCCGTCGAGCTTGAAGCTGGATGCGCCGTTATCGCAGAACTTCTTGAGGTGGTCGAACCAAGGAATGTCCTTCTTTGTAAGGCCGTCCATGTACATGGGGCAAGCGAAGTGGGGGTCAAGGATGGATGCGCCCTCGTATGTATACTCCTTACCGAACTCCTTAGCTCTTTCGCCGCACTGACGCTCCTCTTCCCAGAGAAGGTCGTAGTTCTGGCAGAGCCAGAGAGAGAGCTTGAAGCCCATCTCACGGAGAGCATAGAAGAAGGTCTCGGGACCGGACTGGTTGTCGGGAAGCCAACCGGGGATATAGAAGCGCTCTTCATCCCACTTCTTATCGATAGATGTGTCGTAATGCTTTGTCATCCACTGGGGCTCAAGACCTACCATGTCGCAGGAAATGTCCTCGCGGCGGAAGTTAAGGCAATCGTAAAGCATCTCGCGAGCGTTTGTCTGCTCGTTGAGAACGAAGGTATAGCCGTATGCGAACTTAGGCATCATGATAGGCTTACCTGCAACGCGGCCGTGAAGCTCGAGGATGTCTGCAAGCTTGCCGGACTCGGGAGCGAAGATGTAGAAGTCTACGATACCCTTGTGAGCGGCAATGGAGATAAGGTTCTTGTCAGCTGCACCGATGTCGAAAACGGAAGCGTATGTGCAGTTGAGAAGCACACCCCAGCCGTTGGAGGACATGATGTAGGGGATAGGACCGTAGGAAGCGATGTTTCTGATGTCGATACGGGAAACTGTGCCGCGGCGAGCAATGTGGTCGCGGGACTCGTCACCAAGACCGAAGATACGCTCCTCGTCGTCAAGGGAGATGCCGAGAGTAAAGCCCTTGTTCTTGTAAGCCTTGCCCTCAAAGCCGTCGTAAGTGAACTTAACGGGAGACTTTGTGCCGCCAAGAACTACAGACTCGCCGTCAACTGTGAGAGAAAATGCGCCGCAGGAAAGAGTATTTCCGTCGAATGTTGCGCACTGGCACTCACCGCTCTCGCGAAGAATGTTGTACTTGGAGAGAAGGCTCTCAGGGAACTCTTCAGTTGCGGAAATACGCACACGGAAGATTCCCGCTTCGATGGCACGAAGCTCAATGTTTGCATTTGCTGTTTTGATATTATACATTTCGGTAAACGCGGCTCTCGCCGCCCTCCTTAAAAATATACGTAGGATGGGTTACGGTCGCTTTTTTGTAAAAAAGCTCCGCAAAAAACTTTGTAAAAGAAGATAGGTAAAACCCTTTTTGAAGTTTTACTCGATTTTTTTCAAAAAATCGCGGGTTGCAAGGGCAGAGCCCTGCTCGCACTCCGCAGAGTGCGAAACACCTTTTGCCGCACAGCGGGGGTGAAGAGGGTGCCACCCCCTCCCGACCTCGCAAGGTCGGAACACTCCTTACTCAGCCATCGCCTTTCTCAAAGCGATAGAAAGCTGATCTGCGCAGGATGTGTTTTTAAAGCCGCAGGTGTTACCCTCGAGAAGATCTGCGATCTCGAGAGCATTCTTGCCCTCAACGAGCTTTGCAATAGCCTTAAGGTTGCCGTTGCAGCCGCCCTTGAAAACAACGTTTTTAACGATACCGTCCTCGATATCGAAGGCGATCTCGGAGGCGCACACGCCTCTTGTTCTGAATTTGTATTCCATACTTTTCCTTATTCTGTTTCGTTTACTGTATTTTCTTTTGCGGGGGTTACGAGATTAACGGTGAAATCCTCGCCTGCGATCTTCAGGCTCGATACGGGAGTTTCCTCGTCAGGCTCATCCTTATCCGAATCCTCAGTCTCAGGGTAGACGTATCTGTCGGGATAAATGCCGCCGTCAACCGTAAGCTTTCCCTTTGTTGCTATCTCAACCGTGTAAAGCTCTGCCTTGGGAACGAACTCAAAGCTTGCGCTGCCAACGGTTACGTTCATCTCACACTCGCCGAAGGTCACCTTATCTGAAGTGAACTTTGCTCTCTTTGCATTGAGGGTCATCATATCCGCGCTGACTCCGTTGAAGATAACGTCAGTAGAAATATCTCCCGATGCCGAAACGTCTATACTTGAATCCGTTGAAACGTTTTCAAATATAACCTTTCCGCTTTCAAGGGAAATATTGTAGTCGGCAAGAGTGCTTAAATCCTTCACGGTCACCGTGCCGCGCTCAAGCTTAATGTCAAATGCCTTGACCTGCTCTTCGCTTTCAAGATAGATATTAACGGTCTTCTCCTTGTCTGCGGGGACGGGACGAAGAATATATCTGAGTCCCTTGAAGGAAAGTCCGCTTTCCCAGATGCCCGTGATATCATCCACCTGAGTCGCCTCGCGGAAGGTTACCATGGCGTTGTTTCCGGAATAGCTGCAAAGATTTTCATTGAAGTTCAGAACCTCAACGCAGGACTTGTCGCTGCCACCGTAGATATTGATATTTGCATCAGTTACGTTGATTTTTATTTTATCTGTTTTTCCGTCACCGAAATTATAAACGTAGCCTCGGTCCTCTCCGATCTTTGCGGAGTATATCTGCTCACCGTCTCCCGATGCAACAAGGGCACCGATAAGGCAGATGATAAGACCTACACCGAATATAATCGCGGAAACTATAAGAAATACCTTTGATCTTTTTTTCACAGCCTGTTACACTCCTCTCTGAAGCGCTCAAGCATGGGGCCTACGCGCTTTAAGCAGTATCCCTCAAAGGTGAGGAGCTGCTTTAAGATATAGGGCAGACCGAGAACTGCAAGATTGTATGTAAGGATACCGAGGCAAAGAGCAAGACCGCCGCAGCAGATGCCGAGACCGATCTCGTAAACGCCTATGCCGGGATGCCCCGATATTACTTCAATTGCACCGTAGATTATGCCGACAAGGGTAAGTCCGCTTCCGAGGACTGCCTCGGCGCAAACCAGCAGCAATGTCATCACGATGAACGCGCATACCGCAACGATACCGAGTGCAAAAACCGAAAGCACAAGAAGTGATATAAGAATCGTTACAGGGCTTGTCGCAACGGCGATTCCCCAGAAGAACGCCTTGCCGCGCTTTGTCAGCACAGTTTTTTCAGGCATTTCCTCCTCGCCCTCCTCATCAAGATATATCTCCTGATGCTCTTCCTCAGGCTCGGTGTTGGGAATGGGGATATTGACCACGGTCATATCGCTGTCTGTATGCAGACTGATATCCGAGGTCTTTATCATAGTAAAGCTTCGGGTCGCACCGTCCGAGGGATCGGGATCAACCGCAAACTCTCTTGTTTTCATCGCATCGGAGGAAGTGGCACCGACAACGGGGATCTCTCTTGTTGCTCCGTCGGGTACGGCATGAACAACGGGAATTTCTCTTGTTGCTCCGTCAGGCACTGCCGCGGGGGCGTGACCTGTAACGACAGGCATCTCAATAGTCGCGCCTGTGGGTACGGCAGGGATAACAGGGATCTCCTTTGTTGCAGTATCGGGAACGCTTGTCTGACCCTTCGGGGGAATTACGGGAATCTCCCTTGTTGCGCCGTCCGGTACTGCAGGCTCTTCCTTATTCACTTTCGGGAACGTGCCCGTAGCGATACGGACGTCACTGTCCGGAAACTCGATGACAGGGTTTGGAACGGCGGGAGTTGCGACCGCCTTCTTTCCCGAAAGCTCTTTGTCCTTTATAAGATCGCAAAGGCTGTCTGAAAGATCTTCAAACTCCGCTGCGGATGTATATGAGGAGATCTCGCGAAGGTCCTCCTCGTCAAAGGTTCTGACAAGGCTGACGGCGTGCTTGACCGCAAGCTCTTTGGGTATACCGCGCGAAACAAGCTCTCTTGACAAAAGCGTGGCAAAGGTCTTAACGTCCACAGCATTGTCCTCCCTTCATTTGTGAAATTTTCGAAAAATATAGATTTTTTTCAAAGTTTATGATATACTTCTCGATAGTAACTATATTTTATCAAAAAGAAAGATGTATTTCAATATGAGAATGAGAAAAAAACGCCGCGGCGGCGAAAGACTTTCGCAACTTTCGGCATTATTTGTAAATGGCAGCGACTATAAGACAGCTTTTGCAGACAAAAAGCCCCTCCGTCTCGAGATCGGATGCGGCAAGGGTGACTTCATCTGCGCCCTCTCCAAGAAGGAATCCGACTGCAATTACATCGCAATGGAGCGTGTTGACGACGTTATCGTCGTTGCCGCAGAGAAGTATGCAGTCTCCCGCGACCTCGGAAATCTTGACAGCCACGGCGGCTGGAAAGCGCCCGACGGCACTATCTACCAGGGCGAGGCTTGGGATATCCCCATGGAGGCAAGAGGCAACGTTCGCTTTATGAACTGCGACGCTACAGGCCTTTGCGAGATATTTGAGGAAGGCAGCCTTGACACTATCTACGCAAACTTCAGCGACCCCTGGACAAAGAACGGCTACGCAAACCGCCGTGTTACCCACCCCGATTTTCTGAAGAGATACTTGAAGCTCCTTGTCCCCGGCGGACGCTTCTGCTTCAAGACAGACAACGTTGAGCTTTTCGACTTCTCTCTCGAATCTGTTGAAAATGAAGCAGGCTTTGAGCTCACCTTCGTTTCCCGCGACCTCCATCAGAGCGAGAGAGCGGCTGAAAACATCATGACAGAATACGAGCGCAACTTCTCCGAAAAAGGCGTAAAGATCAACTGCCTCGAGGCTGTGAAGAAGTAATAAGGAGTACGGTCGCTTTTTTGTAAAAAAGCTCCGCAAAAAACTTTATAAAAAGGGCACCAAAGATAATTCTTTGGTGCCCTTTTTAAGCCCTACGGGGCTTTTCTACAAACAAGTAACATTTCAACTTATTCTTGAAGCATAATTACTTCAATCTCTTTATTTTGTTCCCTGCAATTATCAATCACATATTTCGTTCCTCTTGATTTTCCGTCCCAAAAAGCAATTATTTTATCGGCATAATCAATTATCTGCAAATTTCTTTTCAAAGGTGCGCCTTTTTTGAATTTTTCATATTCGGGCAAAAATTCCACAAGCTTAATGCCCCGTTTTATAGCATATTCCCTCGCGCAAAAATCAACACCCTTAGCACCTCCCGAAACTATTTCTGTCACTCCGTCGGGAATATATTTCTCAATATCATCAATTTCAAGCCCTCTTGAGCCTATTACTGCTACTTTCATTAGCTGTATTCTCCTTTTATAGGCGATGTGTAGCCTAATGGTATCATGTATCGCCTATAAATTGCAACATATTTGGTTATTCTTTTTGTAGTAACTACAAGGAGAAACCAATGAATACCTTAACAGCTATTAAAAATCGCATATTCCAGCTTTGCGGCGAGAGAGATATTTCGATAAACAAATTAGCAACATTATGCGGTCTTTCTCCCTCTTCTCTCAAAAGCATTTTATACGGAAGAAGTCAGAATCCTAAAATATTGACTATAAAGATCATTTGTGACGGTCTTGATATTACGCTGGCTGAGTTCTTTGATACAAAAGAATTCAACGAATTGGAACAGGAAATAAAATAAGATTTGATCTGAACTTTATTATGAGAAATAAAAACAACAAACATTTTGGAATAGAAGTCGATCCCGAGCTTCACTATAAGCTCCGTTACATTGCTAAATATGACGGACGAAGCATAAACGGACAGATTCTTCATCTTATCCGTAAATGCATCAAGGAATTTGAAGCGGCAGACGGAGAAATTGAAGTTCCCGAAGATATTAAAAACAATTAATCAAAAAGGCTATGTGAGCATCATCGGATGCATTATCGTAGCCTTTTTAATTTGTCTTTAATATCGTTTTTTTTGGAAAGTATGGGGCGTTTCTGTGTAGAAAAAGCCCTGCAAGGGCTTAAAAAGGCTCACCAAAGCAAACTTTGGTGAGCCTTTTTATTAAAGTTTTTTACGGAGCTTCTTACAATTATCGATTTCTTTGGCTTCGCTTGCGAAGCGGGTGCGAAAAAGGTGAAGAAGGATTTTTGCTATTTACATTTTCGCACTAAAAAGCGACCGTTTCTTATTCAAGTTCAAGGCGTTCGCAATTGAGGAATGCCTGAGCGGATATTGTGCTTGTTACGGGGATGAGCTTCTTTGCGCCGCAGTTTTCGCATTTGACCCAGACGCCGTCATCTGTTACCTCAACGGTATAGCTTCCCTCGTACTCGGGGCAGCGGCATCTGATCTCACCTGCTTCATCGAGGTCGCGGATAACGAAATTCACGATCTCAAGTATCTGAGGATCGGTGAAGACCTCCTCCATCTCCTGCTTTCTGCCGAAGGGGCTTACGCCTGCATCCTCGATAAGCTCTGAGAGGACCTTATCGGATTCCTCCTCAGCCGCAAGAACGGCCTCACTCTTTCCGAGAAATGCAATATCCATTCCCGAATATGCACAGGGGAGTGCGAGAAGATCCTTATCAAAAAACGCAGTATCGGAAACCACGAAATTATGGGGCTTCGGACAAAGGAAGCAGGGCACGGTGAGGCGCACCTTTTTATCGTTTGTATGAACCATCGTCATTTCGCTCTCGCCGCAGGGGCACTTAAGGCGAAGCATATCTGCGGAAAGAGAAAATATTCCAACGATGCTTGCGACCCAGCCTCCGCACTGAGGACAGCGATACGCTACGGTAGTCTCTTTTTTGTCAAGTACCATTTTTCGTTCCTTTCTTTAGAAACGCTTTAATTAGTATTTCTGCCGCTGATGGATTTATTCCTTATCTCTCGGAAAGAGGAATATAATCGCGGCGGTCCTTAACGCACATATATGCAGGACGGATGATCTTGCCTGCGTTCTGAAGCTCCTCGATTCTGTGGGCGCTCCAGCCTGCGATTCTTGCAACGGCGAAGATAGGTGTATAAAGCTCCTCGGGAAGCTTGAGCATACGGTAGATCATTCCGCTGTAGAAGTCTACGTTGGGGCTTACGCCCTTATAGATCTTACGGCGCTCTGCGATAAGCTCGGAGGCGATACGGGCAGTTCTCTTATAGAGATCGTACTCCTCCTCCATTCCCTTCTCGATGGAAAGCTTCTTAGCAAAGCTCTTGAGAACCTCGGCACGGGGGTCGGAAACGGAATAGATGGCGTGACCCATACCGTAAACAAGACCTGTGCGGTTGAAGGCCTCCTTATTAAGGATCTTTGTGATATATGCGCGGATGGAATCATCAGACCAGTCGGAGATATTTTCCTTCATATCGTCAAACATCTGAACTACCTTGATGTTGGCGCCGCCGTGACGGGGACCCTTAAGGGAGCCGAGAGAAGCCGCAACGCTTGAATATGTATCAGTTCCGGAGGATGACACTACGTGTGTTGTAAAGGTAGAGTTGTTACCGCCGCCGTGCTCTGCGTGAAGAATGAGAGCAAGGTCAAGGGTGCGCGCCTCAGTTTCTGTAAATTCACCGTCGGGACGGAGCATCTGGAGAAGATTCTGCGCTGTGGAAAGCTCAGGCTTCGGAGGATGGATATAAAGGCTCTGTCCGCCGTGATAATACTTAAAGGAGTGATAGCCGTACACCGCAAGCATGGGGAAGATAGCGATGAGCTGGAGGCACTGACGGAGAACGTTGGGGATAGAAATATCATCAGCGTTATCGTCATATGAATAAAGAGTAAGCACGCTTCTCGCAAGGGTATTCATCATATCCTTGGAGGGAGCCTTCATAATAACGTCGCGGGGGAAGTTTGTGGGGAGAGTGCGGTAGCCGGAAAGAAGATTGCAAAAATCGGACAGCTCCTCCTTTGTGGGAAGATTTCCGAAGAGAAGAAGATAGATGCACTCCTCAAAGCCGTAGCGCTCCTCGTCCATACAGCCGCTTGTCAGGTCCTTGATATTGATTCCGCGGTAGCAAAGCTCGCCGGGGATGTGAGTATCAACTCCGTCAATGATCTTATGGGAAATAACCTCGGAGATCTCGGTGAGGCCTGTGAGTACGCCTCGGCCGTGAACGTCACGAAGTCCTCTTTTTACGTTATGCTCAGCATACATTTCGGGCTTGATGCCGTTTGCGCAGCAGCTCTTTGCCGCAAGGTCCTCTATATAGGGGGTGATTACAGAATAGGGATTGGGTATGTTGTTGTTTGCCATTCCATAACCTCCTTTCAAAATATCAAAATGAATATTAAGTTATTGTACACTATAAAGATGAACAATTTATGAATAAATGAAAATTAAAGGCTTTTTTGCGTGAAAAAAACTGAAAAAGTCTCTTAAAAAATACGTTTTTTCACACGTCCCTCCCGCCACTGGATGTACCGCCAATGGGACAATAGATAAAAATACTTGATTTTTCTTAAATACTATGTTATCATAATGTGGAATTGGCTATTTTTCAGCCGATCAAAAAAGCCTTTTATACCCTTGCTTTACCGCATTTTTTCATCGTTTTTATATGGGTAAAAAAGGAAAAAACAAAAAAAGCAAACAGCGATTCTGCTATATCCCAAAAGCGAAAGCTTAGAAAGATCAGGGTGGTGAGCTATTTGAAAAAGACTACCGAAAACAGAAATATTAACGCTCCTAACGGTGCGGCTCCTCGCAAAAAAGCAAAGGAAAAAAGCCCCCTCATGAAGGCTCTTTCCTTTGTCGGCATTGTTATCCTCTGCGTTTTCGAGGAGATACTTCTCTTCTTCGCAAAGGCGGGCAAAAAGATCAAGGAATCATCCCTCAGCTTAAAGGTTACTGTTGCCGCAGCTTTATTTACCTGCATCTGCACAGGACTTGTTGTGGGTCTTACCATGATGGTTTACGGAGAGGACCAGGACATTACTCTTTCCGACTGTGTCATCGGTGCAAAAAAGCACATCGTTACACAGGAACAGCTTGAAGGCTATACAAAGGGCCCCGAGGAGACAGAAACAAAGAGATCTCTCCCCTCTACCCACTACTCGGTTACCTTTGATTTTTATTCAAAGGATGACGTGAGCTGTGTCAGCGCAGAGAGAACCGTGGGCGAGCTTGTAGAGCTGCTCGGAATCACTCTCGAGGATTCTGACCTTCTGAGAGCCAACGAAAACGACGTCATCAGCGAGGATATCGTTATATCCGTTGATGAGATCACCTACGGAACTGCTTATTCTCATACTGAGATCAAGTATGAAACGGAATACCGCGACGTTCAGACTATCCCCAAGGGCACTCAAAAGACACACCGACGCGGTGTTTACGGTAAATCCACCGTTGAATACAGCGTTACATACGTAAACGGACAGGAAACAGAAAGAAGCGCCGTGCGCGAGTACACAAGCTCCTATCCCGTTTCTGCCATCGTTTACAGAGGTGTTGGCGGTACTGTCAACATTGGCGGAAAGAACGTGAGCTTTTCCCATTATATCGACTGCGATTCCACCTTCTATTATGCAGGCGGAACGACCGCGTCAGGTCTCCCTGCCGACGAAAAGGTGGTTGCGGTAGACCCCAGAGTTATCCCTCTCGGAACTGAGCTCTATATCCCCGGAATCGGCAAGCGAATCGCCGCTGATACGGGCGGAGCCATTAAGGGAAATATCGTTGACATCTGCTTTAACCGCGATAATCCTCTCACCGCAACCTACGGCAGAAGAGGCGTTCGCGTTTATATCCTTGACTAACTGAGGAACTGATATGAATTTCAAGAAATTATCTGATTTTATGGATCATCTCACCTCCTGGCGCATTCCCGGATGTGCCTGCAAGGTGTATCACCGCGGAAAGCTTGTTTTTGAATACTCCTCAGGATACGCGGATATTGAAAATGGCATTAAGCTTGACAGCGACAACCACCGCATGTTCATGTATTCCATTTCAAAGATCGTTACCTGTGTAACTGCCCTCACCCTCTGGGAGGAGGGAAAGTTCGAGCTTTCCGATCCCGTTTCAAAATTCCTTCCCGACTGGAAGGACGCAACGGTAAAGGAGCGCGACAGCGAAGGAAATGAGATCATCGTTCCCGCACACCGAGAGATAACGATCCGCGATCTTTTCACAATGACAAGCGGTCTTGACTATAACTGCGAGTCCCCCGCACTCAAGGCGGCAAGAGAAAAGTATGCTCCCCACTGCCCCGCAGTTGAGCTTATGTCTGCTCTTGCACACGATCCTATGGTACATCAGCCCGGCGAGTGCTGGTGCTACGGCCTTTCCCACGATGTTCTCGGCGCTGTCGTTGAGGTTATCACTGGAAAGAAGCTTGGCGAGGTTGCAAAGGAGAGAATCTTCGATCCTCTCGGACTTAAAAAGACTGCCTACGGCCTTGACGAAAGCGTGCGCGGCGAAATGGCAGTTCAGTATTCCTTCAACGATGCAACAGATAAGATCGACAGACCCGATTACCAGGAAAACTGGGCGATCTTCGGTGATGAATATCACTCAGGCGGAGCAGGCGTTGTTTCCACCGTCAGCGAGATGGCGTACCTTATGAGCGTTCTCGCGGCTAAGGGCAAGCTTCCCAACGGTGAGCGAATCATCGCTTCAAGAACTATCGATATGATGCGCACTCCCATGCTCACACCTGAGCAGGAGAAGGCTATTGACTGGTCCCACCTTTCCGGCTACAGCTACGGCCTCGGCGTGAGAACGATGAAGAACCCCGCAAGAGCAGGAGCAAGCGCGCCCCTCGGAGAATTCGGCTGGACAGGCGCCGCAGGCGGAGTTGCCATTATCGACCCCGATAATGAGCTTTCCCTCTTCTATGCCCACCATATGCTGAATAACCAGGAAGGCTACGTTGCCCCCCGCCTTCGAAATATCCTCTATTCCTGTATTGACGACTAAAACAAAAGCGGATGCTGCAGCTCACTGCACCATCCGCTTTTTTGTAGTTTAAAGTTGTCTGGAAGGAGCTTACCTACTTTCTTTGAAAAGAAAGTAGCAAAGAAACTTCAATAAGACAAAGGAATACAGCTGATCTTATTCAAAAAATGTTATGTTTTCAATTTTGAAAACGCCTGTGATTTCGCTGTCCTCATAGATTATTTCCACGGGGATGCCCTCGCCGTCCGTCACCGCCTGCCAGACACAATCCTTCCCTTTTCCCATCGCAGACGTCCATCTGTTTTTTTCGCTTTTTATATCGTAGATATCCTCCTCAGAAAGGTCAAAGAGGCGGGACACGCGAAAAACGCTATCCTTCTCAAAAAAGCTATATGCAATACGGATGCCGTCAAGCTCTGCAGTTATTTTATCGCCCTCAAGGGTAAAGGAGGCTCCCGCAAGGCTTTCGGGAGCGCTGTATTCTATCCTGCGGCAGCGCCTTTTACCCTCTGCCCTCTCGAAATACAGAGTCAGCTCATATTCTTCTCCGTCCTCGGTATAAGCACCGCTGACGGCTCTGATCTCATCCTGATAATCAAAAAATCTTTCATCCTTCTTACGGCAGGAGGTAAGGGTTAAAAGTATTAAAAATGCAAGAAAAGCGCCGATAATTCGTTTCATAAAAAAATCCCCCACATATATTCTCTAAAATATATGTGAGGGGATTTCTTTTATTCATTAATATCTGAGAGTTTCAACAGTTGTTGTGTTTTCCTTGTTGTAGCTCTTGAGGATCTTCTGAGCCTTGTTTGTGCACTGGAAGAGAATGATGCTGTCCTTGCCGTTCTCTTCAAAGGTTGCATAGAAAATGTCCTCTGTCTGCTTTGTGCTCATTCTGAAATCGTAGATCTTGCCTGCTGTCTTTACAAGATCCTTTGCCTCGCCAACGAAGGGAGCGATCTTCTTCATTTCCTTGATCTTCTTTTCAAGAACAACGGAGCTTCTGGAGCCGTAGCTTGTTTCAAACTTCCATGTTCCGGAGGAAAGAGTGTATGAATGCTCGATGTTTGTAAGGGGCCATGTGAAATAAAGTGCTGCGATAAACACAAGACCTACAAGTGCGCCAAGCCACCAAAGCTTGAGGAACACGAAAAGAGCGATAGCGATATAAACTGTGAGCATAGCTGCTCTGATGAGGATGATCTTGGGAGTTGCCTTCTTCTTTACTGTAAACTCTGTATAATTGGTGGAATATACGGAAGGATCGATTTCCTGTCCGCCTGCGGTTCTTCTTGCCATTACGTTCTTCCTTTCTGACACTCGCTTTCGCGATTCATTATATTGTCTTATATGATAACACATATTGCCTTACTTTTCAACACCAATATGTTAACATTTTCCCGAAAAAGCATACGAATATTGATTCTTTGTACCCTTTTTGGTATAATTAGTGTGATATATTATATTCGGAGGATAGCAAATGATACGCGATATTCTTTTAAAATTTAATATTGATACCGCGGCTTTCGTGCCTGCCTCTCTTTGCAGGGCAGCAAACGAACGCCTTTTTCTGGCTGTCCCCGAAAATGCAAACGTTGTTTTTATGATTTTTCCCTATTTTTGCGGCGATGCAGACAAAAAGCTCTCCGCCTACGGCGCAGTTTATGACTACCACGGCTTTGCAAAGGAGGTTTTTTCCTCTCTTGAAGCCTACATAAATGAAAAATATCCCCATCGCTTTGCAAAGGGATACGCCGACCACTCTCCCTATCTTGAATGCGAGGGCGCCGCGCGGGCGGGACTTGGAACGATCGGCAAAAACTCTCTTCTCATCACAGAAAAATATTCATCCTACGTATTTATTGCAGAGCTTGTTACTACCCTCTCTGCCGATGAACTTGCGAGGGAGGGTATTCCTGCAGGCAGCGGCGAGCTGACCCATTGCGAGGACTGCGGCGCCTGCATTGCGGCCTGTCCCTCAGGATGCGCAGGGAGCGAGGGCAGAGATCTTTGCATCTCCCATCTCACCCAGAAAAAGGGAGAGCTTTCCGAAGAGGAAAAAGCCCTCATTATAAAGGGAGGCAGCATCTGGGGATGCGATATTTGCCAGGCTGTGTGCCCTCATACGAAAAAAGCTATAAACAAGGGCACCCTGAAAACACCGATACCCTATTTCAAAGACTCATACCTTGGGGACAGCCCCATTGAAAAAATAGAACAAATGGACGACAAGACCTTTTCTCTCTACCCCTTTGCGTGGAGAAAAAGACCAACTATAGAACGCAATATAACTTTATTAAAGGAGCTTCAAAATGATTGAATTCGTTTTCGGCAGAGAACCCTCTTCCAAAACAGAATACGTTATTGAAAAAATGAAGTCAGCCCTCAAAAATGAGAAGCGCTGTGTGCTTATCATTCCCGAGCAGCAGGCTCTTTTCTGGGACACTGTTGTTGCGGAGCGCTTTGACCCCACCGACAGCTTCAGCATTGAGGTAGTCAGCTTCAAGCGCCTTGCCAACAGCGTTTTCCGCACCTTTGGCGGATGCGCCAAGACGTATATAAACGATGCAGAAAAGTCTCTCATCATGTGGAGCGCCATCGTTTCCGTTTCCGATAAGCTGAAGGCATTCAAGGCTCCCGACCGCGAGGACAGATACGTCCCTCTCATGAGCCGCGCCGTCAGCGAAACGAAGCTTTACGGAATCGGCCCCGAGGCTCTTATGGATGCATCAAGAAAAACTGAGGGCACGTCTCCCTCTCTCAGCGCCCGACTCCACGACCTTTCACTTATTGCGGCATCCTACGATACCCTTCTGCACAGCGAAAAGGAGGACCCTGAGGAAATCCCCGACGCCCTTTGCAAGACTCTTGAAGAAAACAATTATTTTTCCGGCAGCTGTGTTTTCATTGACTCATTTTTAACCCTTACACCTAAGGAAATAAAGGTAGTTCGCCACATTTTCAGCCAGGCGGACGATACTCTCATCACCTTTGCCATGGCAATGGAGGACTCCAAAAAGCTCCACACCGAGTACGTTTCCACCTACGTCAAGGAAATGGAGCGAAGTGCCTCCCGCCTTGGATTTACTACGAAAAAAACTCATATTGACGATACAAGATGCAACACCTTTGCATATCTCAGTGAGAATCTCTGGGACTACGGCGCAGAGCCTCTTACAGAGGGCGGCGAGTGCGTCTCCCTTATCAAATGCTCCGACAGATATGACGAGGCATCCCTTTGCGCCGCAAAGATAAAGGAGCTTGTTTCAAACGGGGCAAGCTTTGGGGATATAGCCTGCGTCAGCGCCGATTTTGAAGCCCTTCGCGGCATTACAGACATTGAGCTTGAAAGACAGGGCATTCCCGTTTACGTTGCGGGAAAGACCCCTGTTACCTCTCAGCCTGCGGTCCGCCTTCTTCTTTTTGCAAGTGCAGTCTGCGCGGGAGGCTGGAACAAGGGAGATATAATCTCCTGCGCCCGCACGGGACTTTGCTCTCTCACACCCGACGAGGTCGATGCCCTTGAGACATACACGGACAAATGGCGCATCAGAGGAAAAAAGCGCTTCTGCGGCGACAGCTGGACTATGAATGCAGACGGCTATTTTGCAACAGAAAGCCCCTGGGCAAAAAGAATGCTCTCCCTTGCAAACAATGCAAAGGACAAGCTCATCCCCCCCATTGAAGCATTTTCCGAGGCTTTTCCCGGCACGGTGCTTGATATTTGCACCGCGGCATACAAGCTTCTTTGCGATTTTTCAGTTTATGACCACCTGAAGAGCGAGATTGCCATTCTTGAGCGCGCAGGAAAGCTTGCAGAGGCTCAGAAAAAATCTCAGGTCTGGGAGGCTATCTGTAAGGTTCTCGATACTCTTGCAGGCAGTGTACCCGATGCGGTCATGGATGCCCGCCGCTTCGCGGCTCTCCTGAAAAGAACGGCTGATACCTGCCATATCGGCTCGATCCCCGACGGACTTGACCGTGTTATCCTTGGCAGTGTAGGCACCGTCCGTCTTGATTCCGTAAAGCATCTTATCGTTCTCGGCGCAAAAAGCGGAGAATTTCCCGCCGTTCCCAAGGAAAACGGCTTTTTCAGCGATGCGGACCGCGCCGAGCTTCTTTCTCTCGGCATCGAGCTTTCCCCCGATACTATAAAAAAACAGCGAGAGGAAATGTTCCGCTTTGCAAAGGCGGTTACCTCCCCCTCCGAGACCCTCACCCTTATTATACCCTCGGATCCCTCGGGAAATCACCCCTCTCTCGGTGCTGTGCGCCTCATGAACCTTCTTCCCAATGCAAGGATCCTCGATTTCACCACCCCCGAGGCAGAGGGTATTATCCGCACAGGGGGCAAAAATGAAACAGAAACCGTCAGCGGCGACCTCAGCGCCGACCGCGACAGAACAACGGGAGCGGCACTTGCAAGCCTCTTTGACCGCGACATCAATCTTACACAAACACGAATCGAATGCTTTAACTCCTGCGCATTCAAATACTACTGTCAGCACATCCTTCGTCTTGACGAGGGCGGCCTTGCGGAGCTTAAGCCCTCGGACGTGGGCAACTTCGTTCACTCCGTTCTCGAGCATTTTATGAAGGAGGCGGCAGATGAGGGATTCCCCCTTCCCGACGACGTTCTCCTTTCAAAGACCGAGCGTCTTATCGAAAGCTACCGCGCCTCCGTCCTCCCCGAGGGCGAGGCAGGATACGTTGACTATCTTTTCCACCGCCTTGCAAAGAGCATCAACCTTTTTGCAAGGGCGCTGAACGAGGAATTCAGCCAGTCGAGATTCGTGCCCCACAGCTTCGAGCTGCCCGTGGGCTTTTCTGCAGACCTTCCCGCCCTTCCCATCCGTCTTGACAACGGCCACGATCTCACCATCCGCGGAATCGTTGACAGAATGGATATCCTGCGCGAGGGCGACTCGGTTTACGTCCGCGTTGTGGACTACAAAACAGGAAGCAAGACCTTCTCTCTCAAAAAGGTCATGCAGGGAGAAAACATCCAGCTTCTTCTCTATCTTTTCGCCCTCTGCAATATGCCGAAGGATTGCTCCTTTGCAAAGGAGCTTCTCCCAAGCGGAGAGCGCCTTATCCCCGCAGGAGCAGTTTATTTCTCCGCAAAGCCGGGAGATATTCAGAGCAGCGAGCTTCTCAGCGCTGACAGCGCCGACAGCTTCGCACTTGATGCGATATCCAGAACAGGTATCGTTCTCGGCGACCGGAATATTATGGAAGCCATGGACAGCACCCTTACGGGAAAATACTGCCCCGCTTATATTGACAAAAAAGGAAACGTCAAGGGCTCCTTCGTTGAAACCGAGGCAGACTTTGAAAGCATTAAAAACACTCTCGATACAATACTGAAAGACGTCGGAAACAGAATGATCTCGGGCGAGGCAGGCTCCTGCCCCACGGGCTACAAGGAGAATTCCGCCTGCGCATACTGCCGGATGAAGCCTCTTTGCCGCCATTCCGATGCAAAGAAAAATGATGAAGGAGGTGAGGACGATGAGTGAGCGCAAATGGACGAAGGCACAGCTTTCTGCAATTGAATTTTCAAAAAAGAATCTCATCCTCTCCGCCGCCGCGGGAAGCGGTAAGACCGCGACCCTGACTGAGCGAATCATCCGCCTTCTCAAAAACCCCGAAAGCGGAGCCGATCTTTCCCGAATGCTCATCGTTACCTTTACCATTGCCGCCGCAGGAGAGCTGAAAACAAGAATTGCCGATGCACTCACCGCGGCTCTGGCAAAGGACCCCATGAACGCCGCCCTCGCACGTCAGCTTTCAAGCCTTGAGGGCGCCCATATCTCCACCATCGACAGCTTTTTTAAGTCCGAGCTGAAGCCTCATTTTGCCGCCCTCGGTCTTCCTCCCGATTTTTCCGTCCTTGACGAGGCAGAGGCGCAAATTCTTCGCACAGCCGCTGTCCGCGAGACAGTGCAGGCGTTTTTCGACGGAAAGGGCGGTATTGCCCCCGAGGAATTCTTCTCCCTCACCGACTGTATATCAACAGCAAGAAACGAGGCTGACCTGACAGAAGCTCTCCTCTCAATCTTTGCAGACCTTCTTGCATACGATATCAGCGCAGACAAGCTTCGCAAAAACGCCGACTCTCTTGAGGGAGAGGCCGACGATTTCTTCAAAACGGAATATTCCGCCCCCCTGAAGGCAAAGCTTTATTCCATGGGCGAGCACTACAAATCCCGCTTTGACCATTTTTCAAGCGTTCTTTCCTTTGATGAATATACGGAGAAATACTCCCCCGAGGCAGACCGACTCTCCCGCATCTGCGAGGAGCTGACTGCTCTCACCGACAAGACCTTCGGGGAAGCTCTCGCCTTTTTCTCATCCATCGAATTCCCCAACCTTTCCTCCATCAAAAGAGGATACACAAGTGAGGACTACAATCTTTTCAAGGATATAAGAAACGATTTCAAGAAAAAGATCTCTCAGGTTAAGAGCGACTTTTTCTCCGAGAGCGCATCCTCCGTCAGCGATGCCATGAAGCGCACAGGCGCCCACATCCGCACTCTTTCTTACGTTTTTGAATACTTCATAAATGAATACGGCGCCCAAAAGCGGGAAAAGGGCAGCGTTGACTTTTCCGACCTTGGAGTTTTTGCCCGCAAGATATTCGTTTCCCCCGACGGCACACCCACAAGCGCCGCCATCGAAACGGGAAAGAAATACGACTACATCTTCATTGATGAATATCAGGATACAAACCCTGTGCAGGACGATATTTTTGCCGCCGTCAGCGAAAACGCGGGCAGATTTATGGTTGGCGACGTGAAGCAGTCTATCTACGGCTTCCGCGGCTCCTGCCCCGAGCTTTTCACGTCCTACAGAAATAAGTACGAGGCGGACGAAAGTCTTGGAAGCGCCATTTTCATGAGCGAAAACTTCCGTAGCGACAAGTGCGTTATCGACTTTTCAAACACCGTATCCCGCTATATCTTCTCCCCCGGCAGCACCCCCTTTGAGGAGTGCGACGAGCTTGTTTGCTCAAAGCCGGGAGGCGACAGCGAAAACCGTTGCGAGGTCATCCTTGTGGAAAAGGAAATCGAGGGCGAGGAAAACCCTCCCACAGAGCCCGAGTGCGTTGCCGCAAGAATAAGTCAGCTTATCGCCGGAGAAAAGCTCTCAAGCGGAGAGCCTATACAGCCCAGAGATATTGCCATCCTTCTCAGAAGCGGCACTAATGCGGACAGCTATGTTCAGGCACTTTCGGACCTTGGCATTTCTGCCACAAATTCCGCAAGCGAGGAGTTCTTCGACTACGGCGAGGTGCTTCTCATCCTCTGCCTTCTCAATACTGCAGACAACCCCTTGAGAGACGTTTACCTTGCGGGAGCAATGAAGAGCCCCCTCTTCGGCTTTACTCTCAACGACCTTGTTAACATCAGAAAAAGCACATCCCTCCCCCTCTGGTATTCCCTTTGCGAATACTGCGAATCGGGAAGCGATGCAGAGCTGAAGGACAGATGCACTTCCTTCAAAAATACCGTTGACCGCTGGAGAGCGTGCGCCGCTGAGCTTTACTGCGACGAGATGCTCCGCCTTATCGTTACCGATACAAATATCCGCGCTTATAGCTCCGAGGGTCCCCGCACAAATGCGGACGTTATCCGCAGCCTTAAGATACTTACCGACCACGCAAGATCGGTGGCATCCCGCGGCGGTACTCTCCACGACCTTATCGCCCATCTCAACAGCGTTATCGAAAGAAAGGACAAGATGCCCACCGCCTCCGATAAAAACGCGGTCAGCATCCTGAACGTCCACAAATCCAAGGGTCTTGAATACCCCGTCTGCTTTATCTGCGAGTCTTCAAAGCGATTCAACAACCGCGATACTGCAGAAAAGCTCCTTATCGACCGCTACGGAAAGGCGGCAATGAAGCTTTACGATACGCAGGGTCTCGTCCGCTGTGACAATCCGCTGAGAAGAAGCGTTGCTTTGCAGATGACTATGGATGCGATCGAGGAGGAGGCAAGAATCCTCTACGTTGCAATGACGAGAGCAAGAGAGCGCCTCATTATTTCCTGCAAGGTCAAGAATGCTGAGGAAAAGCTCTCCGCAGCAACCGTCAGATCTGAATTTGCCCTTGATACCTACGAGGTCACCTCGAAGCGCAACTACGGCGACTGGATCATCGATTCCCTCAGACGAGGCGGCGACGGATCCTTCTTCGTTTACAAAAAAGGCGCTGATATCAAGGCAGTTAAAGCAGGAAAAGCTGCCGAAGCAACGAAAAAAAGCAGCGAGCTTCAGAACTTTTTTGAAAAATCTCTTGATTTCTCCTACTCTAAGGAGTATCTTTGGAATATACCCGCAAAGCTTTCCGTTTCCGTCCTCAAGCCGGATATTCTGGGAAGCGATGCAGAAAAGGCTTATATCGACTCTCCCGACCTTATTTCAATGGACGAAAAGCCTATGCTGCCTGCATTCCTCAGCCCGAAAAAGGAGGCAGACAGCGCCGAGAAGGGTACTGCCACCCATATATTCATGCAGTTTTGCAGCTTCGATGCCCTTTATAAAAAGGGAGCTGCAGCCGAGCTTTCAAGGCTCATTGACAGCGAGTTTATTTCAAAAAGCGATGCTGACCTTGTCCGCCTTGATGAGATCGAGCTTTTCTCAAAGAGCGATCTTTTTGAAAGGATCAGAAATGCCCGCTCCGTTATGCGAGAGCGCCGCTTCAACACCCGTCTCCCCGCCGCGAATTTCACCCGGGACCCCGAGCTTTCAAAGGCCCTGGCAATGGATAAGACCGCAATCACCGTGCAGGGTGTTGTTGACTGTATTTTCATCGATTCCGAGGGAAATGCTGTTCTTGTAGACTACAAGACAGACCGCCTGACAAAAGAAGAGCTTGAAAACGAGGAAATGGCAAAAGCCAAGCTGCTTTCACGACATAAAAGACAGCTTCTGATCTACAAATCCGTCTGCGAGCAGATGATAGGCCGCCCCTTCAGCGAGGTGCTCATCTATTCTCTCCCCCTGGGAAAGGCTATTGAGGTCAGGTAAGAAAGGAAAAATCTTATGTATTCAAATATTGAAAAAGAAGCGGCAGCCGTTGCCCTTGAGCTTTGCGAGGCTGCAAAGCTTAAAGCCGGAGATATTGTTGTTATCGGCTGCTCCACAAGCGAGGTCTGCGGCTCAAAGATCGGAACCGCGTCCGTCCCCGAGGCGGCAGATTCTCTCTATCGCGGACTCAAAAGCGTTTTCGCGCCCCGCGGTATCTTCATCGCCGCACAGTGCTGCGAGCATCTCAACCGCGCAATCGTTGTTGAAAGAGCGGCTGTTCCCTTCTGCGAGCCTGTGAACGCCGTGCCCCAGCCCAAGGCAGGCGGCTCCTTCGCAACCGCCGCATACAGAGAGGCTGAATGCCCCGTTGTTCTTGAAAGAATTCAGGCCGATGCAGGTCTTGATATCGGTCTTACCCTTATCGGCATGCACTTAAAGCCTGTTGCAGTCCCCCTTCGCCTGACACAGAAAACGATAGGCGAAGCATTGGTAGTTGCCGCAAGAACCCGCCCCAAATTCATCGGCGGCGAACGCGCACATTACAATAACGAGCTTTTATAATGAAAAAGGACAGCAAAGCTGTCCTTTTTTCGTTCTTTATGGAAAGGACCTTGAAAAGGAGTATGTGAATTCGGGTTTCGAACTGTTTGAATGTTGCATTGCAGAGGCGGATAATATCTGCCCTTACATCAATTCTTATCTTTCCTCCAAATCAGAATTTACACATTCCTTTGATTTTTTCTTGTAATCAGTTTTGCGGTGTGGTACAATCCAAGTTAGAGAACAAAAGAAAGGTAAGTGCGAAAATGTTATCTTCTCTTACAACTAAAAAGGATATCCGCTCCTTTGCTGTCACCCCCGAAAACCTCACGGGCGAAAAGGGCAAGGGCGGAATGGCAATTGAGGGCAGCGCATCCTGGGCGGCACGCGAGCTCGGTCAGGGATGGAAGGTCAACCCCTATCTCGTGATTCAGCCCGGCGAAACTGCGGTCCTTGCCGATATCAAGGGTCAGGGCGCGATCAAGCACATCTGGATCACAGAGGTGCTCCCCGCAGGCAGACTTCTGCAGCTGAGAATCTATTTTGACGGACACGAAACTCCCGCAGTTGAGGCTCCTCTTTCCGACTTCTTCTGCAATGCGGATGCAAACGACTACCGTCAGCTTTCAAGCCTTGCAATCTGCGTAAACCCCGCAAAGGGCATGAACTCCTATTTTGAGATGCCCTATTTTGAGTCCTTCCGCATTGAAGTGGACAACACAAGCGACAGAGTTTGCAATCTTTATTATCAGATCGATTGCGAGGAAAAGACTATCCCTGCGGATTCTCTTTATTTCCACGCCCGCTTTAACAGAGTAAATCCCCTGCCCTACAAGGAGAATTACGTTATCCTTGACAAGATAAAGGGCCAGGGTCACTACGTGGGCACATACCTCCACTGGGGCGTTAATTCCAACGGCTGGTGGGGTGAGGGCGAGGTTAAATTCTATATCGACGGCGATACTGAATTTCCCACCATCTGCGGCACGGGCACAGAGGACTATTTCTGCGGCTCCTGCAACTTTGACGTTGACGGCTACCGCGAGTACTGCACGCCCTATGCAGGCCTCAACAAGGTGGGCACAACGGATGCTACCTACCGCGCAAACAGATACTTTGATATGTACCGCTGGCACATCACGGACCCCGTTTATTTCAAGGAAGACCTTAAGGTCACAGTGCAGGCTCTGGGATGGAGAAGAGACGGCAGATATCTCCCCTTAAAGGACGATATCTCCTCCGTTGCATACTGGTACTCCGATACCCTCGACTGCGATTACCCCCCCTACCCCTCTCTTGACGAAATAGAGCTTTAAAATTAAAGAGGATGCTGCAACGCTTGCAACATCCTCTTTTTCTTATATCTCTGCTTTTGTAAAGGAATCTATAAATTCACAAAGCTCCTCGAGGGGGATTATCTTCGTTTTTCCCTCGCTAAAGCCGACTGTATCCTTTACCTTTTCGGGAATCTCAACACCGTAGTGCTCGATTATCGCGCGGTTTAATTTATCGTAATCGTTATAAATTTCCTTTGAAAACTCGCTTATAAATCTCGGGAGAAATTCGCCGTAAAAGCGCTTATCCGTGTAAAGATGGAAATAATAGCCTCGGTTGTAGCTGCCCGCAATGCCCTTATCCGCAACGAAAAGGCTGAGGTCGGGGGATGAGCTTGAGGGGCCGTAATGAGAGGCGGGCTTCGGGAGAAGATCGGGAGCTATTGCGCCCTCCAAAAAGGCTTCTCTGCTCTCCTCGGTATGGGATTCCAGATATTTAAGCGCGGCGGCAAGATGTATTGTATAAGAAGGCATAATTTTTCTCCCTTGTGATTCTTGTTTTATTATATCACGAAAAAACCTGTCCGTAAAGACTTGTTATTTCTCTTGATTTTCCGTTATGACTATAGTATAATGATACATATTTTTTCAAATACAATCAAAAGGAAAATATAAAACAATGGTAAAGCTTATTAAAAACGGCGTTTTCTATAGCAACGGTCAGTTCGTAGAAGGCTCCGATATCGCAAACGGCAAGAAGGGTACTATTGCATATTCTATCCTCAATGCCCACAACACATCAGGGGACGAAAAGAACCTCAAGATCAAGTTCGATGCTCTCGCATCCCACGATATTACATACGTTGGTATTCTTATGACAGCCCGT
>JAZUAR010000094.1:0-3331 GCA_045638055.1 Candidatus Avispirillum sp.
TCACCGGAGCCGTCAACGTCTCCAGCAAGGAGCTGATAAGCATCAGGTGTGATCTTTCCTGCAATGATTCTCTTGAGAATATTGGAGTCAAGTGAATTGATCTCTCCGTTATTGTCAAGGTCTCCTGCAATTACGTCGGGAACAGCATCGGGGTCGGATGCACCGCATACGGTACAAGCGCCGTCTGCATACTTATGACCCTCGGACTTTACCTCTTCGGTATAGCTATCAGAGCAGAATATGCAAACAAATACGTTCTCGCCGTCTGCTGTGCAGGTTGCATCAGTAGAATCTGTGAGCTGATAATCGTGAACGCACTCGCCCTTTTCAGCCGCCTCAACTGCATTACCGAGGGCGATTCTTGTTTCGTAGTAAGCTGCATCGTCTGTGGAGTATGTAACCACACCGGTTGTCATCTTATCGATGATTGCTGCGGATGCACCGCTTCTCTGGCTGTCAAGCATTGAGAAGAGCTGATAATCCTCGATACCGTCACGCATAGCCTCAAGACGAAGGCTGCCAACGGGAGTTGTAAGACCGTACTTTGCGCCGGGATAGATGAGGATGGACTCGCCGTGGCCGTTAGGATAGGAGCTGTTTGTTACGTTGTAGTTATAGGGGTCTGCGCAGTCGCCGAGCCAGAAGTTTGCGAAGTTGTAGAGGAATCCCTCAACTCCGTTATCGTACTGCTGCCAGAAGAGAAGTCGCTGAGCAACGCCGTCTGTCTGCATATAGTAGTTGATGTAGGGTGCTTCAACGTCCCAAGAGAGGAACCACCAAACCTTGTTTCCGTTTGCCTTATACTCTGCCATTCTTTCCTTGAATGTGCCGTAAACTGCATCCCACTTTGCATCCTGCATAACCTTTGCGCCGCTTGTCTTAAGCTCCCATGCTTCAGTATAAGCAAAGGGCTTTGAGCAGAGGAGGTTTACGAAATCGTCATAGTAGTCGATCTGGTCGATAACGGAGCCGTCTGCAAGGGTGTAATCAATATCTGCAAAATAGGTGCAGAGGAAGTTAACGGGGATATTGCTGTAGGAGGGCTGAACGTTTTTGAAAGGAGTCATTTCCTTATCGTATGCCGCCTTAAGAGTTTCAAGCTGATCGGGACGGAGGGGGTCAAGAACGTTCTTATAGTCCTTGAGAGCGCCTGCGAAGTAGTATGCCTTGTCAAATCTGTGAGCATATTCCTCTTTTCCGAAGAGCTGCATGAGCATTCTTGCTCTCTGTGTATAGTCGATCTCTGTACCGCCCTTATCGGACTGGAGCTGGAAGGAGGTTACGCGGGGGTTATCGAGATATTCAATCGCGCCCGCCTCATGAAGCTCGTAAGGGAGATACATTGCGTTTACTCTGTTTTCGAGAAGGTAGTCATAATAGTTCTTGTAGCGGGTCTGAGCGTCAAGTCCGTCTGATGAGCAGGCGGTGTTAAGATAGTGAGGATCAAGACCGATGCTTGTTGCACAGGCAGTTTCCTCGGAGAGAGCGAAATCCCAAACGTATACGAAGATCTTTGTAGTCTTAACAGCCTTACCCTCGCTGTCAAGGATAGTAAGGTCGGAGGAGTACCAGCCGGATGCTGAGTCGATCTCAGATGTGATCTTCACAAGGAAGGCCTGAGACTTGCCTGCAGTAAGGTCAAAGCTGCCGTATGCAGAAAGGGGAGGGATCGCATCGGGCACCATGCCGTAGTTGTCGCAGTCGTGGTAAAGCTCGATGAAGATCTCAGCATCGAGAGTGTCGCCCGCTTCGTTTGCAAAGCCTGAGAGGGAGGCGGTCATACCCTCGCGAGGGCCGTCTGCAGTGAGAACGAACTGAGCGTTTTCGATCTCGTTCTTTGCCATGTAAACGGAGAAGGACTCCATACCCGTATTTTCAGTATCATCGGGGGAGATCTTCTCGCTGGCATAGTCAAACCAGAGAGAAATGCCGCTGTCCTCATAAGGGGCATTCACGTGTGTGTAGCTGTCGGAGGGATCGCTGCTGTCAGCGCTTACGTTGAAAACAGCCGCGGTCATAAGAACGGTAGCCACACAAAGGATCATAGCTATTATCTTTTTCATAACAAACTCCTTGTTATTTATTTTCTATTTAAATTATATAAAATATAAATTTGATTGTCAACCGAAATTGTAATAATGAGGAGAATAACAAAAAGATCCCATAATAACAAATTCGGTTTTATCGAACAGTTTAATAATGTAGGGGCGTGCATTGCACGTCCTCACATCTGCACACGAACCAGAACAAAATTTGATGAACAAACGAACGATTGCACTACACTTTATCGTAGGGGAGCCGCTTGCTGCTCCCGTTACAGACGTAACGACCCGCTGTGAATATCGTTTCGTTCTTGTGCAGATAGGCGGGAGCGGCAAGCAGCTCCCCTACGCTTAAATTTACAGTTGCGTTTCTTTCTTTTACGTATTACATAACTTTTAGCATCGGACGAGCAATGCTCGCCCTTACTGTGTACACATAAACTGTTCTATAAACCCGAATTTGAAATGCTGCAAAAACAAAATGGCTATGGGCAGAACCCATAGCCATTCTTTCTGAAGTTTTTTGCAACTCCTCTATATTACATACCGAGCGCTGCAGCACCGATGATGCCTGCATCGTTCTTGAGAGTTGCGATCTTGAGCTCGCACTGAGGTGTGCCATCGCGGGAGTATGTCTCTGCGAATACCTTATCGTGGAGAAGCTCGATGAGGAAATCGCCCTCATTGGAGATTCCGCCGCCGATGGAAAGCACGTTGGGCTGGAAGATGTTGATGATGTTTACGATACCTGTAACGAGGTAGGAAATGTATTCGTCAACAACCTCCTTACCGAGAGCATCGCCTTCCTTCATAGCCTTGAAAGCAGTTCTGCCGGAGATGTTGTTGAGGTCGCCGCCGATCATCTCCTCCATAACTGTGTATCTGCCGATCTTTCTTGCATCCTCAAGCTTTTCGCGGGTTGTGCGGATAAGACCTGTAGCTGAGGAGTATGTTTCCCAGCAGCCGCGGCGTCCGCATGTGCACTGTCTGCCGTCCTTAACGATAACGATGTGACCGAGCTCAGCGCCTGCGAAGTTAAAGCCGGAGTATACCTTGTCATCAAGGATGATACCGCCGCCAACGCCTGTACCGAGGGTGATCATAACGGAGTACTTGGAGCCCTTTGCAACGCCTGCAACAGACTCAGCCTTTGCAGCAGCATTTGCATCGTTCTCGATGTAAACTCTCTTGGATGTGCCGAGAGCTGCGGAGAGCTTGCCCTGCATATCGTAGTGGCTGAAGGGAAGGTTGTTTGCGTAGATGATCTCGCCTGTCTCGCAGTTAGCAGT
>JAZUAR010000095.1:0-5376 GCA_045638055.1 Candidatus Avispirillum sp.
ACCCATCTCTTTCTGTGAGCCAAGGACTTGTCCCTCTCTATTGTCTTCCTAAGACCGCTTGGCCCTCCGACTTTTTTCTTTATCGATTTCAAGCCAGAATTTGTCCAGCTCCTCTCGTAAGGTCTTTGGATCGGAAATGAATTTTACTCCTGACCAGAGCTTAGGCAAACTCTTTCTGTATATCGGGTCATCAAATCTATCGTCGATTAAAACTATAACGCCTCTGTCATCTTCGCGGCGAATAACTCTGCCTGCTGCCTGGAAAACTCGGTTCATGCCGGGGTAAATATAGGCAAACTGCTTGCCCTCCTCAAACTTTTCCTGGTAATATTCGGCTATCGCCTCGCGCTGGTAGGATAATCCGGGCATACCGATTCCCACAACAACTGCTCCGATAAGACTATCGCCCACAAGGTCAACACCCTCGGAATATATACCTCCCATAACCGCAAAGCCGATGAGGTATGAGTCGCGCTCGCGCTTAAATTCTTCAAGGAAGTCTGCCTTTTCGGCGGGAGTCATATCCTTGTGCTGGAAAATGATGTTAACCTTTGGGTACTTAGCCTTAAATGCCTTGTACAGGGCCTCGCTGTAGGCAAAGGAGGGGGAGAATACCATATAGTTTCCTCGGCGGGCTGAAACGGAAGCGGCTATCGCTCTGCAAATAGCGCCAAGGGTGTCCTCTCGCTCAGAGAATCTGGTGCTGATCTTATCCATAATGCAGACAGAAAGCTGCTCCGGCGCAAAGGGAGATTCCACGCTCAAGGCTCCGTCCTGTGGCTCTGCTCCGAGGCAGGATTTGTAGTAGTGGAGGGGGGTCAGCGTTGCGGAGAAGAATAGTGCTCCGTGGCCGCGGTTTATCATATTTCGGATTTCTTTTCCCGTTGAAAGAGAGAAGATTTCCACGCGCATCTCTCCGTTGTCATAGAATATAATGAGTCTGTATGAATCGTCAAAGCGTGAGAGTGCGGCGTTGAATTTTCGAATCTTCAGCTGGTACTCGCGCAAGAGATAGATCAGCTCGGGATTTTTGTCCTTTATCGCATTTTTGATCTCCTCTGTGGTGTAAAGCATCAGCTCGTCGAAGATGGTATACAGCCTTGATGGCACTGTGGATAGATGGGTTGCACCGTGTAAAATTCCATCTCTGTCCTCTCGCAGTTCTTCTTTGACATAGGGGTAAAGTGTCTCGTAAATAACCTTTTTTGCATTTGCGGAAATAGACTTTATGGGTGCGTTTTCTCTTATGCGTTGGTCGTTTTTCGGTGCTGATATTTCGTTCAAATCAAGGTGCGCAGAGTACATCTCTCGTGCTCTCTCAACAAGGTTGTGTGCCTCATCGATGAGGAAGAGGAATCTGCCACCCTCGTCAAAATATCTGCGCAAATAAACGCCGGGATCAAAGAGGTAATTGAAGTCGCAGATAACTATATCACATAGCTCAGAATAAGCAAGAGATAGCTCATATGGGCAAACTACATATTCCTTTGCAACCTCTATAATATCGCGAAAATCTAAACAATTCTTTGCATTTTGATACAATTTCAGCGCCGCATCGGCAATGCTGTTACATTTTGAATACTTACAAAGATACCTTGTGGAGCGGCAGAGATTGCCGTTTATACACATTCTGTCCTTTCTCGTAAGTATGATGGATTTTATCTTTGCACCACTCTGGCAAAGGGTGTTTATAGTGTCTCTTGCAGCCTCAGCGGTAGTACCCTTTGGCGTTAGGTAAAATATCTTTTCGGCGCGTCCCTTTGAAAGCGCTTTTATAGCGGGGTAGATTGCGGAGATGGTCTTTCCCGTTCCGGTAGGCGCTGTTGCAAACAAGACTCCGCCAATGGATAGAGTGCGAAAAGCCTCACGCATGAAATCTCTCTGGCCATCTCTTATATGGTCGTAGGGGAACTTCAGTCCTTGCCAGGAGGGAATTCTTTCTGTAACGCGCAAAACCTCGGGCAGGGCGAATTTTTCAACAACGCAGACGCACTTATCAAAGAACTCATTCAGCTTGTCCTGCTTTACCACCTCAACCCAGGATTTTCGCTCATATCGCTGTCTGTTTTCAATGTGGAACTGCAGCACAATTGTTTTGAAGCCCTGAATTTCGCTCATAGCCTTTGCGATGATGTATGCCTCTGCACGGAGCAGTGATTTTTCTTCCCGTGTCAGGTTGTTTGGTGAGGTGTCGATTTCCTTTGCTATTATAACCTCGCTGACTACAACAGAGACCAGGTGCATATACATTTCAAACTCATACTCACCCGCACGGAAGCCATAGATAACTCGCTCCTTTTTCACATCGGGAAGAAAGCCCTTTAGCATCAGCATTGAGGTGTCTGTTATGTTGGGCTCGTCCTCGTCAAAGGGGAGTGTAGGGGATATTCCGCGTCTGGCTATGCCCAAAAATTCTTTAAGACTTATTTTAATTTTTCCACTGTCCTTATCGTATAGCATAAGACGGATCCCCCCTTTCTTTTTTTATATCTTATTTTACCATAAAGGCGCTCTAAAGTCAATAGGCGATGCTAAAACAAAAAATGGTAGTGCGAATGAAAAAAGGTCGGAGACTATGCTCCGACCTCGAAAAAAGAAGATTTGAAAGATTCTCTTCGTTTTTCATCAATTTTCAGTTATTTGTAAACTATTATTTTCATATTCCCTTAAAAATCCCTCTAAAAGTCTTGTTTTGGTTTTGAGCCAAAGCGCCTCATTGCTCTTTTTGTAATTATAGCCGTTAACATATCCGCGAAATCCGATAAGGGGTAGCATGGATAATTTCATAATTCCCTCAAGAACGCTGACCAGGGTAAGATCCTTTGTGGACATAACGACCGAGGCTGTGAAGAATGCGCATATGGTGCTCGGCAAAATTTTGATAAGCAGAAAAATGAGCTTTGTACGTTCCGGATCCTTTAGTCTTTCTACCTCAATGTTGCGTTGAGATAGGAGTAGCTCCGGTGTAAGATGCAGGCGCTTTGCTCGTAATATCCGTCGGAGCTTGCGGCGCTTTTTTCTGTCCTCCAGTTCTTTTGGATCTCGGTTATATTCCTCCTCGGTAAGGCCGGAAGATAAGAGCATTTGTCGCTTTCTGTATATCAGCTCATCGTCTGCATATCGTTGGCAATAGGTGCGTAGGGCAGGAAGCTTGTCGAGTCCGATTTTTTTCATAATCTTCTGATATTCTGATGCCAGGGATTTGTATTCCTCACTCTCCTCATACAGTCGCTCTCCCGATTCTTCAAGGGAAAAATACATCACATACGAGGAGATGAGAATTAGAATAAGGGTGGTAGAAAACTCTCGTGAATTTATACCTAAAAAGGTGATGTCTGTGAATACCATCATTGCGGCGATAAGGACGGTAATTAGGGCAATAATCTTGCTGAGATTTGATATTAGATATGTGTAGCCGCCCTTTATCTTTTCGTTGATGCCGATTATTTCTGTGTCAAAATCTTTGTTCATTTTCTTCCTTTCACGGGTTTTGTTATGTCGTTTTTTTTGTGCTTTTACTCTGACTTTTCTGCTATTTTCATAAGTAGCGCGCCAAGGAGGTTGGATATAAATCCTACGAAGGCAATTACCGTTATCTCACCGATAACCCGTGAGAGCAGGGCGCAGAACAGAAATATGATCAGCCAGAGTATGTAGGATGCGCAGGACTCAAGAAGCTTCTTTACGTATTTATAAAATGGAAGGCTTGAGAGGATGAGTAAAATAGCAACTCCGCCTGATATCATATGCTCAGTGCCGGTGGCTCTCCACAGAGGAAAGTAGGATAAGGTGCAAACGATAGGAGGTATAACGCAGAGCAAAACACCGAGAAAATGTAAAGCACGCTTTCCAAAAAGTTTGTTATTTGCCTTCATTCTCTAATTCCTTCTTAAGCCTTGAAACTCGCTCTCCGACTCTTGCCTTTTCATATTCGGGTAGAGCAGAGCTCATAAAAATGTCGTATAGCATATCAAGCTCGCCCTCGAGCAAGGTGTCAATTTTCGCCTGATAAGCCTCTTTTCCGCTTATGGATTCCATCCTTTCGTTAAGGCTCAAGAGAGCTGTTTGTATGCCGTCAAGTGCGCCCTCGAGGGTGAGGATCTTGCCTGCGATATTGTCGAGGGATTCCCTGCTTTCATACTCAGCTCTGTCGGTGGATTCTTTGATTTTCTGCGTTACGTTTTTGAGGGATACAAGTCCGCGGTCCACCATTGGTAAAAGTCCACTTTTGTAGATTATAGCGCATAAGAGCGAACCGATGAATGCGGCAAATGAAAGTATTTCGGAGAGGTGAGACATAGCAAGGTTGTATAGCTCGGTAAAGCCGTTCTTTTTCTCCGTGTCGGGCATGTTTTCTTCCTCAATTGTCGCATCGATCTCTTGTGTGGGCTCTGCGGCAGCTTTGCTCTCTTGTGTGGGATCGGTTGCAGCTTCTTCTGTAGCGTGGATTTCGACAGAGCTCTCGGGCTCACAGATGATTTCTGCCTCTACGTACGTATCGGGCGCCATAGGGGATATAGTCATCGCTGCACCGAGTGTGGCTGTTATAAGTAATTTTGTTAAAACGTTCAAATTATTGTTCTCCTTCCAAAGATTTTTTCTTCAGCCTTGGCAAGGCGTTTTTCAATTTCCGTGACTCTGGATTCCAGTTCTTTCAGGTATACCACTCTTGCCATAGCGGAGTTGTTTGAGGGAGCAGCCATTCTGAAATATCTGCCTAGCTTGTCAAGGCTCGGAAGCTCAAATCTTTGTCCCTCAATGCAGAGGTAACAGCCCTGAACTCCGTCGGAAAAGCTCTCCAGATTAATATTTGCGCCGCCGCCCTCCACTTTGATAATTCTTGGCCCAATGGATAGATAACCGTCCTCCTTTGTGGGAAAAAGAAACCTTATTGTGTCCGAGTTGTCGTATTCTGCCGAGGCTATGTCAGCGTTGTTTTTGAAAAATTCAAATCTGATAATGTTCATTATTTTCCTTTCTTTGAGAGGGGGGGATCTTCAAGTTTTTCTCGCCCGTGGTCCCCGTGTGTCCTCTCTGTTTTTAGCTTTGTCAGCTAAGATTTAGCTGTTGTTTAATGCTTTCAAGCTCTGATGATAGCTGATAGATTTTCTCGATCAAGGTAGCATCTCCAACCACCAGATAGGAGGCAAGATTTCCGTTTTTGACGTCATCAAAGAAATTTTTTAATGCGTGATTTTCGTCAAGTCCGGTTTTAATTGACTCGGTAACAGAGCCCTCACCCTCCCTTTCAATATCGTCGATAAGCGAGTTGAATCTTTCGATAATAAGCATTGGTAACTTGTCAAATGCCGCCTTCATCTGGTCTTGAGTATAGCCTCGTCCACGATAGGCAACGGGAGCGGTAGGACGCCTTGG
>JAZUAR010000096.1:0-4176 GCA_045638055.1 Candidatus Avispirillum sp.
CCCTTTAGGCAAGGGAGGCTTAGCAATCTCCCCGATAAAGCTGAATTTGAATAACATATGTTTATTCAAACACTCAATGCTTATTTAAAGATTTTTCATAATCCTATTTACACCAATATAGAATATGTGGTATAATTTGAATGTATTTGGATATTACAGACACAATTTATATAGCCTGAAATTTTTATTTCGGGCACGGCTTGCGCTACTGCAAGCAAAAAAGAAAGGTCAGGTCATATAATGGCTAAATTTACCTCTGCAGTTATCCTTGCGGCGGGCAACGGCACCCGTTTCGGCGGCAAGGTTAAAAAGCAGTACGTTGAGATTCTCGGCATTCCCGCAGTTATCCGCACTATCAGTGCCTTTGAGGAATGCGACCTTATTGACGAGATCATTCTTGTCGGTGACAAGGAGGCTCTCGCAGACGTTATCGAGGGCTATGAATTCAAAAAGATCGCTATGATCGTTGAGGGCGGCGAGACAAGACAGGAGTCCGCTCTTCTCGGCTTTGACTCCGTTTCCGACAAGTCCAAGTTCGTTGCCATCCACGATGCGGCCCGCTGTCTCGTTACAAGCGAGATTATCGAGGACACCGTTCGTGAAGCTTATAAATACCGTGCTGCAGCGGCGGCTCACAAATCTGAGGACACCGTCAAAATCGCAGATAAAAACGGAATAATTGAAGAAACTACTGACAGAGATAAGATCTGGCTCGTGCAGACACCTCAGGTCTTCCAGAACGACGTTTACCGCTCCGCAGCTTATATGGCAAAAAAGGACGAGGCAGTTGTTACCGATGACTGCATGCTCTGCGAGCGCCTCGGCTTTGAAGTAAAGCTTGTTGAAACAGGCCGCGAGAACATAAAGCTCACGGGTCCCGACGATCTTATGCTCTGCGAAGCAATCCTTGCTTACAGAGAAAAGGCAAAGGAGGGAGCAAAGAAATGAGAATCGGACACGGATACGACGCCCATCGCTTTGAGGATGGAAAGGAAATGATAATCGGCGGTGTTACCTTCGATTGTCCCTACGGCCTTATGGCCCATTCCGACGGAGACGTTCTTTGCCACGCTATCTGCGATGCGCTTCTCGGTGCCGCAGGACTTGGCGATATCGGAAACCTTTTCCCCGACAACGATATGAGCTATAAAAATATATACTCCATGCTCCTTCTTGAGAAGGTTTGCGAAAAGGTTCGCGAGGCAGGCTTTGAGATAGATTATATCGATTCCACTATCATCGCTCAGCAGCCTAAAATGGCACCCTATATCGGGGCTATGCGCGAGACCGTTGCAAAGTATGCAAATATCCCCGTCAGCCGCTACAACGTTAAGGCTACGACAGAAGAGAAAATGGGCTTCACAGGCCGCCGCGAGGGTATATCTGCTCACGCTGTCTGCATCCTCAAGGAAAATTAAGAAGCTTTCCGCAAAGCGGAAAGCCACCACACCTATTACCTCTTCCCTATTACCTCTAACCTAAAATGACCTTCCCCGAAGGGAAGGTCTATATAAACCGACAAAGAGGAGCGATTGCCCGACGTCCTTTATTTTAAAGCTCCTTTTCGCACTCCTTGTCGGGGGCACAGATTCGGGGACAGCAACTGCTGTCAATACATCTTATGGGAAATCCCCCATTGATGACACCCACCACTCCAATGCCAAAAATCAGAAACAGAAAAAATCATCCCAAAACGGGATATATAACAAAAACAGTAAATAATATTTGTAGGTACAGCATATGAAAATTTTAACAGCTCCCAGCCTTTTCGCTTCCGATCTTCTTAACATCGAGTCTGAGGTTAAGCGCACAGAAGCTGCAGGCGCAGACATGATCCATTTTGACGTTATGGACGGAATCTACGTTCCCAATATCAGCATCGGCTTCGAGATCCTCACAGCAGTCCGCAAGATCACAGATCTTCCCATCGATGCACATATGATGACAGTTAAGCCTGAAAAGTATATCGAGCGCCTTGCTGAGGCAGGTGCAGATATCATCACAGTTCACAACGATATTGCCGACGAGGCAAGCATCATTGAGATGATCGAGGAGATCCACAAGTACGGTCTTATGGCAGCAGTTGCCCTCAAGCCCCGCGTTCCCGCTGAGGCTGTTCTTCCCTTCATCGAGCACGTTGATATGGTTCTCATCATGACAGTTGAGCCCGGATTCTCCGGTCAGAGCTTCATGGATATGAGCGATAAGATAAAGAAAGTAAAGAGCTACATCGGCGATTCTCCCGTAAGCATTCAGGTTGACGGCGGAATCAATGAAAAAACCGCTGCAATTTGCGCCGCTGCAGGTGCAAACGTTTTCGTTGTAGGCAGTGCCTCCTATAAGGCCGAGTCCATGAAGGACGCCCTTAGCGCAATCAAAACATCCGCAGCAAAGGCTTATCCCCTTTAATTTCTAAAATCCTAAAAGAAAGCAGGTGAACCATATGCTCGCTATGATCGCAGAAGTAAAAAAGCTCCTCGATGATAAGAAATACCGAGAGCTTCGAGACCTTCTCTGCGAGGAAGAACCTGCGGATATTGCACAAATTTTTGACCAGTTCCCCAAAGACGAGGTACCTCTCATGTTCCGAGTCCTTCACAAGGACTTTGCATCCGAGGTATTTGTCGAAATGGAATCAGACCTTCAGCAGGCTCTTATCGAGTGCTTCACCGACCAGGAGCTTTCCGAGATCATGAACGATCTGTTCCTTGACGATACCGTTGACGTTATTGAGGAAATGCCTGCAAGCGTTGTAAGAAGGATTCTTAAGGCTACGGATCCCGAGCGTCGCAGACAGATCAATAAGCTTCTCAACTACCCCGAGGACTCTGCCGGCACCATTATGACAACGGAGTTTGTCCGCTTAAAGGCTCACTTCACCGTTGCCGATGCCTTCAAGACCATCCGCCGTCAGGGTGTTGACAAGGAAACTATCTATACCTGCTACGTTACAGACGAGCATAGAGTTCTTCTGGGCGTTGTTACCGTAAAGCAGCTTCTCCTTGCGGAGGAGGATACCGTTCTCGAGGATATCATGATCGAGGACCCCATCTTTGTTCATACTGATGATGACAAGAAGGACGTTTCCCTCGCTATGTCCAAGTACGACTTTCTTGCGATGCCCGTTGTTGACTCCGAGCAGCGACTTGTTGGTATCGTAACCGTCGACGACGCCTTGGACGTTATCCAGGAGGAGGACACAGAGGACATCGAAATGATGGCGGCGATCACACCTTCAGATAAGCCCTATCTTAAAACAGGCGTATTTGAAACGTGGAAGAACCGTATTCCTTGGCTTCTCATCCTGATGATAAGCGCAACATTCACTTCAAAGATCCTTACCCACTTTGAAGGATCCCTTGCAACCCTTCCCGTGCTGACGGCATTCGTGCCTCTTCTCATGGGTACGGGCGGTAATGCAGGTTCACAGGCATCCGTATCCGTTATTCGTGCCCTCTCTCTCGGTGACGTGCAGATGAGGGATTTCGGCAAGGTGCTTCTTAAGGAATCCATCGTTTCCCTTCTTTGCGGTATCTCTCTCGGTATCGTAAACTTCGGAAAGATGTATCTTTTCAACGACGTAAACCGTACTGAGCACGGACTTCAGGTTTCAATTGCAGTAAGCCTTGTTGTAAGCATCGCAATTGCCATCACCGTTATCATCGCAAAGGTTTCCGGCGGTATGCTTCCCATTCTCGTAAAGCGTATCGGCCTTGACCCTGCCGTAATGGCGAGCCCTCTCATTACGACCATCGTTGACGTGCTTTCCCTCCTTGTATATCTGGGAATCGCACAGAACATCCTTCGAATATTCGGAATTAATATTTAGCAGATAATGAAAAATGGTTCAGAGAAACTCTGAACCATTTTTTATTTTTCATCATACACAACACTGCACATATCCTTTTCGTGACAGACGGGACATTTTAAGCGTGCTGCGTTATAGGTGTATACAGACTCGGTTTTAAATATCATCTGATACCATTTTGCCTTAAATCTTGCCGAACAATTGGGACAGGCGAAGGTCTTATTATATGCCTCCCCCTGGAAAAGCTTTACCTTTAAGCATACCCTTATAACTCCCAAAATCAATCCGACGACTATTGCAATTATATATCCTTTCATAATTTCACCTCTGCGATCAAATTTCTTTTACACCTATATTTTAACACACGG
>JAZUAR010000097.1:0-5047 GCA_045638055.1 Candidatus Avispirillum sp.
GGTGGGCGATAATATCGCCCGGGTGCGTTGCACCTGTTCTTTTGCCTTGTATTTTTCAGATTTACCAATTTTTGAAGTTTTTTGAAGTGAGGAGGAAGAAAAAACGATTGAGTATCGTTTTTTCAACGACGTAACTAAAACAAGGAGTATGCCGAGCCAAGTGTATCGAGGCGAAGGCAGACGACTATGTTTTAGGAAGATAGAGGACTTTTTTACAAAAAAGTCCTTTGCATAAAAATCATATCTCCTTATCGCCTTCTGCCTTGAATACGTCCCAAGGGGTTATCATACCAAGGAGGCGGGAGCTTTGGCGGCCGTCCTCTGTGACGAATACTGCAACGATTCGGCGGTGATTAGGTCCGGGGACTCTGAACAGCTCCTTTATATGATGGAGAGTTGCATCGGGTCCCACAAATGCAAATTTTTCCGTTGTATGCTTTTCGGGAGGGAGAAATGCTGACATATCTCTGAGGACCATCCCATTTATTGAGCTTTGAGGGTTCTCTTTTGCAAAGGAGAACAGAGTGCCTACGCTGAATACGCCGAAAACGCCTTTGTTTTTAGTCATCACGGGGATATGGGAATATCCTCGCTTTTCCATTATACCGATAATTTTTGTCAGATCATCGGAAAGACGGGCACAGCAAAGCTTTTCCGTGGGAGTAGCAAGAGAAAGAGCCATAGGAGGATTTTTCGCATATTCGAGTATTTCCAGAAGCTTATTCAGCGCCTGCTCGGAGGGAAGGACCACGGGCGAGCCATCTATTCTTCCGTGATGGGAAAGAAGATTTCTCATCTCTCTGAAAAGATTCAGCTCCTCAAAATATTTTGCACCTTCTCCTGAAGCATAAAGCTGCACCGTTCCCAGCTTCTGACCGTATTTTACACCAAGAACCTCTTCAAGATCTCTGTATGCATTGAGAAAAGATTCGCAAATATCCATGTTCTTTCCTTCCTTAATTTTATTTTTATTAAAAATTAAAATTAATATTGATTTTAGTAAATTGTTGCAAAACCGAGCTGCGCGCAAATTTGACCTGTTTCTCTTGATTTCGACTTATTTTACCGTTTTTCCCTCTTCCAAAAGGAAGATTTATTGCCAATTACAATCCTTTTTCTCACTTCGCATCTCATAACGGAGGAAAATCTTAATCCTCGGCAATCAACGTAATATATACTTTTCATACTACACACCGAAAGGGATGAGAGAATATGAAAAAGCTTCCGGCTAAAAAACGAAGAACTCGGCAAAGACGGGTGTCTTTGAAGTATCCGGGCGGCGATATGATACTGATATATCGCCTGACAGAGGCTCCCGCAAAAAGCTGCGCCCAAAAAAGATGCTCAGGTTCTGTTTTTTCTCTCACCATAACTCAAATATACTGTCGGGGAGAGGAAAAGGAGTGCATCCGCCTTGATGATATTTCAAGAAATGAGGAGGATGCCCTCTACATATTCGATATGATCAGTCGCGGGGCTGTTACTCCCTGCACGGCTGCGGAAATCGTTTCCGACCTTATCGGAATCCCCCGATGAATATCTTTATCTCAAAACGATCTCCGTTTTTGAGTTTGCGCAGATATTCTCAAGGTCTACGGTCAATTTCTTCTCAATTTCGTCGTATTTGATTTCTGCATTTGCCGAAATGCAGGTCATTTCGGGGACGCCGTAGAGAACTGCCTTTATGCTTCTCTTTTCAGGCGCACCCTCATAATTTCCTTGCGGCTCAAGGGTTATGCGGTATTCATCCCCGTTTCTCGAGTAGGTGATCTTCGTTGTTCTGCACTTGACTAACTTGAAGCTTTCGCTTTCGCCGTCATCCTCATACAAAACAGTGCTTCCCTCAGCCGCGCTGCCGGGATAAACTGCTATTTCAAGCTGAGTATAGGGCTCTGACGCCATTCTGTCGCGATAAGGCTGAGTGACAAAGGGCACACCGCCACGGACAAACAGAGGGAATGAGAACAGGTCCTTTTCAACGGTGATGTTGCCGCCATCGTATCGTTGACCCGTGAATACGTCATACCATTCTCCCTCGGGAAGCCAAAGGCTGACCGAGGCTTTTTTTGCGTCTCCCATTTCAACTGTTACGGGAGAAGCTATAAGGTCCCTTCCGAGAAAATAAGTTGTGGGATGCTTATATGCCTCATCGGACAGGGGTGCTTCATAATAAAGAGGACGGATAAAGGGGATCGATTTTTCATAGCTTTCGTATGCCGCAGAATAAATATAGGGCATAAGACGTGATCTCAAATGAAATGCCTCGCGCATTGCAGAGCAGTAAGGCTCTCCCCACGTCCAGGGGCGGCGGTCAAATCCCTCGACTCCGTTCATATGAAGTCTCAGCGCTGCGCTGAGGGCGCCAAACTGCACCCATCTGACGTAGTTTTCTGCCTGTCCACCCTCAACGGGGTCTACAAATCCGCCGATATCGTGGCTCCACCAGAAGCAGCCTGCGTTAGCCGCAGTTGCTGTCATTTCAATTTCAAAGGCGAGAGTATCCCATCCGCTGACAGAATCTCCCGAAAAATAAGCGGGATGCTTATGATCGCCGATACCTCCCCAGCGGGAGAATGATGCGCCTCTCTTGCCCCCCTTTTTAGAATGCTCAAAATACAAATGATTGAGCCAGAAAAGATGAGGCAGGTCCTTTATGCCGTTTACTGACGGATACAGATAATTCTGCTGCCAGTCAAGCCACCAGAATTCAACACCGTCCTTTTCGATACGGGAAAGAGCGTGCTTGAAAAAGGCATCCATATACACGGGGCTTCCTGCATTGAAGCGGAAGTTTTTGACGCCTCTGCCCATATTCTCTTTTTCTCGTCCCGATATTTTTTCGGGCATGTCGGGAACCTCTTCGGTATAGCCCTGTGCCTCAAGGTCCTTTATAAAATCCTCGTATCCGTCATCGTGATCTCGCAGGCCGTCTGCGGGATGATCGTTGAGGACTGCCTTTATCTTTCTTTCCTTTAATTTTGCAAGAAGATAGGGCGGGTCGGGAATAACAGTTCGGTTCCATGTATATCCTGTCCAGCCGAGATTTCCGCCTGCATGGCCGTAGCCGTACAGAGCATAAGGCTCTCCCTCCTGATGGCCCCAATCCTGATAATGCCAGTCCATATCCATGACCATAATATCAAGGGGAAAGTCGTTTTTATCATACTCGTCTGCAATAGCAAGAAACTCATCGGCGGTATATTTCCACCATCTGGAATACCAGGAGCCGAAAAAGCACTTGCGGGGCATCTCAAAAGCGCCTGATACTGCCGCAAGGTCTCTGATGGCCGCCTTATAATCTGTGCCGTATGCAAAGAGATAGAGGTCCTTTTTATGATCCTCGCTTCTGTTTTTGATCCAGCCATCGCAAAGCACGGGCTTATTTGAATCATCTATGACGTAATAGCCGTCTTTAGAAATTATTCCGTCGGGCAAGGGACGATGACCGTCTACGCCGTCAAGAGTGGAAAGTGTGCCGCCGAGATTGTTTTTCAGTTCATCGTTATAATGCCACACAGCGCTGATTCCTGCGGTATGGATATGGCAATAAAGATTATCGGGGGCAAATTCATCTGTTCCCTCATAAGTGAGAGTAAGCTTCTTTGTTTTTACAGTAAGACTGTTTTCAGAATCGGAAAAATCTGCCTCGGCAGTATTTTCTCTGATTGCAAAAAGAGTGGGGGCATCCAGAAAGGCTTTATTTTTTGCATATTCTATTCTTATGCAACCCTCAGTTATAACTGTAAAGCGGGCACATCCTTTAATGTACGTATTCATAAGATCACTCCCTTCAATTTATATTTTTACATTATCACATCTTTCTGTAAAAGTCAATGAGATAAAAGATCAAAACCCCGTACCTTAGTACGGGGTTTTTCATATTTATTTCAGCTTAAAAATCCTCGCAAGTATCGGGGCGAGAAATCTCGGGGAGCGTACAAGTGTAATCTTCATATATATAAAGCCTTTCCAAGGCACTTACTGCCTTTACTTTATCATATGCAAAAATTAAAGATCAGTTACCGAGGGATGGAGCATAGGTATGAAAAAGAAGGAGTGGGCAAAGCCCTGAAAGGAGGTATGTATACTCCATACCCCTCGGTTACTGACTACTGAAAGGCAAAAATTATTTGGTGATCTGGCTTTCAACGAGAGTTACGCTGCCGCAGTAGATCTCGCGAAGCTTAGGCTTTTCGATTTTTCCTGTGGGATTACGGGGAACGGTAGCAAAGATGATCTTTCTGGGGCGCTTATATCTGGGAAGCTCCTCGCAGAATGCGTTGATCTCTTCTTCTGTTGCGGTCGCACCCTCCTTGAGCTCGATGATGGCTGCTGCGATCTCACCGAGACGCTCGTGAGGAAGACCGATAACTGCAACGTCCTTGATCTTTTCGTTAGCTCTGAGGTAGTCCTCGATCTGCACGGGATAGAGGTTTTCACCGCCGGAGATGATAACGTCCTTTTTACGGTCAACGAGGAAGATGAATCCGTCCTCGTCCTCCTTTGCCATATCTCCTGTCCAGAGCCAGCCGTCGTGGAGGATCTCTGCTGTTGCCTCGGGGTTCTTATAGTAGCACTTCATAACGCCGGGGCCGCGAACTGCAAGCTCGCCAACCTTGCCCTGAGCAACGGGGGTTCCGTCAGGCTCGATGATTCGGGTTTCCCAATGATAGCCTGCGATACCGATTGCGCCAACCTTATGGATGTTTTCAACACCGAGGTGAACACATCCGGGGCCGATGGACTCGGAAAGGCCGTAGTTTGTATCATATTCGTGGTGGGGGAACTGCTCCTTCCAGCGCTTGATAAGGCTGGGGGGAACGGGCTGTGCACCGATGTGCATAAGGCGCCACTGAGAAAGTCTGTATTCCTTGGGATCGATATCGCCGCGATCGATTGCATCGAGGATATCCTGTGCCCACGGAACGAGAAGCCAGACGATAGTTGCCTTTTCCTCGCTTACCGCCTGCATGATCCATTCGGGGCTTACACCGCGCAGTATTACTGCCTTACTTGCGGAAAGAAGGCTTCCGAACCAGTGCATCTT